>CAZSXB010000019.1:31066-33659 GCA_964611155.1 uncultured Thermotogaceae bacterium
AATCTTACATGGAATATCACTAACAGCACATTAAGTCAGTTACGATTCCTATACCAGACTCCCAAACGTCTGCAACAGCAACCTTCGGTCAGTATATGACTTCAATCGAATGATGAAATAGATTATACGGATTCACATGAAACAATCTATCATATCCAAAATATGCCATAATCGTTCATGATGATCGATTACATATGATTAGATGAAAAATACTCCTTGAAGCGCCTCCAAAGCGTGTATTATGAGACTTTGGAAAATACACAGGTGGAGTGTTAGAATGAGCATACCTATCAGTCGTAAAGTTGAATTGTGTTCAACTCGCTAGGATAAGGTATGTTTTCATCAGTCGATCAGGAGGTGTGCTATATGTGGAAAGTGCCTGATGATGAAGAGGAATAACGAAAAGCAAGTAAGCAGAGTAAGGATCAGTAAGAATGTTTGATTGACAACATCCGATTAAGGGGGTAATTAGTGTGAAGAAACTTATTGTATTGCTTGTTATTGGGCTTTTTGCCGTTGGCGTTTTCGCTGGACCTCTTAGCTATAGAAATACTGAAGACATGACAATAAACTCTGGACCAGGTATGTGGAAAAATCCTAATCACGAAGAGGAGCTTACCTGATAGTTCTTGAGCCGAATTCGGCTTGTCAGTGGTCTGGTAGTTTCTCCAAATGATATTCATGGTTCTGATTGAGTGGTTCTTTTGACAGGAGCACTCTGTACTTGAAAATAATGCCGGAAATCAAAGTACAAAATAGAGTCTTGTAAAATTGAATACTTCTTGTAGAGAATACAGTGTGTTATGGCTCGTATGGGGCAATAGCCCCATTTTTTTCTCTGAGAAACAATCCAAACAGGATCTCGTTCCAAACATTCTCGAATTCTTCTAGAGTTGTCTCGTATTCGCTTGATTCTAGAGCGTTTGCGAATGCTTCGAATATTGCCGGTTCAACAATTGTCTCACCCTGTTCTTCCAAATAGGCCATGGCATCAAGTTTCTCCTGTGCAGATCTGTAAGGTCTGTCTGTGGTGAGAGCATCATAGACGTCACAGATCGCCACTATTTGAACAAGAGGAGGAATCTCACCATCCTTTAGGCCTTGCGGGTAACCGAGCCCGTCATTTCTCTCGTGGTGGCTCAGAACGATATTTCTGACTTCTTCAGGAAACGCAAGATTCTCGAGATAACGTGCCCCCATTGCGGGATGTCTTCTCACTACCTCAAATTCCTCTTTCGTTAGCTCAGCCGGCTTATTCAGGATCGAAGTTGGAATGTCAACTTTGCCATAGTCGTGAAGCATAGCTCCCAGGGCGAGATAGAAGAGATCAACTTTCGACAAGCAGAGCTCTTTGCCCACAGCATATGAGATCTTTGAAACTCTCAATGTGTGAAGAGCAGTGTAATTATCTTTGGCTTCCAGTTCGCTAATCAGGTCTCTGAAGATGCCTATTATACTCTGCAGAAGATTACTTACAAAGTCGCGCAGGTGAGGGGACACCACTTTGTATATACCCAGATAGTCGAACGCCTTAACCAGCCTTTCGAGAGCCTTGAATTTCTCGCCCGATCTGTTAAGAATGGCAGCACTCAGAACAAGGATCTCTCCTTCGATGTATTTGGTCTTGGCGGCATTGGAAGAGCTTTCAAGAAGCCTCAGGTACTTTTCAGCTTCCCTCTGTTTGCCAACTGCAATATAGTAATGGCCTAGAAAGACATGCGCGATCATTTCGTCCAGCCATTCCGGGAAGTCAGAGCTAAGCTTTTCCAGCTTCTCGACCACTGATGTAGCTGCCTGTAGATTTCCAGTCTGAAGATGGATTTTCAGTTGACAGACAAGCGCGTTTCCTCTAATATAAGCAGGTTTGGAAATCTCTTGCGAGTGGGACATTACCTCGACTCGTCTTGCGATATTCAGAGCAGATTGGAAATCCCTCTCATCATAAAGATGATTGGCCATGTTCATCTGAACCATCGCTCTCTCGACCGCATCTCCTGCGTAGCTAAGGGCTTTCTTGTAGAAGACCATTGGATCTTCGCCCGTGAATAGCTTGGAAACAAGTCCCAGATCATTGTATAGCTCAAAGTGCACAACGCTTTTCATTTTCGAAGCGATCTCATCACTGATAGACATAAGCTGCCTGTACCACCTCAAGGTCTCCGCAGCATAGCCCATCTCGAAGGAAGTCATCATGTGAAGGATTTTCATCTTGACAGCTAGTACACTGTCTATCTTCTCCCGCTTCAGCAAGGATATTCCGGCACACGAAACAAGGTATGATAGGCGATCTTTTGAGTTGAGAGCAAAGAAATACGAGAGATAGAAGAGACTCTGCAGAAGCTCATTGTCGCTTACGACATCTATCAGATGAGGTTTGCCGGTTAGAATCGAACACATATGGTCTATTCCTATAGCATATAGACGATTTCGCCGGTCTACCTCAAATCGCTCCAGAAAATCTTTGAGTCTCTTTCTTAAACTAGCCGAAGGTCTTGAGCTAAAACTCAAGAGAATATCTTTCAGGCATTCATTCACACTTCTCACCCTCATCCGCAAATATAATGCTAACACAAACGCCTGAATTCTGGGCACT
>CAZSXB010000020.1:0-33207 GCA_964611155.1 uncultured Thermotogaceae bacterium
CACGCATGATTCAGGTTCATGTGGGCATACCGCCTGTGCGGGTTCAAGTCCCGCCTCCGGCACCAGGGGCCATTGGCCCTTTTTTTAATTACAGTGAGGCACGCTTCTTTAGGAGTCTCAAGGCAGCCTCGAACTCTTCTCCGTAATCTCTGTCTCCTTCATGTTTGGGCAGGATCTCCGATAACAGCGAGAACAGCTCTTCGATTTGTTCCCCGGAATGTTTCGGTCTCCTTGCTTCCAGGGCTCTGTATGCAAGAACTGTCTCTATTGAAAGAATACTCTCCCAGTTCTTGATTATCTGCCAGAGTTTTCTTGAAGCCCATGCGCCCATACTGACATGGTCTTCCTGGAAACCGCTTGTCGGGATCGAGTCAACTGATGCAGGATGAGCAAGTGTTTTGTTCTCTGATGCGAGTGCGGCGGCAGTGTATTGCCACAGCATGTATCCAGAGTTCAGCCCTTCCTTTCCAGCCGCAAGGAACGGCGAAAGGTCATTTAGAGCAGGATTAACCAGCCTGTCGATCCTTCTTTCCATCATATTGCACATATCGCTAAGGGCAATAGACATGAAATCAAGGACAAGTGCGACTGGCTCACCATGGAAGTTCCCTCCCGAGATCACATCTTTGTCAAAGATAAGCGGATTGTCGGTCGCTGAGTTCAGCTCCGTCTCGATGACTTTAAGTGCGTGCAAGTAGGTGTCGTAGACTGCTCCATAGACCTGGGGGATTGCTCTCAACGTATAGGGGTCCTGAACACGGTCACAATCAAGATGAGATCGCCTGATTTCGCTATCCGAAAGAATCTCTCTCATTCTACGTGCCACATGGATCTGACCAGGATGCGGTCTCGCCTGGTTTAGCCGTTCGTCGAACGGTGACGTGCTCCCGAGAAGTGCGTCAGTTGACATTGCAGCGACCAGTATAGCCTGCTCGAAGAGCTTCGAAAACACATGAAGCGCAAGAGCCCCTATTCCTGTCATGAAAGCTGTGCCGTTTATAAGACTCAGCCCTTCTTTCGCCTTTGGTACCAGAGGTTCAACTCCCGCTTCATTCATTGCCTGTATAGCAGGCATTCTCTTACCATTGAAAATAACCTTTCCCATACCTATTGCAGCCAGGGCAATATGTGAAAGAGGAGCCAGGTCGCCACTTGCGCCCACAGATCCTGCAGAGGGCACCACAGGTGTAATCTTTTTGTTGAGCATATCCACGAGCTTCTTGACAACATCTATCCTGCAACCCGAGTAGCCAGTGCACAGAGAATTGGCACGTACAAGCATTATTGAGCGAACAAGCTCTTCAGAAAGCGGTTCACCCACACCAGCCGAGTGAGACATAATGATGTTCTTCTGGAGTGTGTCAATATCTGATTGAGAGATTTTCTTGTCTGCGAGAGCGCCAAAGCCTGTGTTCACTCCATAGATAACCTGATCCGAGATCTGGTCGATCAGAGATGCTCTCCTTTCAGCAAGCAGTTCTTCGACCGCTATGTCAATTTCGACATTTTCTTCCAGACAAGCAACTCTGAAAACACTATCGATCCTTAGATCACGCCCGTCTATGATTATCAGAGCACTCACACCCTTATCTAATAGTCTCCAGGCCAGGGATCTTGAACTTCTTCTCTACAATATCGAAAATCTTGGTGAAGACAATCACAACGGCCAGGTAGATGAAAGCAACAATGAGATAGACCTCGAAGTAGAAGTATATTCTGCTGCCTATGATTTTTGCCACACCCATGAGTTCTGGTGCTCCCACTATGTATGCCAGTGAAGTGTATTTCAGCAGATATATGAACTCGTTTGTCCATGCGGGTATCACTCTTCTGAATGCCTGGGGGAGCACAATCAGTGCTATCGCCTGTGGTCTTGTCATACCTATTGATCTCGCAGCAAGCATCTGATTCTTCTCAAGTGATTGTATTGATCCTCTCAGGTATTCTGCCTGGTAAGCACCACTGTTTATCGAAAAGGCTATGATCGCAGAGGCAACAGCTCCAAGGCGTATCCCGTATGCTGGTAGTCCGTAGTAAAGGATGAAGAGCTGTACAAGTAGGGGTGTACCACGAATGACTTCAACTATGACTGTGCATATCCCATATATAAGTCTATTGCCATAGACTCTTCCAAGTGCGAGTAATATACCCAGGAAGAAACCTATGACAACAGAAGCCAGGGTGAGCTGTAGTGTTACCCCAAGGCCACGCAGTAATGTCTGCCAGTGATTGGTGATTATTTCTGCCATTATGGAGAACAAGGTTATTCACCTTCTCCATACAGGTCTTCGAGTTTGAAGAGGAATTCTTTTGTTCTCTTGTTTTCGGGATTCTTGAAGAGTTTTTCGGGAGTGCCCTGTTCAACGATCACGCCATGTTCCATGAATATGATTTCGTTGGATACTGTTCGTGCAAATCCCATTTCGTGTGTTACAACCAGCATGGTCATTCCACTTTGGGCAAGATCCTGCATAACATGGAGCACTTCTCCGATCAGTTCGGGATCCAGTGCTGATGTTGGTTCGTCAAAGAGTATTATTTTGGGATCCATTGCCAAGGCACGGGCTATTCCCACGCGTTGTTTCTGTCCCCCGGATAACTGTGCAGGGTATGATTTTGCCTGGTCTGACAGGCCTACTCGGTCAAGCTCTTCCATGGCACGTTTTCTTGCCTTGTCTTTTGGTGTTTTCTTGACTTTGACAAGCCCTATCATTACGTTTTTCAGTGCTGTAAGGTGGTTGAATAGTCCAAAGTCCTGAAATACGAATCCTATCTTCTGTCTTATCTTGTTTATGTTTTTCGCAGTTACTGTGTCTTCTCCTTCTAGCCATATTTGACCTTTGTCCGGGGTAACCAGGTGGTTTATGCACGCGATCAGTGTGCTTTTTCCTGTCCCACTGGGGCCGATTATTACTTTGGTGTCTCCTTTGTGCATTTCAAAGGAGATTCCTTTGAGTACTTCGTTTTTCCCAAAGGCTTTGTGCAGATCGTTTATTCTCAGTAGTGGCTCTTTTTCGCTCATCTTATCGGCTCCCTCATTTCAAAGCCCGGTAAGGCCAGTCTCTTTTCCAAATATCCAAGTGTTTTGTTTGCTGTCAGGGTCACTCCAAGGTATATGACTGCAACGGTAAGGTATATGAGCATGGGTTCGTAGTGTGTCGCTATTACGTATGAGCCCTGTCTGAGCATTTCGGTTACTCCGATTGCATATGCAAGCGAGGAGTCTTTGAGGACTATGGTGAATTCGTTCGTCCATGGGGGTAAAGCTATTCTAAATGCTTGTGGCAGGATTACGTGAACAAAGCCCTGGAGGTTGCTCATGCCCATGGATCGTGCTGCTCGCATTTGTGAGGAGCTGACTGATTGTATGGCTCCTCTGAATATCTGGGATTGGTATGCTGCGCTTCTTAATCCAAAGCCCAGGACAAAGGCTGTGAAAGCCGGTATTCTGAATCCTACCCTTGGTAGACCATAGAATACCAGAAAGAGTATTACGAGTTCTGGTATGCTTCTGAAGAATTTCTCGTACGCAGAGACAATCATTTTCACTGGTTTCGGCCCGTAGTTCTGTGCAAATGAAAGGGGCAGGGCAAGAATCAGCCCCAGCCCCAATGACTGTACTGTGAGGTTTAGTGTTACTACGAGTCCTCTTAGTAGTGCAGGTAATGAGTCAAGTATCAGCGTCAGTTGGTCGATCTCTTTCCCCTACCTTGTTGTGGGTATGGCTCTTACTGGAAGTATTTCTCTACCAGTTCTCCCATCTTTCCAGTTTCTTCAAGGGTTCTCAGTGCTTCGTTTATTGTGTTTACCAGTTGTTCGTTTCCTCTTCTTACCGCTATTCCGTAGTTCTCTCCTGTTACGATTATGCCAACGATTCTCACGGGTCTTTGTGCAGCAAATCTTTCTGCAACAGGTGAGTCAAGAACTATCGCATCGATGTTCCTGTTTGCAAGGTCGGTCATCGCCATGACAAATGTGTCATACCTGACGAGTCTTCCTGTAAGTATGCCTGTGTCAAGCACATTCTCTTCTACCCACAAATCTCCCGTTGTCCCTGTCTGAACGCCTATCCTTTTGTTGCCAAAGAGTACCGTGAGGGTCTCTTCTGAGTCTTCTCTCACTACAACACTCTGGTCTGCTGTCCAGTAAGGATCAGAAAAGCTTACCGCTCTCTGCCTGTCTTCTGTTATTGTCATGCCCGCTACTACGATGTCCAGCTGGCCGGCCGCAAGTGCTGGAATCAATGAATCAAAGCTCATGTCTACAATCTCGATCTCCAGCCCCGCTACGTCGGCTATCGCTCTTATGAGGTCCATGTCAAATCCGACGAATTCTCCGTCTTCTACATATTCAAACGGTGGAAAATCAGCGCTCGTTCCAACCACGAGTACTCGCCCAATCGCCATCCCTCCAAGTACCAGGATGATTAGACTTATTAACAGTATCGTTCTCTTCATGCTACATACCTCCTTTAGGTTGTTTATTCTTGAACAGAAAAAGGTTGACAACTACAGTATTCGCAGAGATACTCCTAAGTAGAACGAAAACACAGACATATCTAGAGAGAGTCCTTCGGAAGAGCCCGGAGCAAGCGAATACACTACGCTCTTGTAGCCATCTGAGATGATCAGATCGCTATAGGCACGTCCAATAGTTAGAAAAGGCAAATGAACGGAAGCAGAAAGATATAGATCACCAAGCTGCGCTCCTGCATAGAATCCCGTAGCTAATAGTGTCAAACGCTCTCTCAAGTACAGAGAGGTGTCTGAAGGGATGAAACGCATGTCATCAAAGTACACGGGATGTCCTGACCATGAGAGTTTTTCCGCTATGAGTTTAGTGTGATCGAAGCTCATATAGGAGAAGAGAACTCCAAACTCAGATAACCCCAGTCTCCTTCCAAAACGGAAGTCACTTCTGCCATACAGCAGACCTGGAGCAACACCATGTGAGTAACGAAACACATGTTCATCACTCAAGAAGACTATGTCGAACGTGGCAGTCAAGGCCTTGTCTCTTGATACGGGATCGAGTTTTGCATCGTAATGGTAGGGATTGTAATTGTCGTCGTTGAAAGAAACAGTACCGTCATAGCCAGGATAATGGATTGAAAGAGGGTCATAGACAAGCTGACCGCCTATTCTAACGACTGAAAAAGATAGCGTTGCTGCCAAAAACACTACTGATATAATCATCAGAGACTTCTTTATGAGCCTCACCTCTCATCTACTGCCTGTATGCATATTATAACGTGCCAACTCTCGGGTTGACAAACAAGCTCGAAACCTGGCCTCCAAACTGCTTTATCAGTGACTGCGAGCAGGATGTGCCAATTGAAAAGGTCTGATCACTGTGTTAGAATCTGCAAGACAGGGCGTAGTTCAGACGGTAGAACGCTGGTTTCGGGAACCAGAGGTCCGGGGTTCAAATCCCCGCGCCCTGACCACCCGATGGACCAAGTAAACATAAGAGAACCCCTTCAGATAGCTGGATCTGTGGGGGTTCTCTTATAGATTTATGTCGTCAAGCAAATCCAGATTTGTCACATCTGTTCTTCTTCCTCAATGACCTTCATCAAGACTCTGCTATATAGTGCAAATGCCTATCTATTCATGCTTCTAATATATACCAAGAAAATCTGATAGTTCTAAGTATTTATATGAAAATCGATTCTAAACGCCGTTAGAGAACTCTGGCGGATCGAAATCAGGCAAAGGCAGATTTCTTGCGTGTTCTTTACAGATGTATGATGAAGATGGAGCACCCGCTCCTAATCGAAGGGAGGTATCTTTCATGAACCGTCGGAGTTACTTTGCTGTTCTATTGGTACTTGTTGCTACGTTTTCGCTCTTGCTAGGGAATATCATTACCCTCGAATTCTGGACGCATGAGGATCCAAACAGGACCCCAATTGAGGAACGTTACATTCGGGAGTTCCAGGAGATTTATCCCAACGTTGTGATCAAGAGAGTCACTCAATCTTCGACAAAGATTCAGGAGCTTATCCTGACAGCATTTGCAGCCAACCGTGGCCCAGATATCTTTAACATGTCTATCGAAGACGAGTACGCCTACATCGTCAACCAGAGGGTTGCACCTGTCAACTATGTTGCTGCAGGATACGATGGAAAGGAAGACCTTGTAAGTGCGTATCTCCCGGGAACACTAGACCCTGTAACGTACGAAGGCGAGATATATGGGCTTCCGCTTGAAATAACCAACTGGTGCATCTTCATCAACAAGAAGGTTTTCAGGGACGCCGGACTTAATCCCGAGACAGATTACCCGAAGACTTGGGAAGAGATGATGGAAGTTGCAGAGAAACTGACAATCAGGGAAGGAGACATTATCACCCGGAGAGGGTTTGATTTCAGATATCCGTACTACCTGGTTGCATTCATGCCAATGGTAGAACAGCTAGGTGGAAAACTCCTGAGCGATGATGAAAAGACCGCTATCGTTAACGATGAAGCCTGGCTCAAGTTCCTCGATTACATGGCTGAGTGGGGTCCGAACGGATTGAACCTCGGCTCACCGACCTACAAGAACGCGAGAAGCCTCTTCAATATGGATAACAACGATATAGGAATGTGTACGACCGGGCTTTACCAGATTGCCAGGATTAAGGCGGACAACCCGGCCTTCTATGACAGCGGCGAGTTCATGGTTGTTCCATTTCCACAGTTCGAGGATGCTGTAAATGTTGTTCCCGGGCACTACTATGGCCATTACTATATGGTCAACTCTCAGAAGCCGACCGAAAACCAGGAAATGGCCTGGAAGTTTATCGCCTACATGCTCAGTCACCCTGAGGAGTACCTGGAAAAAGTCGCGATAGTACAGCCATCGGCTGAGTTGCTGGAATCTGATACGTTCAAGAACTACCCCTATTCTGATGTATTTATGTCTGACCTGGAGAAGGCAACTGTTGTCTATTTCTCTGAAGATTCGGCAAAGATTCAATCACTGATCAAGGAAGCGGTTGAGTCAGTTATGTTAAGCGGAGTTGACTCACGCACCGCGCTTAACACTCTTCGCAGAAAGGTTCAGGAAGTAATAGACGACAGGTACTGGTAAGAGCTTCTGGCCCGTTCTTGTGACGGGCCTTCATTATTCCAGGAGAGGGGTGAGCCAAACCCATGAAGAAGCTATTTAGCAGAGGGATAGAACACAAGAAGGCAAGATGGGGTTGGTTTCTCGTTCTGCCTTCCCTGGTTTTCTTTTCATTGTTCTCGTTCTTTCCCATAATAAACGCGTTCTACACGAGCCTGTTCAGAAAGAGGCTCCTCTCTTTACGTCCACCTGATTTCATTGGGTTCGCTAATTACGAGTACCTGTTGAAGTCTCCCGATTTTTGGAATTCGGTAAGAGCGACGTTCATCTTCACGTTGGGAACCTTCATACCTATAGTTATCTGTGGACTGGTTCTTGCTGCTTTCATAATGTCCAGAAGGAGATTTCAGAAACTCTTTCAAATGATATTCTATTCGCCAGCAGTGCTCTCTTCTGTTGTGGCTGCTGCAATCTGGCTTCTAATATTTGACCCCAGGGGCCTGGCAAATCAGGGCATGAACGCTCTGTTGGGCACTGTGGGACGAGACTTCAAGTGGCTGGCCACGGCGAACATGGTAAGACTATCAACGATACTCGTCTATTTCTGGAAATACATAGGCCACTTTACGGTTATCTATATCACGGGACTTGCTAGTATTCCTCAGAGTCTGCATGAAGCTGCCAGAATCGACGGGGCAAGCGGATGGCAGGATTTCTGGCACATAACGATTCCTCTTCTAAAACCTACTACAGTGCTTGTTTCAATCATGTCAATGCTTCAGTGTCTGAAGACTTTCAGCACTCAGTACCTGTTCACAGAGTCAGGAGCACCGACAGGACCTATTAACGTGATAACGCTGAATATCTATAACACCGCCATAAGAGACCACAACATCGGCAGGGCAAGTGCGATGAGTGTGCTGTTGTTTGGGATGATGCTCTTCTTCACGTGGGTGCAGTTCAGGTTCAGTCGTTCGGGAGGAGAGGTTGATTATGCGTGAGGTGCCCATGAAAGCCAGGAAGGAGCAATCCCTTGTTGTTGACATACTGATCTGGGGCTTTCTGATTGTTACAGCGTTGCTAATCCTTGCTCCAACTCTCTTTATGTTTACGGCATCACTGATGCCATCAAGGGATATTGTAAGAATGCCGTATCCGTGGATTCCCAAGGACCTGTATGTTCAGAACTACTGGCACGCACTTGAGGGTAATGATGGGAACTTCATCTATCCTCGGAATATCCTCAACTCATTCATTGTTGCAGGATCTATCTCACTAACTACTGTGCTAATCTCTGCATTGACGGGCTACGGGCTGGCCAAGTTTCCATTCAGAGGAAGGAACATAGTATTTCTGCTCATAATGGCAACGATGATGATCCCTTTTGAGGCGATCATGATCCCGCTCTACCTTGTTGCAACAACGCTTAAGATGCAGGACAGTTATCTTGGTTTGATCATGCCCTTCTTGACTAATGCTTTCGGGATCTTTCTAATGAGGCAGTACATGTTGACTTTCCCGGACGAGATAATAGATGCCGCCCGAATCGACGGTTCCGGGGAGCTCAGCATATTCTGGAGGATAATTCTTCCAAACAGCACACCGGCAGTAGCTGCTCTGGCAATCCTGACATTCAGAACTCAGTGGGACAATCTGTTGTGGCCACTTCTTATAAGCCAGAGTGAAGAGATGAAGACTATCCCATTGTACGTAGTGAAGTTTGCTGCGGAGAAGCATACCAATGAAGGGGCTATGATGGCTGCTGCAGCGATAGCAAGTATTCCAATCTTCATATTGTTTCTGCTTCTGTCAAAGTATTTCGTTAGTGGTGCCTTGTTGCATTCATCCAGGAAGGGTTGATTACGTCGTATAATAATCCATTATGAGCATTGACTTCATTCTAAGAAGAAGAAGTATTCGACGTTTTGAAGAGACGGCTGTTGAAAACGAGAAGATCAATCTGCTGCTAAAAGCTGCGATGGCTGCGCCTTCTGCGATGAACAGGAAACCCTGGGAATTCATTGTGGTTACTGAAGAAACGAAGCTTTCCAGGATAAGGAAGAGTCTGTTGTTTGGTCGCTACAAGGCTCCGGTGGCTATCGTGGTATGTGGAGACACTGGCGGTCTTACGTTGAAGAAGGTTAAGGAATTCTGGGTGCAGGACTGCAGCGCCGCAACTGAGAATCTTTTGATTGCTGCTGCAAACATCGGTCTTGGTGCTGTGTGGTTAGCTGTTCACCCATTCAGAGGTGCTGTAAAGCGAATAAGCGATATTGTGGAGCTTGATTCAAAGATTGTTCCTCTCTGCGTAATCTATGTGGGATACCCTGCTGAAGAAAGAGAATCTCGAACACAATATGACGAGAACAAGGTCCACTGGGATAAGTTCGGTCAGCAACGGACCGACACAGACTGACATTGCCCTTAATCCACTATCAAGAACTGATTAGTTCCCTGCAAGTGTGATCTTTAGAGCGGCTCCTGAAGAATACAGGTTCTTCGTCCCCCCTGCGCGCGATGCTATCTGCAACGCCTTCTTGCTATCTATTATGCGAGCTCCTCCCAGAGATCTGACTTTCTTTGGGAAAAGCTCAAGGCTCATTGGTGTAGATGGTCCCATAACCACTACTCTGTCGGTAGAGCAGCTCTCGAGTATGGAGTCAATGGTTCTGTTCATAATGGACGTTGCGGTGACCACCACACATGTACAGTCAGGGAGTTTGAACGGTATTGCCCAGTCGGGAAAATAGTTCTCTCCAGGGTGTCGTTCGAAAATCCGCACCTCGCGTACCTGCTCATTCATTAAAGAGGTAAGCGGCCGAAAATCGCCAACAAATCCGAGTATGTCCTGTTCAGTAATATGCAGCGATGCAAAGGGGTTTTCTTGTGTGTAATCGTCGCGATCTTGAGTACTGTTGATCACGGCATTACAGGCTGCCAGAATCAAAGAGGCGGTAACAGGGTGAAAAGGATTCGTGTCTTCAAGGAATCTGCGCAATGACACGGGGGTTTCTATGAGGGAGTTGACAATCGAACAACCTTCCGGGAGTTCTTCGCGAAAGAGGTGTGAAACGCCACACCTGCCATCTTTAAGCAAGACAGCTGACATTCCCGTACCGACAACATAATCAGCAATCACAGCATCTCTTGCCCGTTCCTTAGCATAATGCATGATTCTTGAGAAAATATCACTCATATACAACACCTCTTTCCTTAAGTGCCCCACTATATGTGAACTTCAGGCTGCGTCTATAGAATAGCAGGAGAGGAACTATTCCGAGCAACGATGCTGCGGCGAACAGGTTCCATCGTGAGTAATAGCTGCCTATCTCGCCAACGTAAGAGTAGATCTTAAGAGAAAAGGGCATCATATCGATTCTATCTATGAACAGCAGAGGTGTGGTAAAGGTCCCCCACGCGCTAACAAAGACATAGGTAGCGATACCACCAATCATTGGCAAAGACAGCGGTAGAGCAACGCGTAAGAAGTAGTTGATTTCGTTAGATCCTTCGAGGAGGAAAAGCTCGCGGAACTCTCGGGGAATACTCTTGAAAAACGCGATCAGAGAAATCACGCTCAAAGGAATACACTGAGTAGCTACCAGAAGTGCTACCCCGAGAAAGGAATTCAGCAAACCTATTCGTCCGAAGACCATATGTACAGGAAGCAGGGTATGCATTCCTGCGAAACTCGTTCCAAAAAGTGCTATGGAAAGGACAATGGAAGTTATTTTACGCTGCTTAAAGGCGTGAGAATAGGCAAAAGGGAAAACACAGACAGCGACGATTACTATGGCAAGAAGAGCTATCCACAAGCTGTTCAACAAGTTGAGTAATAGTGAATCTTTGAACAGAACTGTCCTGAAGCTTTCCAGGCGGAGCCCCTGGAGTCTTGGGATAACATCGTTGATTGGAGATACTGCCAATAAAGCGATGTAGATCATCAATACCACCGTAGGGGTGAGAACCAGCACCATCAAAGCTCTCTTCAAAATGGGTTTCACCGAAAGGTTAGGAATGCTTATACGATATCTCATAGACAAAAGCATTGCAGGTATTGCAAGGAATGAACCCGCGGGCAATGAAGCCAGACCACCGGTAATCACCATAAGGACAACGTGGATGGAATCTGCTATCAGTACAAAACCAACGAAATACCTGAAATGTATACGCCTTCCAAGAAATGTGAGTGGTAGTAGATATAAGCAGAAGAACAGAAAAGCCCCAAAGACTCTACCACTGAACAGGCTGAGGGCCAGATGTACAATAGAAGAGAGCATCAGGAGCCTCGTGTGGCGCTTTGGAGGTTCCAAACGTGAGAACATAGCGGCTAGAAGCCATCCAAATACAAGCACACCGACAATCGCAGAATAGGCGGCAAGAAGGCCGTAATTGTCTGCAATAGCAAACTTCCTGAACAACAACACGCCCATGAAAGTGGTCGAACCTACAATTGTCCCAGGAGTGAATCCTCCAGGCACCAGTGGACCGTTACCACTCATCAGAAAGGCAACCGAGAACTCTTTGAGAGAACGTGCAAACTGGAAGAAGGCAAAGGGAATCAGGACAGTCCGTATTTGCGAGAAGAAAATTGCTGCAGCATTCAGTTCATTTATTCCGTCCAGTTTCATATTGTCTTCGATATCTGAAGAAACGGACTGGAGCATTCCAGTTATTATGATAGTGCTGAGCGGTATTGAAAGCCACACGGCTACGAAGAGTGTTGAAACAAATGCTGCAACAGGTTGTGTGGTTATGTCTACCGGCATGCCAACAATTGATGACACAAATGACCGTCCCGCAGATCCCTGGACGAGTCCTCTCCAGGCCGAAACAGTTATGAAAGACGGAAAGAACCAGCCTATTCCAAGAATGATCATTGACAGCCTGGTTGCCTTTGAAGCGTGTCTCAACCGAATCGCAACAAGGAAAGAGATCCCAATCTCGAAAAGTGTTTTGAGCGCTGACCATAGGACAGTGAGGTTCAATGATAGTATTAATCCCCTGTCTTTGAATACTCGTGAGAAGTTCTCAAATCCTACAAAAGCAGGAGAAAGGTCATATACGCTGTAACGATAGAAAGAGATGACAAGTGCCCATCCTATGGGGAAGAGTGTAGTAAGTGATATAAGAAGGGCCATTGGCAAGAAGAGCCCTCTATCCTTCCTGCCACGATTCAATACAGCCCCTCCCTAGATAACACCAACCGTGTCACCAGTTATATTCAGCGTATGCCTGCGCACTATGAAGCGCATCTTCAATGCTCATCGAACCCGCGAAGACAACCTGAAGAACAGTTCTCATTGCCTCCGAGTATATCTGCTGAAAGCGCATATCATTGGGCATTCTTACAGTGTTTTTCATGATGACTTCAAAATCATGAAGCTCTTCAGGCAGTGATTTTGTCCACAAGGGAACCTTGTAGTTTGTAACGGCAAATTCCATGCTGCTTTCATAAAGAAGTGACAAGAAGGCGCTCGCTTCTTCAAGAGAATCTTCGTTGAACAGGGCGAATCCCTTTGAGTCCATCACAGCAGGGATGTTTTTGTCACCAACCCGTGGAAGAGGCAGCATCTGAAAGTCAATACCGGTATCTCTAAACTGAGGGGCCAGATAAGTTCCCTGTATCATGTAAGCGAGCTTGTTATCCATGAAGTACGAGATCATCGCCTGTCGCTCAAGTCGAACAACCTGTTCGGAAATGAAAAGGTCATGAATGTCTTCCACTGCATTCCTGTAGGTCTCAGAAGAAAAAGCGGGCATACCTCTAGAATCACTCACGTCGCCATAGCCGGAAAGAAAAGAAAAGAAAATGTAGGGCGACATAAAGTCCCAGGCTGCAGGAATAACTTCATTACTGCTATGCACAGAGAAGAGAAAGCTCAGTTCGCTGATACCATGACCCTCTTCCAGGTTTTTCAGAAGATCGTTTGAAACAAGAGAACGGTTCAGAAAAGCTACCTGAAGGTCAGCATAATATGGAACCGCATAGAACTTCTCGTTCAGAGCGAAAGCCTCAAGAGAGTCATCTGAAAACTGCCCGAGTTTTTCAAAGAACTCTCTGCCCAAGGGGATCGCCCTGCCTGAAGCGGCAACATTTCCGGTGTGCGTGTCCTTTATCAGACAAAGATCGGGAAGATTTCCAGTTCTCAACGAAAGCTGGAGCTTATCAGCCATCTTGGGAACATACAACAGGTCGACTTTCACACCTGTTTCAAGTTCAAACTCACTTGCAACTTCCTTGAAGAAGTCCTCCCCTTCCCAGCTAACCCAGACGGTCAGGCCAAGGGCAACGATGTTAACTAGTATGAGTACGGCAAATGTAGCGATCTTGAGCTTCAACGTTCTATACCTCCCTATTTAGGATCTCAAAGAGTAGTTTTTCTGACTTGAAAGGAGCTTCTCTAAGCCTGATTCCAGTGGCATCATAGACGGCATTTGCAATGGCAGGTATGGGTGAGTCTATTCCAATTTCAGCAATGCTCTTTGCCCCGTATGGCCCGGTGGGTTCGTAGCTTTCTGCAAGCTCACAGATCAGCTCTCCATAATCCATTCGCGTCGGTACTTTGTAGGTGAAGAAATCAGTTGTCAACATTCTCCCCGTTTGAGAATATATGACGTTCTCGAACAGTGCCCAGCCTATTCCCTGCATAGTACCACCTTCAAGCTGTCCGACAGCCTGAACAGGGTTTATTGGTGTTCCGCAGTCTGCGACAGAAACGAGCTTCTTCAAATCGATCTGCCCTGTTTCCGTGTCGACCTCAACTTCTGCAAATGTTGCCATGAAAGGAATAGGTGATTCTTCTCCCACGAAGGATCCTGTGGCACCAATCTGTCTCTGGTTAAAGGTGTAGAATAGCTGCGTGCAGATTTCAGGGTAAGAGATTGCTTTCCCGGTTTCCATGGAACGAACTTCTGCATGAGTTAGCTCCAGGTCAGCAAGGGGTTCTTCCAGAATCTCGGATGCTCCTTGAAGGATTTGCAGGCGCACCTTCTCAGCAGCTGCCTTCACTGCATTACCCGAAACGTATGTCGTGCTCGAAGCATATGCGCCCGTGTCGAACGGAGTGAAATCTGTATCTGATGAATAGACGATAATCTTATCGACGCCAACATGAAGCGTTTCAGCAGCTATCTGGGCGAGAGCAGTGTCGCTGCCCGTGCCGATATCTGTCGCTCCAATAAGCAGGTTGAACGAACCGTCCTCGTTCATCTTTATTGTTGCGGCCCCCATGTCAATCCTGGCTATCCCAGAGCCCTGCATGGCAATAGCGCAACCATATCCTTTTGCTTTCCTGCTATCTGGAGGCATCTCTTTCGATCGTTTCTCCCAGCCGATCAGTTCCCTTCCGCGATCGATGCATTCCTGGAGCTTGCAGCTTCTCACAATCTGCTCAACGCCTTCGCGCCCCTCTCCCATAAGTTTGAAAATGGGAGAACTCTCACCTTCGCGAATAGAGTTCATCTCTTTGACAGTAAGTGGATCAAGTCCAAGTTCTGTCGCAAGTTCATCGACTATGCAGTCAAGAGCAAAGAGGCCCTGAGGCGCACCATATCCCCTGAACGCTCCTGCAGGTGGGAGATTTGTGTAGACAACATCACCCGAGAAACGCACTGCCTCAACTTTATTGTATAGCGGAAGTGTTTTTGAGCCCGAAACCATTAGGGTTGTAAGGGCGTGTTCACCATAGGCGCCTGTGTTGGAGACCCCATCCATCGATATAGCTCGTATACTACCATCCCTTGATGCACCGATCTTGACTTCATATTTCATCTCGTGACGTATGTTTGTTGCCATAGAAACCTCTTCGCGAGTGAAAAGGAGTCTGGCCGGTCTTCTGGTTGCCAGTGTCACTGCTGCAACATATTGTTCTGTATGGAGCGCCTGTTTCCCCCCAAATCCTCCGCCGATTCGTGGTTTTATCACCCTGATTGAAGAAATCGGCATGTTAAATATCCTTGAGAGTATTCTTCTTGCATGGAAAGGCACCTGTGTGGATGAAACGATTACCAGTCTGTTGTTTTGATCCAGATATGACCTCGAAATGTGTGGCTCAAGCATGGCATGCAGTTGAGTGTTAGCGTGGTACGTCTTGGAGATTGTAACGTCGCACTCTTTCAGTAATCTGTCGGTCTCACCAATCTCCATCTCAAAGTGAGCAGCAATGTTTTTTTCAGCATCGAAGATACCGGAAGCCTCTTCTTCTGGATGGATAGTCGGAGAAGAAGGTTCCATCGCGTCATCCATCGATAGAACGGCTTTGAGCTGCTCATATTCGACCTTAACTGCCTTCACCGCAGCAATGGCAGCTTTCTCCGTTTCAGCAGCTACAATGGCAACCGGGTCGCCGACGTACCTGACTCTTCTGTCGAGAACGAATGTATCGTAAGGAGATGGCTCAGGATAGCCCTGCCCTGCCTTTGTGAAGCACACCCTTGGAAGATCTTCACTGGTCAGTACTGCCACGACACCAGGGATTCTGAAGGCTTCGGAAGTGTCAACTGACTTGACTATTGCATGAGCATGAGGACTTCTTACGAGCTTAACCTGGAGCTCATCTTTTGTGTCAAAATCGTCTGTATAGACAGGCTTTCCAGTTACCAGCGCTTTTCCGTCTACTTTGTCAGTGTTCTTCTTGACCACCTTAAACTCTCGAATTCTTTCTTCTGTCAAGGGAGTCACTCTTCATCACCCCTCAGATACCTGGATGCCTTCCTGACTGCTCTTGTCTGCGCCTCATATCCTGTGCACCTGCAGATGTTTCCGACCAGCATCTCACGAATCTCAGATTCTGTGGGGTCTGGTTCTTCTGCTAATAGTGCTTTGGTAGTCATTACCAGAGACGGGATACAATAACCGCACTGAGAAGCTCCTTCTTCCAGGAAAGCTTTCTGAATGGGGTGGAGCTTTTCACTGCTGGTGAGTCCTTCAACTGTCTCGATAGATCGACCATCAGCAGTAGCGGCAAAGACACAACAAGAAAGAACTGGATTACTGTCGAGCAGAACCGTGCAAGCCGAACAGCTCGCACTGTCACAGCTCCTGTGAACGCTCTTGTATCCGAGTCTCCTGAGAGTATCAAGAAGCATTTCGGCTGGTTCTATCTTCACAACATGTGTCTTTCCATTTACGTTAATGGTGATCTTCATAAGACTATCTCCCCAATCTTCTTAACGGCTCTCTCAGCAAGAACCGAAGCAAGATGATTCCTGTATTCCGAAGATGCTATCATGTTGCTTCCTCCGGAAAAACTATCATATACCAGTGAACGGACAATACCGGGAGTTTGTTCATCAAAGTTCAGGTCAACAAGCGACTCCTCTACACTCTCCATTCGTGAAGGGAACATGGGTCTTGAGCCACAGACAACCCTGGAAGAGACGATTCGTCGGTCACTGAGCTTCATCGCAATTCCCATGTTCAGCGTTGCGATGTCAAAGGCACTCCTGGCAAAGCGGTTGAAGGCATAGCAGTAGTCTTCGTCTGGCAGAATGATGTGAGTTATGATAGGTCGCTCTGAGGCAGGTATCTGAAAATAGTCGCCGATACACAGCGTCTGATAATCGTCTTCACCGTAGACAAGTAGAGAGGCTCCCACAGTCATCAGGCAGGTGGTTATGTCTGACCAGCCCAGTCTCGGTGCGATCGATCCTCCTAGTGTGATCATGTTCCTGAGTTGCCAGTTGCCGATCAGGCCAAAGCTATCGTAGAAAAAGTCACCGTAGCGATCAGCTATCAAACGGTCCTGACGAAATCGCTCCGCCGTTACCATAGCCCCAGCAGCAATCTCACCAGGCTTTTCAACGATTTTGTCAAGGCCAGTTCTACGCAAGTCCACAATTGTCTCGATATTTGAAGAGCGCATCTGACTGACGATAGTGCCTCCGGCAAGCAGAACGGTGGCTTGACGGTTCTTCTCGAGAAGCACGTAGGCTTCTTGAACGGTTTCGGGGCGAATAAATTCCTTCACGTTAGGTAACATCTGTTCCTCCCATCTCGGGGTGTCCGAAGATTTTCATGAGCTCGCCACGGACGACCTGTCTTCTATACCAAGAACTTGCTCTCACATCATCAATAGGTGAGATGCTTTCCATGCAGCGCTCAACGAATTCACCCAATCTGGTTCCATCTATTCCTTCACGAGCAAAGAACCGTTCAGCTTTATGTGCTCTTACAACTACCGGTGCCACCGAACCAAAGGCAAGCTTCACTTCTTCTCCCTTTCTCAGGATCCCTATTGAGGCAATCGAGATACACATGGCGTTTCGCTGTCCGACCTTTATGAATAGGGACTGCCAGTCATCAGTTTTTTCTATCAGAACGCCCCGAATATATTCTCCTGTGGAGAGAGTTGTCCTCCCGGGGCCGATAATGAAAGACTCTATTGACTCGTGCCGCTCGCCTTTCGGTCCTGTGATTTCGACCATTGCTTCAGACAGTACCATTGCTAGCACTGCATCACCAGCGGGAGAAGCGTTGGCAACATTCCCAACAGCAGTGCCCCGGTTTCTTATCTGAACACTACCTATCTGATGAATAGCTTTGAGCAGGATAGGCGATTTCTCTTGCAGGACCTGGGATTCCTGGAGGTCCGAGTAAGTAACCGCGGCTCCTATTCTTATCCTTTCTCCGAGATCCGAAATCTCTTTCAGAGCTTCTAGATTTCCGATCGAAACAACTCTTGTTGGGGCTACCTTGCCTGATCTCATCTGCACCATCAGATCTGTTCCCCCCGCAAGAATCTTTGCTTCCTCATCCATTAGTTCACGTTGGAGCTCATCTTCAGTATTAGGAATCACCAGCTTGAAATTCATTAATCCTCCTGAGAATTTTCTGTGTTCTTGACTTGGACAACTTCTGCAGCAATTGCAACAGCGATTTCTCCAGGTGTTGATGCCCCGATGTCAAGACCGACAGGAGTCCTGATTCTCTTCCAGTGTGAGTCACTGGTGTTCATCCTGTTCAATTCTTCTCTTACTTCAGCGTTTTTCTTTTCTGAGCCAATCATTCCTATGTAGCGCGGACTGCTCTTGAGAACAGTCCTCAGTACTTTGGCGTCCTGAAGGTGACCTCTCGTCATCACTAGACAGAAGTCTTTTCTGAGAATGCTCGGGTATGATGACTCATCATCGAAGTCGATAAGCTTAGTCCCCGTTGGTCTATTCACTCTGCTGAGAAATGAAGAGTCGTCGTCCAGCACGACAACACCGAAACCGGCTATAGAGATGATATTTGCTGTTGCCAGGGCAAGATCTCCCGCGCCAAACACATAGACAACGGGTTCATCTCCAAAATACTGAAAGAGCAGAGAACTTCTCTGCCCACAGGTCGAGCCATGTGCTGCAGCATCTTCTCTTGACTGGAAGAAAGACGCAGAAAAGGAATCTGCGATTCGTAAACACTTCTTCATGTTGACAATGAGAAACTCTTTTAAGGCTGGACCAGCGGATCCTATGAAGGAGAGCTGTTCATTCATCCCAAAGCAATCCCCCACTCTAATGTTTGATGACGTCTTGCACTCGTATATTGAAGCGACTACAAAAGGCTCACCAGAGTTCAGAACCGTTCTAAGTATCGTTGCTCTATCATTCTGTTCCATCTCAAACTCATCTCTCCAGGTCTTTGGGGTGATCAACATCGAAAACGTGTCTGAGTTCACCCTTCAGGTATCTGTGTTCTGCCAACTCCATTCTGACCAGCTGAAAGATTCCGGCATCGCCTTTCAGTTTCACGATTTCATGCACCAGATCAGAACTCACAAGAGTCGGAAAACCTTTCTTGCCTTCGAATTCGAAGCTCGCTACTGACTTCTCTACATCACCAAAAGCATTTATGAGGTCTTCTGCATCCTGGGCTCGTATGTAAGGCATATCTCCTAGCAACACAATAATACCAGAGCGAATTCTCCTACCTATTGTCTCAATTCCTTCTATGATGCTAGACGATATTCCTTGTTCGGGCGATCTGTTTACTGTGACTTCAAAGCCCTCGGCGTCAAATCTGTCGATCTCGACACCCGCGCGTATGACAAGAACCTTCGGGTGAAAATCGGTCTCTCGAAACTCATCCAGAACGTGCTGCAATAAAGGCTTACCTTTGAGTGCTCTTTCGAGTTTATCACTTCCGAAGCGATTGCTCAGACCGGCAGCAAGAATTAGAAGAGCGAAGGAAGAGTTACTTCCTGTCTTCTCTGATGATTGATGCTGCATGTTCAACAGCCTCTATAATCCTCACATAGCCTGTACAGCGACAGAGATTTCCTTCAAGAGCAGCTTCGATTTCCTCCTTCGATGGAGACCCATTCTCATCTAATAAACACTTAACGGACATGATCATACCCGGTATGCAGAATCCACACTGAACAGCACCTTTGTCGATGAAGGAACGTTGAACGGGGTGCATTTTGCCATCGGAACCTGTTAATCCTTCAATGGTTTCAACAAAAGTCCCGTCAAGTTCTGCTGCCAGCATAAGGCAGGAGTTGACGGCCTTTCCGTCTACGATAATCGTGCAAGCCCCACACTCTCCTTCTCCACATCCTTCTTTCGTTCCTGTAAGACCCAGGTCTTCGCGAAGAAGGTCAAGTGCCCGCATCGAGTCTTCAACTTCTGTTGTAATAATCTCTCCATTCAGCCTGAAGGTTATTCTCACTTGAGTTCCTCCTTGATTGCCTCTTCATCAGGTGGAAGGACTCTAGACTCTCTGCATAATGCTGCAACTGGTCTTATGTCTTTCAACCCGTTACCAGTAATCAAAAGGGCAACGGAAGCCTTTCTTTCAAGAATCCCGTCTGCCAGTGCCTTTTCTAATCCGGCCAAAGCAGTGGCTCCAGCGGGTTCTGCGAATATCCCGCAAGTTCTTGCAAGTGTGTAGACTGCAGCCACAATTTCGTCGTCCGAGACCCGGACAAATCCGCCTCCATTTTCCTTTGTATAAGAGCATGCTTTGACGACATCCCGAGGTTTACCCACATTTATACTGTCTGCAATGCATTGGGTTGCTTGGTCTATCGGCTCAAAAGGAGGCCCGGAATCATAAGTATCTGCTATAACAGATGCATTTTCACCTTGAACACCCAGCACAACTGGCGATCTGCTTATCAATCCATAGTCCAGCAAATCCATTATCGCTTTGTACACACTGCTAAGGATGGTTCCATCGCCGGCCGATACGAGAATATAGTCGGGGACGTTCCAGTTGAGTGCTTCAAAGAGCTCAAAAGTCGCTGTTTTCTTGCCTTCAAGCAGATAAGGATTGATTGCACTGTTTCTGCAGTACCAGCCCTTCTCTTCTCCAATAGTCATTGAAAGGTCGAAAACCTCGTCATAGGAAGCGTCGATCCTCAGAACTTTCGAACCAAAGACGAGCATCTGTGAAAGCTTTGCCTCAGGAGTCGAAGCAGGAGCGAATATGTAACAGTCGAGCCCGGCTGCGGCAGAAACGCACGAAAGAGAGCTCGCAGCATTTCCTGTGGATGCGCAATAGATACTGCTGAAACCCAGTTCAAGGGCTTTTGCAACTGCGATAGTACTCGCTCTATCCTTCAGCGAAGCGGAAGGATTCCTACCATCGTCCTTGAGAAATAGCCGGGAAATCCCAAGCTTCCCTGCGAGCCTGTCGCATGATATTGTCGGTGATGGTCCTACCTCGAGAGGGGTGAAATCTGCCTCTACTCTTCCAAAAGGGAGAAGAGGCCAGTATCGCCACATATCTCTTCGGCCAATTGCCTGAAACAGATCTTCCGGGCGACAACACTTGGGCCTTGGGATTTTGTAACGAACTTCGAGAGTACCTTTACGCATTCCACATTCGGGGCAGGTATAGAGAACGTCTTCGGGTGAAAACTCTCGCCCACATGATATACAGACCAGAAAGAATGAAACCACTTAGAAGAGAACCCCCTCTATAGCCTTTACCGGGCACCTTGATTCACAGAGCCCACAACCAAAACAGACACTCTCGTCGACATCAATCCTGTCTTCTAGAGAGAGCGCGTCATAAGGACATATCTGAACACACAGGTTGCATTTTATGCACTTGAAATGATCCACAATTGGAGTGCGCCTTTTGAAAGACTCCTTCGTGTTGCTCTTCAGGGCGACTCCCATAAGATCTTCGATTCCACTGCCGCCACATTCCCTGATTCTTTCTGGAAGGTCGTTAAGTATCTTCGAAAAGACTTGCTTACCACGTATCAGTGCGCTGGACAACAGCTGGACGGCTGAAGCTCCTGCCATTAGAAATTCCAGAACATCGTCGGCAGAAGAAACACCCCCTGTACCGATTACAGGTAATTCAGTTGCCGAGACAATTCTTCGTATCATGGCCAGTGCGAAAGGCTTGATTACAGGTCCAGAAATCCATCCGAAGCCATGCTCACTTCCCAGAGGAGAACTCCTCTCCAAGAGGTTCAGTGGATATACGGGACCAAGAGAGTTAATGGCAACGATTCCATCGCCTCCTGCGCTTTCGATGGCTTTCGCCATTTCGCCCGGGTCAGGAACAGAAGGGTCAAACTTGATGAAGACCGGCTTGTCTGTATGGAGCTTAACAGTCTTGATCAAATCGGATAGCAAGTCTGGATCATCAGCAACATAGTGTGTTGAAAGCTCAAATGCATCTGCCAGATCTGAGAACTTCGGAACAAGGAACTCAAGGTCTTCTTTCGTATATCCAAGACTAACGAAGAGAGGTCTATCTGACTCCTGGCGAAATCGAGGAATAAACTCATCGTGCCAGGAGTGCCAATCATATTCAGACCATAGTTCTGCATTCAGCACATAACTGTTTCCCGCAATTATGCATGGCCGTGGTACTTTTGCTGCTTCTATGGAAATCGTTTTGGTGACCATGGCACCAACGCCTTGCGAATGTATTGCCAGCATCTTCCTGTCATCACCGGTCAGTGGACCGGAAGCGGGCATGACGGGATTCTCCAGTTTCATTCCTGCAAAACTAACAGATAGATTCATCAAACTTCCTCCTCAAGCCTTAACCATAGTTTTCTGGAGATCTTCCGCGCAGCTTCGTATATATCCTTTTCTTCTATCGCGGCAAGTCTACCGTTTCTGAGAACATGTTTTCCAGACACGAAGACTTCTCTTACAGAAAGCCTGTCGATCATGCCAAAGAAGAAGTGCTGGCAGAAGTTCTGATGGTCTATGTCTGTTGGACTATTGTATTCAAGAATCGATATATCTGCCTTATAGCCTTCCCTGATCTTTCCCAGGGGAACACCGAAGAGTCTTGAAGCCAACTCATAGTTAACACGCAGAAAAGTCTGGCACAGATCATCGGGGCTGGTGATATTCACGTTACGCTTCAGAAGGTGTGGGAGAAGTACCAGAGATCGTGCATCATGCGCGAGGTTGAATCCGAAACCGTCGTTTCCCAAACCGACATCGATCCCCTTTTCCAGCAATCCCTTCCAGCCGGCAAATCCCACTGCATTGTTCATGTTTGACTGTGGGTTTACAACAACAACAGCCTCGTTGTTTTCAATGAGTGTCGTTTCGTTCTGATCGATGTGAATGCAGTGAGCCAGGACCGAGTCCTTTCTCAAGAGTCCCCATCTGTCCAACCGTTCCACAACACGGCAACCGTTTAATGCCATAGTTTTCTCCTGGTCTTCGGGGCCTTCTGCAACATGAACATGTATTGGAGTAAGATCGTTATCGAGGTTGCTCAGAATCCTGAGCGTCTCATCTGAAACAGTGAAACTCGCGTGTAATCCGATAAGACCTTTCCTGAAACTGCTGGGAGAGGAGATGAAGTCGACGTTTTCTGCAATTCCTTCATCTCTAGCTTCTTCTCCGTCTCGATCAGAAATCTCATAGCAAGTTGAGCAACGCATCCCGAGGCTGTTGACCGCATCTGCTATGCAATCCAGCGAACCACGGATACTAAATGGAGAAGAGTGGTGATCGATCAGTGTTGTTACTCCAGATTTCAACGATTCGATGGCCGCAACATAAGCACTGATCTCCACATCTTCAAGGCCAAGTCTTCTGTCCAGCTTCCACCATAGCTGTTCGAGTATTTCTGTGAACGAACGTGGTGAATAACCAGAAAGGGGCATTCCTCTCGAAAGGGCGGAATAGATGTGAGTATGAGCGTTTACCAGCCCAGGAATGGCAACGTGTCCGGGCAAACTGAGGGCTTCGTCTCTTACCGGGACATCTTCTGGTGAGTCGTAGACACCAGTGATCTCTTCGCCTTCGATCAGTATTGCTCCGTTCTCTATGAACCTTCCGTCGTTTGTGAAGACTGAAAGGTCTTTGAGTATCATGGCACGTCACTCCAATCTATCTGTCTTCGAGCTATAAAAGTCCCATATCCCTCAGGGACAAGCACCTGTTGGCCATCGTAGGCCAGCTTTCCGCGCATCACTGTGGCAACAACTCTACCGGTCATCTGGAAACCAGAATAAGGACTGTAATCACAAGCGGTGAAATCGTTCAGCGGGTCGTCAATAAATGAGTCGGGATCAAAAACGACAATATCTGCATCAGTACCAGGAATAAGACTCCCCTTTTGTGGATACAACCCAAGAAGCTTAGCAGCATTTGTCGACATCATTCTGGTCAGCAGCAAGATGTCACCCTGTTCAAGAACTGTCCAGAGGGCACTGGCAGTCAGGCCAAGGCTTCCGAGTCCAAGCGGTAGCTCCGCCAGGGAACCTGCTGCGAGTTTTTCTGCTGAAGTGAATGGACAGTGATCAGTTCCCAGCGTGGAAACCATTCCCTGCCTGACGAATCTGATAAGAAGGTCTCTCTCTTCTACAGGTCGTAGCGGGGGTACGCACCCAAACAACGCTCCGTCATCAGACTTCAGTGACCTGTCTGTGAAGACAACATATTGCGGGCATGTCTCGAAAACAACATTCCTGTTAGAGAAGCCGGGAATGCTACTGGCTGACAGTATGCTCGATCCTGCAGACATGTGTACAACATAGACCTGTCCACCCGTTTCTGCAGCGTATAGAGACATCCGGCTAACTGCCTCTCTTTCAGTGATTACAGGTCTAACACTGCCGAGGTCTTTCCAGGTCGCAACGCGGCCTGTCTCTCTTGTTTCATGTTGAATGATAGGATCGTTTTCTGCATGCACCAGTACAACCGTCCCTTGTTCTCGGGATTGTTCTAGAAGATCGATCAGGAAACCATCTTCTGTCATCCTTCCAGATTCGCTGTAGGCGGTAAAGACTTTTATGGTTGGGCATCCCATCAAAAGAGACGCAGTGGTGAATTCTTCAGCGGTGGAGAGCGGCTCTCCTGAAATTGTTGAGTGAAATGAGAAGTCGATCTTCGAACTCCTTGCAAGACTGAGTCTATCCTCAAACAAGTCACGTAATCTCCTGGCATCACGCCCTGGGTCGAGAAAGTCTATGAAGGTTGTTACACCACCAGAAAGAGCCAGCTCACTCCCGCTAAGGAAGTCATCAGATGACTCATGCTCGCCAAGCCTGAGCTTCAGATGCACATGAGGATCAATGAAGCCCGGAAGGACAAAACGATCCCTGCAGTCTATAACTTCATTCGCATCGAATGGATCCGAAGAATCGATGATAGCCTTGATCTTGCCATTAGAAACGAGAATAGTTGCCTGCATGCAGGTGTATCCATCGCAGACGGTGCCACCATGAAGAGCAAGATCGTGGGTCATTTTCCTCCCATCGTGAGTGCCATGATTGCCTTTGCCGTGTGAAGCCTGTTTTCAGCCTCATCTATCACAACAGACTGTGGTCCATCGATTACTTCATCGACAACCTCCCGGCCCCTGTCAGCAGGTAAGGCATGCATATATATACTGTGCTTGGCAGCGAGCTCCATCCTCTCAGGCGTGCAGATCCAGTCTTTGTGCTTTCGTACTTCAGTCATGATTTCATCGGGATTATCCGAAACGTAGAAGCCGCCCCATGACTTGGGGATCACTACGTCTGCCTCTCTGAAGGCTTCATCCATGTCATGACTTATTTTGAGCTTCGTCCCACTTTCTTCAGCATTCTGTTTTGCTCTATCAACAATATCTGGCATTAGATCAAACCCTTCGGGGTAGGCCAGCGTAACATCCATGCCGTATCTCGGGAAAGCCAGGATCTGAGACTGAGGAACAGAAAGAGGTTTGAGATGGCTCTCAGCGTAAGCCCAGGATATTGCCACTTTCAAGCCGCGAGTGTTAACTCCAAATCGTTCTCTTATGGTCATCAGGTCAGCCATCACCTGCATCGGGTGATAATAGTCATCCTGAAGATTCAAAACGGGTACGGACGAATGCTTTGCCAGTTCATTGAGAAACGCATTGCCGATTCCGAAGGAGCAGTGTCGCACAGCTATTGCGTGGCCGAAACGGGAGAATATCATTGCTGTGTCACGGGCCACTTCACCGTGGGCAGTCTGCATTGTCTTCGGATTGAGAAAGTGTGCATGTCCACCCAATTGTGTGATTCCAGCCTCAATAGAGTTGCGTGTCCTTGTGGATTCATCAAAAAAGATCATGAACACAGTCTGGTAGGGAAGCCACGGAGTGAGTTCTCCAACCGCAAAACGTCTCTTCAAATCTAAAGAAAGGTCAACGATCAGATCCAGCTCTTCTTTTGTGAAGTCCTTTGTGGAGATAAAATGTCTTCCTCTAAACATGCTACTCACGAGCAACACCTCTTCTCATTCTATGATCTTTGCTGGCATCAATGCATATACTGCCGCTGCTTTCACAAGATGCTCGACGCTTACCTGGTCATCAGGAGAGTGCGCATGAATCTCATTTCCTGGTCCAAAACCCACAGTAGGGATTCCATACAGGCCAGCGGTTACTGTGCCGTTTGTCGAAAAACCCCATTTCCCCAGACCTGGCTCAGTGCCCAGTACTTCCCTATAGGACTCGACAGCTTTCTTTACAAGCGGATGATCCTCATCAAGTACCCATGTGGGAAAGTACTTCTCCATTGGGAAAACCACACCGGTATATGCAGGTTCTTCATAGACGAGGGGTATAATCTCCGCCTCAGTCTTTGAGTTAGTGAAGATATCTTCCAGCTCCTGCCTCACACTCTCTTTCGTCTCCCCTGCTGTGAGCCTTCTGTCTATTTGTATGGTGCATTCGTCGGGAACAGCATTCTGAGAGGGAGACTTGAAAAAGACCTGTGTAACAGCAATGCTTCCTTTTCCAAGGAAATCATCTGATCTTAGCTGATCATTCAGAAGGGATATACCCTGGATTACCGGTACCATCTTGTATACGGCGTTAACACCTCGTTCAGGAGCACTTGCATGACAGGAACGCCCTTCGGTCCTTATCTGGAGCTCAAGCCGACCCCTGTGTCCTCGGTACACATTGAGGTTGGTTGGTTCACTGATAACAACATAGTCAGGTCTTACTTCACTGTTATCAATTATATACTTCCAGCAGAGGCCATCACAATCCTCTTCCATGACTGTTCCTGTTACATAGAGCGTGAAACCATCAGACCCTAACAGTTCTCTCATTAGCTTTGCGCCATAGACAAGGGAAGCCATACCAGCTTTCTGATCAGAAGCCCCCCGCCCATAGATAATGCCATCCTGGAGCACGGCACCGAAAGGATCAACTTTCCAGAGCTTCTCGTTTCCGAGTTCGACGGTATCAATGTGAGCGTCCATTGCGATGACTCTTGGGCCTGATCCTATCCTGCCAATCACGTTACCAAGAGGATCGATCTTCACTTCATCAAAACCGACCTTCTCCATCTCAAGAGCAATCCGCCGCACCACTTTCTCTTCATTTCCCGAGTAGCTGGGAATCTTAACAATGTCACGAAGAAAAGTCACAATATCTTGTTCATGCTGCCGGGCAGCCTCTAGAAGATATTCAGGACGCATATGTTCCTCCTTTTCCTGTTGTTGATTCAACTATAGCATCATTTCAGTCTCCTTCAAAGACCCGAATAAGCCAATTCAGGAGCTTGCGGGTGATAGAATTCTACTGGAGGTGACCAAATGAAGAGACTGCTGAAAAACATCCACACTCTGGCAACAATGAATGATACTGATGAGATAATCACTGGAGCGTATGTCTCGATTGACAACAATGTGATCAAGGAAGTCGGATCCGGTGAACCCTCAGATCTCTCCTTTTTTGATGAGATTGTTGATCTATCTGGACATGTGGTTATTCCAGGTTTGGTGAATACGCATCATCATCTTTATCAATCGCTGTTTCGTAACGTCAGAGAAGTTGCTTCTACCGAGTTGTTTGACTGGCTCACATATCTTTATGGTCTGTGGCAGAGCCTTGATAATGAAGCTATCTATGTAAGCACGAAGATCGCTGTTTACGAGATGATGAAATCGGGAGTAACCACAACAACTGATATGCTCTACCTCCATCCAAAAGGCAAAGAGAGATTCATAGATTCCGAAATAGAAGGTGCTGCAGAATGTGGCATTAGATTCCATCCTACAAGGGGTTCGATGTCCCTGTCAGAAAAGGATGGGGGCCTGCCTCCTGATTCAGTTGTTCAAACACATGAACAGATCATGGAAGACTCCAGGCGACTGATCGAGAGATTCCATGATCCCAGAAAGCATTCTATGCTAAGGATTGCACTTGCCCCCTGCTCGCCGTTCTCTGTCACGGAATCCTCTCTTGTGGAAACAGTAGAACTCGCTGAAGAATATGATGTTCTCCTTCATACACACCTTGCTGAAACAAGAGATGAAGAGGACTTCTGCCTTGGTAGCCACGGTCTGCGCCCCGTTGACTACATGAAGAGAGTTGGCTGGTTGAATCGACGTGTGTGGTTCGCACACGTTGTCTGGGTGAATGACAGTGATATCAGAATGCTCGGCGAAAGTGATTGTGGCATCGCTCACTGTCCATCTTCCAACATGCGCCTGGGATCAGGTATAGCTCCGATAAGAAAGATGCTTGATAATGGTCTGAGAGTCGGACTTGCTGTTGACGGTAGTGCCTCGAACGATACGGGAAACATGTTGCTTGAAGCGAGAAACATGCTCCTTCTCCAGAGAGTGAAAGAAGGGGCAGATGCCCTGACTCCATATGAAGCTCTGAAAGCAGCAACGGTGGGAGGGGCTTCGGTGTTGAGAATGGATGACTATACGGGCAGCATTGGTCCAGGAAAGGCTGCAGACCTGATCGCCTTCAACTTAAACAGGATAGAATTTGCCGGTGGTGTTTCGGAACCGCTAGGATCCCTCGTCTTGTGTGACGCAAAGCAAGCCGACTTTGTGATGATCAACGGCGAAGTAAGAATCAAAGAAGGGCAGTTCATCGATAGGGGAATTGATGATCTTGTCAGGCGACACAACGAAATCTCCCTGAAGCTGGTGAAACTAGCTACTTAGAGGATCACGAGCATAAACGCGTGTAGTCGTCCGAGAATAGCTACAGCAAACATTCTTACGGAACTACAGCATACGGGGCATCTTCTGTGGTGTGCTATAATTAACAATCACAGCTCTTCTGAATCGAAAGGGTGTCCTGTGTTGGGTCTGATGCTACTTCCGGCGATTTTCTTCGGCTGGTCTCTTGGTGCAAACGATGCCTCAAACATATTTGGGCCTGCCGTATCTACTGGCCTTGTGAGGTTCAGAACTGCTGCCATCGTTTCAGCACTTTTCATACTGATAGGAGCAGTGGTAGGTGGAAGCAGAGGGCTTGAAACCATAAGCAGCATAACAGATCACTCGATGCTCTCCGCAGCAGTCAGTGCTTTAAGTGCAGCACTAGCCATGACGTTGATGACCAGACTCGGTCTACCGGTTTCCGCGTCTCAGGCAATGGTGGGCTCCATTCTTGGAATTGGTATTCTGACCGGAAATGTTCAGTGGCATGTGCTTGTCAGGGTATTCCTGGCATGGCTTGGCACTCCAATTGGGGGACTCCTGTTCGGTTTCATCGGGTACCACTTCTTTAGTGTCTTCTTCAGAAAAATCCGATCGCTCTATATCCAGGACATAACACTGAAAATCGCAGCAGTTGTTATTGGTGCTTACGGAGCATATGCGCTTGGAGCGAATAACGTTGGTAATGTTACAGGGGTGTTTGCAGGGATTATTCCTGTGGAGCAAGCTGCGCTTATTGGAGGCCTGAGCATTGGGCTGGGTGTTGTTACATACAGCAAACGTGTAATGCTGACAGTAGGAAAGCAAATACTTGCTCTGGACCACTTTGCTTCTGTCATAGCTGTTCTGGGTATGTCCTTCACAGTGTGGGTCTACTCCATTGTTGGCGTTCCGGTGTCAACATCACAGGCGATCGTTGGTGCGGTTATTGGAGCTGGTCTTGCAAGGGGCTCAAGAGTTGGTGACAAGAGAGTTCTCGGTAGAATTGCATTGGGATGGATACAGACCCCTTTAATTGCTGGGGCTGTATCTGCAACCATATATTCACTCGTCAGACTCATCGAGAGGCTCTGACATTATTCGAACTCTTGACATGAGTGTGTTTCCGATGGTAGATTGATATAGCTAGCCGAGGTGGTGGAACTGGCAGACGCGGCGGACTCAAAATCCGTTGGGGTGGAGAGCCCCGTGCGGGTTCGACTCCCGCCCTCGGCACCAGAGGGAAGGCTTGCCTTCCTTTTTTTCTTGGGGGTGTCTGGTTGAGGTTTTTGGAATTTGATATACAGAATCTTCCTTTGGACTCAATAGTCAGCGATCTCATCGAGGGTCTGGACAGTGAGAGCAAACATTTTGTCGTCACGATGAATGCGCTAATAGTTTACGAGTATCTGAAGGTGCCTTGCTACAATAAAGCTTTCCAGAGAGTCAACTACATTGTTCCTGATGGAGCTGGAGTCGTTAAAGCTGCCAAGTTCCTCTACAAAGAAGAACTGAAGAGGGTGCCGGGGATAGAACTCATGATGAGCTTGTGTAGAAGGCTCGAAGGAGAAGATGTCGGTGTCTACTTTTTGGGCTCGACAGAAGAATCTGTTTCGAGAATGGTCAGAAAGATGAAGGAAATGATGCCAGGTCTTAATGTAAGTGGTTATCATTGTGGCTATTTCTCAGACGAACATAGTGAGGAGATCGTTTCCAGGATTAATGCTTCAGGGGCGAGCGTTCTCTTTGTGGGTATGGGGGTCCCCAGGCAGGAGATATGGATATCAGAACACTTCGATGATCTCAAGATAAGTCTGGCCATGGGAGTTGGAGGGTCATTTGATGTTATCTCCGGCATTCTAAAGAGAGCACCAGTATGGATTCAAAAAGTGAATCTTGAATGGCTCTTTCGTATCCTGCAACAACCTCGAAAGAAGCTGAAGGTGCTTCCAAGACTTGCAACCTTTGCATTCTTCATCCTTAGGCAGAAGTTGAAGAGCTCTGCCAGGAGGCGAAATAGAGATGGTGATAAGGAACGTCAGGATCATAACCAATGATCCCCAAAACTACCTGATTGAAGGCGGGACAATTGCTTTCAGGAACGGTTTGATAACCTATGTTGGTCAAGGTCGTGATCTGAGAACTGAAAGCAATGAAGAAGTTATCGATGGCACAGGGAAATTCATCCTTCCTTCACTCGTAAACGCACATCTGAGTCTTCATTCAACGGTGACTTCTCCAATGTTACTTGCAGCCGAAGACAGCACGCTGGGGACTGTGTACTACGAAAATGTTGTAAGGCTCCTGGCACACAGATCGGACGCAAGGATTTCCTTATTATCAACGATTGCTGGAGTCTTAAGGTCTTTAAGGTATGGCATTACAACGATATTTGGCCCTGTGTTTTTCAGTCAGGACCTTGATGTCCTATTCTACAGAGAGCTTGCCAGAGACACTGGCATTCAACTTTCGGTTGGACCGATCGTCACTCCAAAAAACCTTGAAGAAGTCCTGCAATGCTGGAAAGACGTAGAAAGAGACGAACTGTTCTGTCCTCAGATCTACATTACAGACTCTGCGCAGTACTCAAACACGCAGCTTTCGCAGCTTGGTCAGCTATTCAATAAGGGATTCTCACTGATGTTTGTTGTGTTTGACATGAATGAAGAGCGCGATGAATGTCTCTCTATATGGGGTGAAACGCTTACAGAACGTCTGACAAGGGCGGGCCTTCTGCGCTGTGGTGCAGGAGTCGCCTATGCTGGCTCTCTAAGCGATACTGATATGGATCTGCTTAGCAGCAGGAATGTTTTTGTTTCCAAGTCAGTGCGTTCGGAGCTATATGGTGGGATTTACTCGCCGATGATAGCGGACCTTCTGGGCAGAGGAATGCAGGTAAACATTGGATCAGGATTTGTTGATGTTGATCTGTTTGCGGAACTGAAGACACTGGTATTGCTTGAAAGGCAGTTCAACCACTTTGACAACAAGATGATCGAGTATGAGATAAGAAAGACACTGCTTGAAGGTAATTTCAAGCTGGCAAACCAGGCTTTCAGCAAGAATACGGGGATAATGAAGGAAGGATACTCCGCCGATATGATGCTGGGAAGACCGTTCATTGAGATTGACACTTTTGACCCAGATCTTCCCGGTCTAATGCAACTCGTGATGGGTTTTCCTACGGAAGTCACGATTGAGAAGGTATGGAACAACGGCAGACTGGTCATTGAGAACGATCGACCGGTGGGACTATCTTTACCCCAGGTGAAGAGCCTGGTCGAGAAAGTTAGTCGCTAGCACAATTGCCTAGAGACGCTTCAGATAAGTATCTATAGCGTGCTTTATTGAGGATGCCCTTCTTTCACCAATACCGTCGACATGTTTGAGTTCTTCTTCGTCACTCAAAAGCAAGTTGGCAAGAGACCCAAAGTAATTCCCGATGTTCAGGGCAATGTGGCGCGGGATCCGTGGAATCTGCCTGACAAAGCGGATACCAAGTGATTTGACATTCATCTCCATCATCTGTGCAACAGTAAGCTGTTCATATCCCATAAGCCTTGCGATGGTCGAGCTATTGAGGATTTCACGCTCCGAGAGTGTGCTGAACCTTGAAAGGAACTTGTCAATTTCATCATTCTTTATCTGTTCCCTGGAGAAGTCAAGAGTGAGGTTTTCAAGGTCTTCTTGAATCTCGTAGAGTATCTCGCTCAGCTGCATTTCTGCGAGTCTTCCCTGGTCACCGAGTTCTGCGATAGGCAATTCCGCTTCCTTTGAAACCAGCACTGTGAGTAAGCCTTTCTCCAGGGTTCTCATGACTTCGTAAAGGCTTAACACATTAGCCCTTTCAAGAGAATCCACTGTTTCAAGACCGTTGAGAAATGCCTGACTGTATCGCTCTGCAGTGCGTACTCTTTGGTTCACTTCTGCTGTAAGGATCTCTACAGGGGCAAGCACGTGCATATGGTCCTTGAAGAACAAGGTGATTGTATTCCGTCGTTTTGAGATTGCGATCAACATCTTTCCTGTTTGCTTTGACATTCGTTCAGCGACACGGTGGCGCATTCCTGTCTGATTTGTATGGATCGATGTGTCGGGAGTAAGCTGGACATTGGCTGCGATTATCGTCGAAAGGTCTTCAGAGACAACAATTGCTCCGTCCATTTTGGCGAGTTCGTAGAGCCTGTAAGGGGTAAAAGGTGCTTCCAGAATCAATCCAGGCTGCACCAGTCCTTTGCACTCCAAGATGTCTGCAACGAAGAAAAGGAGGGCCCCTGTTCTGGCCTGTTGTATATCGTTCAACGCATGTCTCAAAGGTTTTCCAGGAGCAATTCTTCTTACTCTTTCGACGAGTTCAGAGTCCTTCACCAACTGCACCTCCGAAAATCTTCAGCAACTCGGATATGTCTCTCACAGTATTCTTGCCTTCCGGGGAAATTGTATATGGGAAGCCAGACGCTTCAGCCCTGTCAATTCGTTTGGACATATGTGATACCCTTCTTATACTACCATCCAATGCTATCTCTCCAAAGACACAGGCTTTCTTTGGCATGGCTCTGTTGAGAAATGAAGAGATCAGAGAAGCCGCAACTGCAAGATCAATGCCTGTGTCATCAAGACTCAGCCCTCCTGCGACGTTCACGTATATATCTAGAGTATCGAACGGGATGTTGGCTCGCTTTGTTAGTACGCCTGCAACGAGAAGCATCCTGTCAATCGAAACACCACTGGTTACTCTTCTGGGAGACGAATAAAGAGGTCTTGAGACCAGTGACTGAATTTCTACAAGAAAAGGTCTCGAACCTTCAACAACAGCTGTGATAACGTTCCCAG
>CAZSXB010000021.1:0-5114 GCA_964611155.1 uncultured Thermotogaceae bacterium
GCAATGCCATCGCTCATAATGATGCAAGTGATTATGGGCGGCGGGTCAACAATCGTCCTTCTTTCAGCGGCTATGGCCTCTATTCCCGAGTATTACTTTGAAGCTGCAAGAATCGAAGGCGCAGGACCGTGGAAAGTGTTCTCGAAGATAACTGTTCCCCTGCTGAAACCAACGATTCTCTATGCAATGGTTATGGGGACTATTGCCAATTTCCAGACATTTTCAAACATCTACATAATGACTCAAGGGGGTCCCCAGTTTTCGACGACTACAATTGCTTATCTCGTATACAATACCGCTTTCAGGTATTACGATCTTGGTCTGGCTTCGGCTATGTCTATGGTAATGTTCGGCATTCTTGTCGCTCTTGGTGTACTGCAGTTCAAGTGGCTGGGCGCCAACGTTGAGTATTGAGGTGTAGGATGACAAAGGCTGCTACCGGTAGATTAGTTCGCAAGATAGTCGCCCTGTTGATTGTCACTAGTTTGGGCCTTCTTGCATTCATACCTCTTTACTGGATGGTTGTTACTGCAATTAAGCCACCAGCACTAACGCTGAGGTTTCCACCCGAGATCTTTCCAAGCAATCCAACGATGAGAAACTTCAATGATCTTTTCAAGCACCCTTACTTGATGCGCTGGACCATCAACAGCCTTGTGGTTGCAGGAACAGTTACAACTGTTCAGATATTCTTGTGTGCGCTGGCAGGTTATGCCATTGCAAAGAGACAGTTTCCCGGTGCCAGGTTCTTCTTCATGGTGTATATTGCATCCATGATGATCCCAAAACAGGTAACTCTTGTACCACTGTATATTCTCGTTTCGAGATTCGGGATGATCAACACATACGCGGCTCTTATCCTCCCAAGTCTTGCAGCACCTTTCGGAGTTTTCCTGATGAGGCAGTTCATGCTCACCATTCCCTCCGAGATAATCGAGGCTGCGAGAATAGATGGGGCTAGTGAACTCAAGACCTTCTTCAAGGTTATCATCCCCATATCCAAGCCTGCGCTAGCAGTTCTCGGGATTTTCACATTTGTTGGGGAGTGGAACGACTTCCTCTGGCCCCTGATAGTCACTAATACTGCACGAATGAGAACACTTCAAGCCGGACTTGCTCTTCTGCAGGAAGAAGTGCCACTTCAACATGCCTTCCTCATGGCAGGTGCAACATATGCAGCGATTCCCATGATTGTTGTGTTTATTCTGTTCTCGAAATACTTTCTGAAGGGAATCACCGTTGGCTCAATAAAGTAGGTCATCGAAGAACCCACTTTGGACGGGCGGATTGTGTTGTAAGATAGCTATGTAATTTCCTGCAAGACAACTTGGAAGTCACCTGTTGCGATATGTCTTCCGGAAAGGTTGATGATCCGAAGACCTGACAACAGAACCTGATACGCTTGAGGAAAAGGGGCAAGATCATGAAGAAATTCTTCAGATTCGATGAACGCAAAACAAACTACAAAACTGAGATAGCTGCTGGTGCAACTACTTTCATGACCATGGCCTACATTATTTTCGTTAATCCTTTCATTCTCAGTGCCGCCGGTATGGATTTCGGGTCAGTTATGACCGCCACCATTATCTCAGCGGGCATAACAACCATTCTTATGGGGCTGATTACAAATTATCCCTTCGCACTGGCCAGTGGCATGGGGCTGAATGCTTTCTTTGCGTATGTAGTTGCAGCAGAGTTTGGTTGGCAGGCCACTCTTGGGGCGGTGTTTATAGCTGGAATAGCCTTCTTTGTACTGGCTGTTTCTGGCTTGACAAAACACATTGACGCAGTTGTACCCGTCAGCCTGAAAAGTGCAGTGGCAGCTGGAATAGGATTGTTTATAGCTTTTATTGGCCTGCAAAATGCAGGGATCATTGTTGCGAATGAGACGACGCAGGTAACGCTGGGGGATCTTGGCGCACCTGGCCCTTTGCTTTCCCTGATAGGCATTGCGATCATCGCCGTTCTTATGGCCAGGAAGGTTAAAGGAGCAATCCTGATAGGGATTTTACTAACGACTGTGGTGAGTTTTGCAATGGGGGTTCAGGAAATGCCAACCCGGCTACGTGATGTTTTTGGGCCGCCCGCGAGTCTGGCTCCGATACTAATGGAATTCGATTTCAGAGCAGCCCTTTCCATCCCGTTCTTTGTGATCTTCTCATTCATGTTCGTTGATGTTTTCGATACCATGGGAACTCTGCTTGGAATCGGAGCAAGGGCCGGGTTTCTGGACAAAGATGGTCGTTTGCCTAAGATCAACAGAGCGATGTTGGTCGACTCAATAGGAACTGTGGGTGGTGCAATACTAGGTACGAGTACTGTTACCACTTATATTGAGAGTACGGCTGGTATAGCTGAAGGAGGACGCACCGGCTTTTCATCAGTCGTGACAGGTGTGCTTTTCTTCATGACACTGTTCCTTGCACCATTGGCGGGGCTTATTCCTGCCGAGGCAACAGCACCGGCGCTTGTGATAATCGGAGTTCTAATGGTTGGCGCTGTAATGAAGATAGACTTCAATGATTTTACAGAGGCCTTGCCAGCGTTTTTAACGATGGTTCTCATGCCTCTTGCCCAGAGCATTGCTGATGGGATAGCCCTTGGATTCATTGCATTTCCGTTTGTCAAAGTGGTTGCAGGGAGATCAAAGGAAGTACACTGGCTACTATATGTCCTGGCTGCTATTTCGCTTGTTCATTTCTTCTGGCCGATATAAGAGATAAGTGATCAGGATGATTCCAGGCTCAGAGGATTTTCTTGCCTTGAAGCAGTCTCTTGCTTCTCTGTGTTCACACTGTCTGAGAGCAATTCCAGTAAGATTGGTTGATTTTGTTCACCTGACCGTTCATCGGTAAAGGGGGCTCGATTGTGGCAGAACTCAAGGTCTATGCGGAAGTAGGTGCGGATAATTGCAGCATTCTCTTCACGTTTGATCCACCAGGATATCTTGCCCATGGGAAAAGCATTGAGGACGCTCTCAAAAAGGCTTCTTCTGAAACTCGAGAACTACGAGAGTTCCTGCAGAGATGCAACAAGACGAATTTGCTCAAGCAGATATGGGAAGAAGATGATGTTCCTCAAATCAAGGTGGTTGAAGTTGTCAGAAACAGGGGTAAGGTTGCAGACGGGTATACAAGAGCAACATTTTCGCGAGATTATGATCCGGTAATGCGTGAAGAGAGTCTGGAATTCCTGAATCTTATGAAGTGCATGAGAGAGGAGCTTATCAGTTTCAGAACGAAGCTGGATAGTACGACTCTGCGGTTCAGACCTTCGGTGCGAGACATGACCATCAGCGAACATCTCAAGCATATTGCCAGTTGTGACCGTTGGTATCTTAGCAGATTCTGGGATGACCTTCCCAGGCTTTCCAGAGCTCGTGATGAATGGCAGAAGCTTTATCTGAGTCGTAAGCTTGCCGTTACGTTACTGAGCAACCTGAACAGGGAAGATGCAGAACGTACAAGAAAGGTGAATGGTGAAGTGTGGACCGCTCGCAAACTCTTTCGAAGGTTCCTTTATCATGAAAGATTTCATATCAACTGCATTAGAAGCCATTACGAGTTGTTGAGCCGAGCCAGGTTCAACGATCAGGTTTAAGAATTCCATTGCGAGCTGCCGATGATTGAAGACACCTCGGTGGTGTCTTGTGCCTGAGAGAGGTGCGAGTTGAAGAGTATTGACAGGATTCCCTTCAAGGAAGCAACATTGCAATGGCTGATATACGGTAATTTGGGCGCCTATTCGTTGCTGGCGCAGTTCTTTGATCTCAGGGGATTCTCTCCTTCACAGATCGGGATCTTGATGGCCGTGATGCCTCTGGTATCACTCCTGTCCAATCCAACATGGTTCAGGGCAGGTGCTGTGAAGAAGGACAGAAGAATATTCGCCCTGTTAGCGCTGATCACATCGATCACAATCTGGGGAGTGTATATCTCCTCATCCTTCATTGCAGCAGTGACAGCAATGGTTCTGAGCACGTTTTTCCTGGCTTCAGTAGTTCCTTTGGGTGATGCGATCGTTATGTCTTCGATGAAGTCGAAGGGAGCGTCGTTCAACTTCGTAAGAGTGTGGGGAACTCTTGGTTTCACGTTGGTTTCGCTTATCCTGGGGATTCTGGTAGGATTTGGACTGTTCGTTATCTTTCTTGCAATAACTATTCTGATGCTGTTCTCGGCCCTGATGTCTCGCAGAATATCATCTGAGGCAAATAACAGAGGGACTGCTTCAGTTCAGAAAGCAAAGCCGGGAAGCATTTTCACGTTTGGTTTCATGCTCGTGGGTCTTCTGTGTGGTAGTACAGTGATAGGTTTCAACAACTCATTCTTTCCTTTGTATACCCGGACCCTCGAACTTGGGATACATGCTGCGGGAACAGGCTTTGCTGTAATGGCGTTTTCCGAGATACCCTTTCTGCTGCTTGCTGGAAAGCTTATCCGGAATATGGGCAATCTCAGGATACTCATGCTGGCAATTTTCTTGTCGGGGATTAGAATGTCACTGATGTCATACGTGTCAAGTGAATTGAGTGTGATGCTTGTACAGCTTCTACATGGGTTCAACTACATTGCATCATATTACGCGGTCTTTGATTATATACACACCAGATTGCCAGCCAGACTACTTCCCGGTGCTCAGGCCGTGTTTTGGATGGTTAACTCGGGCCTGGGATTCTTCATCGGGCCAGTTGTAGGTGGGTTCTTGATTGACCGCATCGGAGTGGTACAAACTTACCGTTACTCGGGGGTTCTGGCCATGTTTGGGGCTATGATTGTTATCGTTCCGATACTGATGACCCGAAGGATCAAAAAAACGTCAGAATCCTCATAGTCAATCAGTTCAGTGAATCAATCAAATGGCTACTTGCGTACAGTATTTCCAATATCGAATATGCCTTCTTCACTTTCGCATACGCTGGCTTCTTCTGAAACACTTATGACCCTGAGAGTTCCCAATGGAACTTCAACAGGCATCGTAAGACCAGCAACTGTGACGAGCTCAAAGACATGTAATCTGTCGTGCAATACTATCCCGTGAGGTGTTCCGAGATTCACTATATACCTGTCTCCGACTATTGCAACTATCATCCCTGAAGGTCCAATAGCTTCTGGATC
>CAZSXB010000021.1:5214-33023 GCA_964611155.1 uncultured Thermotogaceae bacterium
CTACTCGTATAGACCAGGTTCTGTTCTTTCAGGATTTGCTCCAACCTCGATCGCTCAACTACACTGAATATGCCTTCTTTTCTCAGGGTCTCTGCCATATGATCAGTAAAGGATTCAGTTACTCCGGTGATCATCTGTGCCCGATCGATATACCACGAACGTATACCAATAGCTCCTTCAAAAGGCATTATGGCTATTGTGACTGTCGATGCAAACAAAGAGGTACATAACACAACAAACGTGGCTGTCAGAAGAAAAAGCAGTTTGAATGTCCTTCCCACAAAGAACACCTCCAGGATACTTATGCGTCCTTAAGTTGGAACAAGCCCATTCATAATACTATACACTTCAATACCATTAACCTGTATCACTTTTCGAGAGTGTGTTGGGGGAACCCCTTGGAGAATTCCGGCGACAACAGAACAACCATGGATTTGCATTTTCTCCGGGACGTGCCTGATTTGGGGGAAGCAGTCTATGCAGACTACTGTGTTAGGTGAGACTCGGAATCTCAGAAGGTATTACTATAGATCATGCTGATGTAATTTACTAGACATATTAAATTAATCTCCTGACACTAATAACTATCTGTCAGGGAATCGCATATTCAAAGTATCAAGAATAGAATGAACATGAATGTAGCTTAATAGGATGGATTTGATGGATGAAGACAAGGTAAAGAGAACTCGTATTCTTTCGATTATCGAAGGTTCATTCTTCAATGGTTTTGCACTGATTACTCAGGGATTTCTTGGGACGGGACTGGCCCTTCAATATGGTGCGTCTGAGCCAGTTATAGCTGTGCTGGGGATGTTACCCGCGATCTCCCAATTGGTGCAGGTATTCTCGCCTCTCATTCTTCAGAAGGTCGGAAATCGCAAGAAGACGCTTGTTCTTTTTGCAGGTGTATCAAGTACTGCTGCCGCTTTGGTCCCGGTAACGCTTGCGGTTGGATGGAACAGGCAAGAAGTTCTGCTGATCGTGCTTGCGCTATTCACGCTTTTCAACAATCTTGCCGGGAACATGTGGATCTCACTGATGAAAGATATCACCCCTCCTGGCAAAACTGGAAGATACTTTGGAACCAGAAACCTTGTCTTTGCTTTTGTGAACATGGGCATAACCATTCTTTATTCAAGGATATTGGACGCTTTTCCTGGTCGGTCCGGTTTCTTGATCATACTATCAGCCGGTGCGGCAAATGCGATGGTGAGTCTTTTTCTTCTTTCCAGGCATTATGATCCTCCTCATGCGATAGTCCATGGAAGGAAGCTGTACTCGAGTGTGATCAGGGACATAAGGTTCAGACCTTTTCTTGTATTCTCTTTGACATGGAGTTTTGCAATTGCACTCACAGGACCCTTCTTTCCGTATCACCAGCTGGTCAATCTGAAGCTTGACTATACTTTCCTGGGTATGCTCACAATCATAAGCACGCCTATTTCCATGTTGCTCTTTCCCATATGGGGAAGAGTTGCAGATAAAATAGGGAGCCAGGCTGTGCTGGAATTCGGTGTATTTGGGGCTGCCGTCAAAATAGTGCTATGGCTGTTCATTAACCCTCGCACAGTCTTTCTCCTCTATATTGATTCAGTTATGAGTCCTGTGGTCTGGAGTGCGATTAATCTATGCTTTTTCACCGTCATAATCGATCTATTTGACGGTGTCAATGCTGAATCCTATTTTGCCGTTCTTGCTTTCGCTAATGGTTCGTCAACTCTTCTGGGATCACTTTCAGGAGGATTGCTGGCGGGAGTTCTGAAAGACTATACAGTGCAGTTCTCAGGTTTTCAGTTCTACGGAATACAGGCACTGTTTGTGGGAACGATTGTTCTGAGGCTTACTGCATGGCGTTTTCTGAAAAGAGTTAAAACCCGCAAGGATTCCTCTGTGCCGAGACTGATAATGAGCTCAACGTCTGTTGTGTCTGCCAGGATTGCCAGGTGGCCAAGAGAGACCATCGCTGTTTTTGAGGCGATCAAGGAACGCTATGATAATAGAAAGAAGCGTCGCTGAGTAATGATTTGGGAGATCCAGTGTCATCGCTTGCTTTTGCAGGCACCGGAGCTACCAGAGGAAGAGATAACTATAAATATGACTTTTCTGATACTTACAAGTTACACAAAACACAATGCACATAATAGAGAAATATTCTGTTTACGATCATATGAATAGCATGTGTTGACTTTGATAACCTGCATCTGATACCATGAAGATGGCACCAGAAGAAGGCGACATAGTAGGTCGATATCCTGACATCTTGTCATGTTTCTTGTGTCATCTTGAGTTTTTCCACAGTCCTGTTTCATGTAGCTAATCGTTGCAGGGTGTACACTGCTGGTTAGTGCCGAATGGAGGGACGCGCGTATGTTCGCTGTAGAAGTGAAGTGTCCTGAGTGTGGGAATTCTTTGATGAACAAAGCGGTTATCTTTGACGAGCACCCAAGTATTCAAATGCACGTTGAAAACTGCAGACGTCGTGGAGAAATCTGGTTAAGCTCGGTTTATGGAAGCTACAAGTACGAAGTAACTTTCCACACTACTAACGGCGCTCTGACGTTTCACTGCCCTCATTGCCAGACCAGACTTCATGGTGATCTAGACTGTCCAGACTGCGGTTCCAAGATGATAGATCTCACACTTGTCAATGGTGGACATGTCCATTTCTGCCCAAAGGAAGGCTGCAAAGGCCACCATGTTGAGTATGAAAATGGTGATGAGGTACTTCGCGATGCCTACACTCATTACGAGTACATGCGACCTGACGAGTAATGAGTCGAACCGAGAGGAGCATGCGGTCAAAGAGCTCTGAAACAGCAGGTGAGTGACTAGCTACAGGCAGTCATAGGAAGGGGTTCGCTAGAATGGTGGTATTCACTGAAGATTTTGTCTGCTATATCGAGTCACTACTGGACAGCCACGAGATCTATGCTCCCGTTTACCGTGCTGATGCTGCAACACCATTCCTGGAGGCATGGAAAGGGAGAGAGAAGTCAGGTAACCCCGTAATGGATTCGATCCGAACACTCGATCCACCAAAGCTCCTCTTTTTTCCGGCAAGAAACGATCCGCTGATCGAAGTGCTTCCAGGTAGAAGGATCATTCTCGGAGTCAAGAACTGTGATTTGCAGGCACTTAGACTACTTGACAGCGCGCTCCTGGACAATGAATTCGTAGATCCTGTTTACAAGAACATGCGCGAGAGCAGCCTCATCATTGCGACAGACTGTACAGAACCAGGAGATACGTGTCACTGTATTTTACAGGGTTATGAACCATTTCCAGAGAGCAACTTTGATGTTTCGGCGGCTGTTGTTGGGGACAGGGTGTTCTTGTCTTCAGGAAGCTCAAGAGGGAACGAGTTCCTGGCGGATATTCAGAACAAGCTTATAGTACAGGAAACCTCCGTTCCACTTCATGATGCCCTGGCAAGACAAAGGAAGAAGACAAGAGAGGAACTTGAGGAGATCAACTCACAGTGGTCGTCATCGGGGAAACAGGAAACGCTTGACCTCTTCTCCAGGGATGCCGTCGATTCTTGTATAGAATGCGGAGGCTGCAACTTCATCTGTCCCACATGCTACTGCTTTCTGATGAATGACGAGAGTCAGGGCAGCGTGCATTCTCTCGTCAGAACCTGGGATGGATGCCAGCTCAGAGGATATGGTCGTGTGGCCGGCGGGTCGAACCCCAGGCCAGATCTTCATGAACGTTTCAACCATCGTTACTCGTGCAAATTCAGATACATGTTCAAGCAGTTCGAGACAAATGGTTGCACTGGTTGTGGCAGATGCAGTGATGTATGTCCCGCCAGAATAGATGTGCGAGAGGCAATGAGAATTATTAAGAAGCAACAACAGGTGAGAGCATGAGAACCCAGACAAATGTCTTCAAACGCCTGGAAACCACATGTATAGATGTCAAGGTTGAGTCTCCCACGATAAAGACACTTGTGCTCCAGTGTCCAGAAGACTTCGAGTTCAGGACAGGACAGTTTGTTCAGGCAGGGCTCATGGGAATCGGAGAAGGTCCGTTCACACCCTCCTCGTCGCATTACGACAAGAATCCGATAGAAATATCGATAATGAGAGTCGGTTACATGACCGAAAGAATCCACCAAATAGAGAAGGGCACGACTGTGACCATCCGGGGTCCCTATGGAAATGGGTATCCCCTTGACGCATTCAAGGGAAAACATGTTCTTATAGTCGGGGGAGGTGTGGGTCTGGCTCCGTTGAGGTCTCTCATGCTGACACTTGTTCACGACATATCCGATTACGCCGGGATAACAGTATGTTTTGGTGCACGCACCCCCGAGGATCTGATTTACAAGGATCAGCTTGCTGTATGGACGGAGATTGATGGTCTTGATCTGCATCTTTCTGTGGACCAGGTTCCAGAAGGCCAGGAGTGGAAGGGCAAAACAGGTGTTGTAACAACATTATTGAAACCCCTTGAAATAGACAGAAAGAACACTGTTGCAGCGGTCTGTGGACCTCCCATAATGATGAAGTTTGCTACTCTGTCGTTACTTGAGCTGGGTCTTGAACCATCTGCTATCTATCTTTCCATGGAGAGTAAGATGTACTGCGGGGTAGGTTTGTGCAGGCACTGCACCATAGAGCATTACTTTGCATGCAAGGATGGTCCTGTATTCACTTATGATCAGTTTGAGAATCCGGAGGCGATCTGGGTATGAAGCGACTGTTGATAGATACCGAGAAGCTGGTCCGGATGGATCCACTCAAGATTCGCTGTGAGTACATATATCATGGTGAAAACAATGGGCTCATCTCACTACTGGAGATCGCAGAATTCGCAGTGTACTGCAGGCAATGTTTGGAGGCCCATTGCGTCAAAGCCTGTCCAAAGGACGCTCTGGAGAGACAGGTGGATGGAACGGTCAAGAGACACAACCTGAGATGTGTTGGCTGTAAGTCCTGTGTTATTGCATGTCCTTTCGGAACGCTCTTTCCCGAGTCGATCAACTATATCACCACACATTGTGACTACTGCCTGGAACAACTTACAGAAGATCCAGATTACGTTCCGCTCTGTGTAGAAACCAGCCCCGATGGGGCCGTCACAATGGCCGAGATCGATACTGATGACCCCCAAGAAAGCATCTTCCTCGTGGGAAAACACATGGCAGTTAGATCAAAGAACTGGCGGCTGAAGGAGGGAAGAGTGCTTTGATACTGTTTTACACTCTCATATTTCCAGGCGCGCTTTTTGCACTGACCATCGGAATGGTTGGATGGTGGCTGGAAAGAAAAGTAAGCGCACTCGTTCAGCATCGAGTTGGTCCTCCCTGGTACCAGAACTTCGCGGATGTTTTCAAACTCATGGGCAAAGAAAGCATTGTCCCTGAGAAGTCCACCAGGTGGCTTTATGTGGTGAGTCCTTTAGCAGGAGTGACTGCAGCAATCGTGCTGGCTGTTCTGATTGGGATGCCAGTCTTCTTGAATATTAACTTCGCTGGCGATGTGATAGTGATCATATATACCATGGCCCTGGGATCCACGGCCATTTTTCTTGGTGCGGCAGCTTCTTCGAACGTTTATGCGGGAATCGGAGCTGGAAGAGAACTCAAAATGCTACTCGCCGATGAGCTGGTCTTTGTGATGGTTGTTCTTGTACCCGTCATACAAAGAGGTTTCACGTTGAATCTTAAAGAGATAATAACAGGAACTCCTGCGGTGTTTTCGATTTCAGGAGTCATTGCGTATGTCGTTGGGTTACTGGCCATTCAGGCCAAGCTTGCTATTCAGCCCTTTGACATAGCAGAGGCAGAAACGGAGCTAGCAGGTGGAGTGGAAATCGAGTACTCCGGGGTTCTCCTCGCATTGTGGAAAATGGCCAAAGGTGTACATTTCTTTGTCTTTCCGATGCTTCTTGCAGTTCTGTTTTTCGGAGTACCATCGCGCCTGAGTCTGGTGAGGTACGCCTGGTTTCTTCTTTTCTACGTTGTAACACTAGCAGTGTTGATAGTGATCAAGAACGTCAATCCAAGAACTACCATTCAAGGGGTACTGAGGTTCTTCTGGAAGAGGTTATCCATTCTAGCATTTGTAGCGATAGTGCTAGCCATCTTGGGGGTATGAAATATGGGGGCGTACAACAGGATCCTGGGGAAATCCCTGTGGGTATTCCACGTCAGTGCATCTCCCTGTAACAACTGTGATATTGAGATACTTGATCTGCTTACGCCTCGATACGATCTCGAGCGATTTGGTATTAAACTGGTTGGTTCAGTTCGACATGCTGACGTCTTGCTGGTGACAGGTATAGGTGGCTGCAAGATATCTGAACGAGTGAAGCATATTTATGAGCAGGCCCCGAAACCTGTGTTTGTGGTTGCCATAGGAACATGCCCCGCAGCTGGTGCTACGTTCAAGAATAGCTACACCAATTGTGGACCCCTTGAAAAGATAATTCCGGTTGACATGTATATACCTGGCTGCCCACCCAAACCCGAAACCATGATCGCAGGAGTTGCCGAGCTTCTTGGGAGGCTGGTCTAGTTATGACAGAGCGTGTGAGAGAAATCATGAGCATTCTGGCCTCAGAGAGTATTTCTGTTGACCATGAGAAGAGGAAGAGAATCTACTTCACGGTGAAGCCCGAGCAGATTAGAAGCATTTGCCAAAGGCTCTCTAGTGAAAACCTCAGGCTTTCCACGATGACAGCAGTTGAGAGTCTGAGACGTTTTGAGTTGATCTATCACTTTTCTGATGACCGAACAGGGTATTACTTCTGTCCAAGGGTTTACACTGGACTTGAGAATCCGGAAGTTCCATCAATAAGCAATGAAATAGTCGGTGCGAGCTGGATTGAGCGAGAAATCCATGACCTCTTTGGTGTAGCTTTCCATGGACATCCCGACCTGAAACCACTTCTCAAGGAGGACAACGAGAACATTCCTGAGCTACCTCTGCGAGTCAAGAGGAGAGAAGAACATGTCGACTGACTTCAACCTCCCGGTGGGCCCCTTCCATCCTCTGCTCGAGGAAGCAGAGTTCTTCAAAATTAAGCTGGAAGGCGAAGTCGTTGCCGACATCGAGATGGAAACTGGCTGGATGCACAGAGGAATAGAGAAGATCTCTGAGCAGAGCACTTTTGACCAGTCTATCTTTGCAGTAGAAAGAATATGCGGGATTTGCTCTGCCTCACACCCGTTTGCATGTGTGAACGCATTTGAAGACATCGACGACACTGATGTTCCTGTGAGAGCCAGATATGTTCGCACAATGGTTGGAGAACTTGAGAGAATACACAGTCATCTTCTGTGGCTTGGTTTGGCAGGTCATTTCATCGGATATGACACTCTATGGATGTGGGCCTGGAAGTATCGAGAGCCTGTCCTGGATATCATTGAAAAAACAACCGGGAACAGGAATCATTACGCGATGTTCCGCATAGGGGGTGTAAGAAGAGACTACGATAACTCTCTTTCAGCCGAACTTAACGAAAAGCTTGATTATGTTGAACGAAAGCTCACGATGGTTGCAAAGGCTGCAATGGATGATCCGGTACTGAAAAGCAGACTTTCTGGAGTAGGCGTTCTCTCAAAAGAAGCCGCGATCAACTATTGTGCAGTTGGACCTACAGCAAGAGCTTCAGGTGTTGCCATAGATGTTCGTAAGGATGAACCGTACGCTGCATACGATCTTGTGGAGTTTGATGTTGTTGTCCAGGAAGCTGGAGACGTTTTCGCCAAGACCGTTGTCAGGATCCTCGAGATCTTTGAGAGCATAAAGATTATCAGACAGTGTATAAAAGCACTTGCCAAGGTCAGTGGATCGATACTCAACGACGTGGAGTCAATACCTGCAGGAGAAGGAATCGGCAGACATGAAGCGCCAAGGGGAGAGGTATTTCACTATATCAGAACCGATGGATCAAATCGACCGGTGCGACACAAGATCCGCGCACCGAGCTACGTCAATATCCCAACGTATAAGGCAAGCTGTGTCGGGGAAAACCTTGCAGATGTTCTGATAACGCTGGCCGCGGTTGATCCGTGTTACTGCTGCACTGAGAGATCAGTCAGATTGCAGGACGATCACGGGAAAGAGCTTACGGAGAGTCTACTCAAGCGTTCACAGGACAGGACTGATGAATTGATCAGAGAATTGGGGGAGTATAAGGCATGGAGATACTTGTAAATCCCGTGAGTTTGCTGATCGTATTTCCGTTAGCGGCAGCGTTTCTAACTGTCGTTCTGCCCAGGTTATTGTCAAAATGGATCAACCTTTTTGTGGCTGTCTCGCTGGTTGTCTGGATAGCCATACTCTACGGCTTACTGCCGCTTTCCATGGAGCTCAGGGACATTGTTCTTATGAAGGTCGATACTCTTGGCTATTTCAGCCTGGTATTTGTCCAGATCCTGGCAGTGATATTCGCTCTCTACCTTCTGAAATCCCCAGGGCGAATAATCCCTGCTTTCTTCATGATTACCGTAGCATTTACCAACGGAGCGCTTGCATCCAGTGAACCCATTACTTTCATCGCATTTTGGGGACTCACGGGATTCATGCTCTACCTCTTCGGAATACGTAAGAAAGTAGCCGCCGATGCTTCACGAAAGGCGCTGATGATATCTGGTCTTTCTGATGCGATGCTGATATTTGGTTTCTTTGCCCTGGCAGGAACGACTAACGGTGTGTTCAGTGTTGTCGAACTCCGCCCAGAGACGGGGACTTTCTGGGGAGTAAGTATTTTCGCGAGTATTGCACTTGCTTCATTTGCGAAAGCCGGAGCATTTCCTTTGCATGTATGGGTCCCCGGTTACTGTGAGAAATCTCCTATCGAAGGGACCGCAATACTACCGGCTTCTTTCGACAAGATAATCGGAATCTATCTTTTCGCGAGGTTGATGTGGCATTCAGGTGTTTTACATCCTGCTGTGGGTGTTTCAATGGCTTTGATCGGAGCGTTTACGATCATATCAGGTGTTATGATGGCTCTTGTCCAGCACGATGGCAAGAAACTACTTGGTTATCACGCCGTTAGCCAGGTAGGATACATGATTCTCGGGATAGCAACGGGGAATCCTGTCGGTATCGCTGGCGGCCTTCTTCATACGATCAACAACGCCACGTACAAATCTGGTCTCTTCATGGGCATGGGAAATGTCGAACTGGCTTCTGGCACAACCGACCTCGACGAACTCGGAGGCCTCTCGCGAAGAATGCCGGCCACATTCTCAGGGATGCTTGTGAACTCCCTTTCAATATCAGGTCTCCCTCCGACTAACGGGTTTGTGTCAAAGTGGCTTGTATACCAGGGTGTTCTGATAGCAATCGCGGGTGCTGGCACACTTGTCCAGTTGTTACTTACAATCTGCCTCATAATGGCGCTATTTGGCAGTGCCCTCACCCTTGCGAGCTTTATGAAGTTGACCTATTCTGTCTTCCTCGTAAAACCTGCATCTGAAAGGTTTGAGAGAGCAAGGGAACCACACTGGTCAAGATCCTGGGCCGTCTTATTGAATGCGGGCTTGTGTCTTTTCATTGGAGTAGCCTGGTTCTTTTTCCCGCTCAGGCTGATTCAGCGCATGCCAGGTCTCGAGAGCTTGAACTACCTGGGAACATATTCTGTTGTTCAATATCTCGGCATAGTAGCTCTCATTGCTGTAGCGGGATGGATTGTATTCCGTGTCTTCAAGAAAGTCAGAGTAGACGAAGCTTTTGTTGGTGGTCAACGAGATCAGCCGTCGTTTAAGGTAAGCGGCGTTGGGTTCTTCAACGAAGTGCGGAAGATGTCACCATTGGAGTCGATTTACAGAGCCGCGGAAAAGGGGCTCATAGACATATATGAATTGACAAGAGGTGCTTTCAGAAAGATTCCCATTCCTCTCAAGAAGCTTCATACGGGCGAACTGTCTTTCTACTCCCTGTGGATTGTTGTGGGATTCCTGGTCCTCTTGTTGGTGATGATGTGAGGTGAACAACAGTGCCTGTTGAAGGATGGTTGTATTTTCTCACAGTATTTATGATATTTGCTTCGATCGTGGCACTTGAGATGAAGGATCTGCTTTCTTCCATTATTTCTGTCGGTATGGTGGGTCTTGCTGTTGCAGTGGCCTTTCTGTTTCTGCAGGCGCCGGATCTGGCCTTGGTACAGTTCGTCTACGAAATCATCGCTGTAGTGATTCTTATACTTCTGCTCAAGGCCACGTCAGAGCGGTACGAGAAAGAAGGAGAAGGGAAGTTTTCCTTTGTAGTGAAGCTACTTTTCATTGTCGCAGTACTTATCGCAGTGGCTCCGCTTTTTTCAGTTCTTCCAGCCTTTGGAGAACCTCACATGCATGTTGCAGAGAGGTACCTCCAGGAAGGTGCAAGAGAGACAGGAGCAGCGAATCTTGTGGCTTCGGTGATTCTCGATTATAGAGCCTATGACACTCTGGGAGAAGCAACCGTGCTGTTCGTATCTATTCTTGGCGTGGTGACTCTCCTGCGCAACAAGACCAGGAAGGTGAAATCTGATGGATGAAAAACGCGGGATGACCCTCATTGTCAAGACGATCACTCGTTTCACCGTCTGGCTGATAATGCTCTACGGTATATTTCTTATCGTTCACGGTCATCTCACACCGGGTGGAGGCTTCGTTGGAGGACTGGTTATTGCTCTGTCCTTTATTCATCTGACACTTGCGTTCGGAAAGAGCTCCCAAGCAAAGGTTCCCAGTGAAGAGACTTCACATATACTCGAGGCTGCGGGTGTGTTAATGTATCTGGGTATCGGTATCGTTGCGCTCATTGCGGGCCTTCCTTTTCTTCTGAACTTCCTGGGGAAGGGTACACTATTCGATCTCTTCAGCGCTGGAACAATTCCACTTCTGAACATCGCCATAGCCATAAAAGTCAGTACCGGAATATTCCTGGCATATCTGCTCCTCACACACATGGGGCAAGTATCACAGGAAGAGGACCAGGAGTGATAGCATGAATCTCTACTTCCTGAGTTTCGCCCTGTTCCTTGTTGGATTATACGGGGTTCTTACCAAGAGAAACATTGTGAAAGTGATAATTGGTGCAGCCATCATGGGATATGCCGTTAACCTCTTCCTGATAATGGTTGCATACAAGTCGGGGGCAACCTACCCGATTCTTCTTCCTGGACAGGAACCCCAGCTAATGGTCGATCCCCTGCCACAGGCCCTGGTCCTGACTTCGATAGTGATCGAACTTGGTGTCACAGCTGTCCTTGTCGCTCTTGCTATCAAGATTCATTCAAAGTACGGGACGCTTGACCTGAGGAAAATAAGGAGGCTAAAGGAGTGATCGCACCCTATTTTGTCGTCATACCTTTGTTGACCGCCTTCCTGATTGTGATATTCGGAAAGAAGGGGGAGAGAATATCCGGTTTCGTCGCGCTGATTGCAGCTTTCACTTTGCTGGTTCTTTCTTTAATGTTGTTTCCTGTGATAGATTCAGAAGGAACGATAGTCTACGAGGTTTCCGGATGGAAGATTCCCTATACGATTGCACTCGTCATTGACTACTTATCGGCCTTCTTTGTTATAATGATCTCTCTGATCGCGGCATTGAGTATCATGTTCTCTCTCAAATACATGAAGAAGTTCACGGTTAACAGGGGATACTACGCTCTATTTATGCTTCTGCTGGCAGGCCTTTACGGGGTAGCAATCACCGGCGACCTCTTCAATCTCTTCGTGTTTATGGAAATAGCATTGATCGCTACTTATGCTCTTGTTGCTTTCCAGGGAGAGGCGGAGCACTACGAAGCAGCATTCAAGTATGCGATCATGGGCGCGATTTCGTCGACGCTTATACTGTTTGGAATAGGTAGTGCTTACAGCTTGACATCTACACTAACGATGATGCAGATCTCATCAAATGCAGCTACTACAGGCGGTATATACCTGCTTTCGGCCTTTTTCCTGGTGGGATTTGGACTCAAAGCAGCAATGTTCCCATTGCACTCCTGGTTGCCTGATGCGCACCCTTCTGCTCCTTCCCCGGTATCTGCGATGCTCTCTGGGGTCTTGATTAAGGTGCTTGGAGCCTATGCGATTATCCGGGTATTCTACATTGTGTTCGAGCCTTCTGCAATTGTCAACGAAGCTCTGGTAGTGCTGGGTACGATATCCATGATCGTCGGAGCGATTATGGCTATCGGGCAGAAAGACATCAAGAGAATGCTTGGCTTCAGTAGCGTGAGCCAGATGGGTTATATACTGTTTGCGATCGGATTGGCGACGCCTTTAGGTTTCCTGGCTGCTTTGTTTCACATGATCAACCACGCCATTTCAAAGGGCCTGTTGTTTCTTGACTCGGGTGTCGTTGAAGAGAATGAGGGGACCAGGAACATGGAAGAGATGCAAGGACTGTCTGATTCAGTAACCAGGACATCCACGCTTATGGGTGCCCTCAGCATTGCAGGGATCCCGCCATTTGGGGGCTTCTTCAGTAAACTTCTTATAATCGTAGCCGCCATAGCATCTGGAAGACTCGTTTACGGTCTTATTGGTTTGGTGGTTGGAGTGATGACACTTGGTTATTATCTGGGCATGCTCAGGAGGACATTCAGAGAGAAGAAGACAGGTAGCAGGCTAGCTTTTTCGATCAAGGTTTCTCTGGTGATCCTGGCCTGTCTTACACTGGCAACTGCCCTTCTTATGATTCCGGCACTGAAAGAGGGCTTTCTCGACAAGGCGGTGGAGAGCATAACAAACAGGGAAGCTTACGGTTTGCTTTTCGGGGCAGGTGATTGATTTTGACCCTAAAGCTAAGAAGCAGAATTACCGTATTCGTTTTATCGTTCATCGTTTGGATTCTGATATCAGGTGTAGCTTCAGTCCTTGAGCTCCTGTTAGGTTTGGGAGTTGCCTTCTTCGTTGCGCTTGTTTCGGGGAGCATATTCTTCAAAACTGGCAGGAGTGTGATTGGTTGGAAGTTCTTCTATTTCGTGGCGTATGTAATGCTGCTCTTTTGGGAGATGCTAAAAGCAAACATTCATGTTGCAATCATAGTAATCCATCCGGCGCTGCCTATCAGACCTGGCATAGTAAAGATCAATACGGATTTGAAGGAGGATTCATCTATAACCGTTCTGGCGAATTCCATCACTTTGACGCCTGGAACACTTACGGTGGATGTCGATCCCGATACCAGCTCGCTTTTTATTCACTGGCTGACGGTAGAGACGTTTGCTGTTGAGAGCTGCACACGGCAAATAGGTGGACGTTTTGAGCCGGTAATCAGGAGGTTCATGAGATGAGCGGTCTGATTAGATGGATAATCGGTCTGATCATTGTGGCGATATTCTTCGTTATCAACTTCTTCTTTCTGGACATTGTTTTTGTAGCACGGTTGGTGAACATTCTCCTTGCTTCTGCTTTGATGGTGATGTTCAGAGTTATCTTCGGTCCTTCTGCGGCCGACAGGATCGTTGCCGTTGATATCTTCGGGATACTCATTGTTGGGCTTCTAGCAATGCTCTATGTCCTTACTGATGCCTCGTTCTTCATAGATATCGCTATGGCCTGGGCCCTCCAGAGTTTCATCGTATCGCTGGGACTTGCGAAGTTTCTCGAGGGGAGGCGACTCGATGATTAGAGATATCATAGGGTATTCTCTGATAGTAATGGGTTTGAGCTTTGACTTTTTTGGTGCATTGGGTCTGGTAAGATTGCCCGATGTATACAGCAGGTTGCAGGCTGCGACAAAGTGTGTGACTTTTGGTTCAGCAGGGATTCTGCTCGGGGTGTTCGTGATGAAAGGATTCACTACTGGTGGCATAAAAGCTCTCATATGTATGGTCTTCATTCTTCTAACATCACCGGTAGCAGCGCATGCTATTTCTCGGGCAGCATATCGGAGTGGAGTTAAACTTTCAGATAAGACTGTGGTTGACTCCTATGGGAAACATCTCAAAGGTGGTGAGTGAGTTGAAGGCTCCCAAGGTAAGAGAACTGGGCGAAGCTATCTCTAACATCCTCTCAAGAAGATTCACCACAAAGTTCCCATTTGAACCGTATGAACCCCCGGAGGCATATAGAGGCAAACCTGTATACGATTCGGAGAAATGCGTTGGATGTGGAGCCTGTGAGCAGGTCTGCCCCGCTCGAGCCATAGAGATAAGCGACGATCCACAAACGGCTACCAGAACCTTGACGGTCAAGCACACAGACTGCATTACATGTGGACAATGCGAAGAGAAATGTATCGTTGAAAAGGGGATATATCTGACAACTGATTACCTTACTGCTACATCTAGCAAGACAGAAGAAAAGAACATGAACAGCATACAAAAGGAAATGCTTGTCTGCGAGAGTTGTGGGACCCTGATTGCGGCTCTTGATCACCTGAGGTGGCTCATTGAGAGATTAGGGCCGTACACTTACGGACATCCCAACCTGATAATGGTTAGGCAACTTGATACCGGTCAGGTGTTGCCCGTGCTGCGTCCGAAAGAGATCACCAGGAGAGAGGAGTTGTTCGAGATACTGTGCCCAAAGTGCAGGCATAAGGTGATCGTAGAAGATGCATTCAGATGATCTGGAGCGTTTCTCCAGAATTTCACTGAAGAAGAAGAACATTTTAGCTGGCCTGGGGAATCCTTTTAGAAAAGATGATGCTGCCGGACTTCACGTGATTGACAGGCTTGCTTCCGAAATGCTGGGACCCGCTTTTACTCTTCTGAAATGTTACCAGAATCCGGAGAACTACTTCGACAGGTTTTACAAAGACACCGGTTGTGTGGTGTTCTTTGACGCACTCCATACAATCGACAGAGATATCATTATCCTTGCAGAAAGCCAGGTTGGTGATTTCTCATTCTCTACCCACACATTCGGCATGAGGACGATAATTGGATATTTGAGCAACATGATCAACGAGCTTTCAGTCTATATCGTAGGTATCAGAGCGAAGGATATGAGTCTTGGAGAAGGGCTTTCAGAAGAAACCTCTGCAATTGTCGAAAGAGTTGCAGGGATATTTGGAGAGATATGCAAGAGTCATATGAGGTGATCATCCAGGGAACGGTTCAGGGCGTTGGGTTCCGACCGTTTCTTGTGCGTCTCGCAAAGACGTTCAACCTCTCGGGGTCTGTTGAGAACCGGGAAAATGGCGTCAGGCTGGTGCTTCACTGTCAGGAAGATATCCTGAAGTCTTTTCTTGTTCAATTAGAAAACAAGAAACCAGCTTCGGCACGTGTTGATGCTATTCGGGTTTCCAGGAACGGCGTTTTGGATCAAGAATCCACAGGCTTCTTGATTATGAAGAGCAAAAAAGAAGGTGTAAACACTACTCTCATTCCTCCAGACATTGCGACGTGCGAAGAGTGTATCAGAGAGATGTTCTTGCAGGACAACGATAGGTATCTTTATCCTTTCATAAGCTGTGCAGAGTGTGGACCCAGATTCTCCATAACAGAGTCCTTGCCTTACGACCGTGATAAGACGACCATGAAGCATTTTGGGCAGTGTGTTTTATGTCTGAAGGAATACTCTGACATCGACAACAGAAGATTCCACGCCCAAACGAATTGCTGCGAAGACTGTGGTCCAGGGTATGAATTACTTGAAAGCAAAACTGGCAAAAGGATCCGTGAAGATCCCGTTGGGAGAACCGTTGAGATGATCAGGAAAGGATACATCATTGCTCTCAAGGGGATTGGAGGTTTTAGCCTGGTTTGCGTGCCCGAAAACGATATTTGCAGTAGACTCAGATCGTTGAAGGCAAGGCCACAGAAGCCCTTCGCGCTCATGGCCAGGGATGTTGAGACAATCAGAGGTTTTGCAAGCGTCAATGAAATGGAGAAGGAGGCATTAGTTTCTCCTTCAAGACCCATTGTGTTACTCAGCATGAGAGATCCTCCCTGGAAAGACACTGTAGCTCCGGGTCTTGACAGAGTAGGAGTAATGCTCCCATATATGGGCACACATCATCTTCTCATGAAGGAATTTCCGGTTCTTGTCGTCACAAGCGGCAACGTTCCCGGTGAAATGCTTTGTGCTACAAATGCCGAAGCGAAGAATAAGCTTTGGAACTTCTGTGACCACCTCCTTTTACATGATAGGGAAATTGCAAACAGATGTGACGATTCCCTGATAAGAATTGCTGCCGATAAGATCGTTTTTTTGAGGAAATCCCGGGGTTATGTTCCTGAACGAATAAGACTTCCCAAATCCTCAGGTGAGACGATATTGTCAACTGGCGCCGATATGAAAGGGAGTTTCGGTTTCTCCAGAAGTGGTGCTTTCCTGGGTAGCCAGTACATGGGCGATCTAGCCTACAAGATGAACCAGGAGAATTTCCAGGATATGATCTCAAGATACGAACAGTTATTCGATATGCGTGCGACAGTGGTTGTGTCCGATTCTCATCCAGGCTATTTCTCGAGTTCTCTTGGTTGCGATTATGCTGAAAGAAGAGGAATTCCTTACTATTTGCTACAACATCATCTTGCACATATATACAGTGCGATGGCTGAACACGGTTTAAGTGAATGCATAGGAGTCGCCTTCGACGGGACAGGCCACGGTGATGACTCACAGGTATGGGGAGGTGAGTTCTTTGAGGTCAGAAGTAACTCCTATGTACGATTCGCACACCTTAGGTACGTTCCTATGCCTGGAGGCGAACTGTCAGCAAGACGCCCTTCACTTATGGCGGATTCTTACCTCAGAGACTCCGGCCTGTCCATAAAAGATGAGACTACACTTATGTGTGAGCACGCACCTGTATACACATCATCTGTTGGGCGGCTGTTCGACGCAGCCGCCGCGATCCTGGGTATATGTGAAGAGAACACCTATGAGGGCGAGGCAGCCATGAAACTCGAAGCAGTCTCTCAGGGATCTGAAAAGGCTCTGCCGTGGCATCTCGACATGAGAGAAGACCCCTGGAAGATAGACGTGAGAGAGATGATCCGTGAACTGCATAAGAGAAAGAGCGGCGGAAGAGCTGTAAGCCATCTGGCTTCGTCGTTTCAAGAAACTGTTGCGGAGATTGTTCTTCAGACTTGCCTTTACCAGGTTCAAAGGAGTAATCTGAAGGTAGTATGCCTTTCTGGAGGTGTTTTCCAGAACAAGCTGCTGCTGGAGAGATGCTCTGAGCTACTCACCCGCCGGGGTATCTCCGTTCATTTCAATGAGCGTGTGTCTCCTAATGATGAAGGAATTGCACTCGGTCAGGCGTACTGGTATGAGTTGAGGATGTGAGAGACATGTGTCTTGCACTGCCTTTAAGAGTTGTACGCGTTGGAGAAAGCAAAGCACTGGTGGAAAGAGCAGGGGTCAGGTTCCAGGTTGACACAAGGCTTGTAACGGAGCTTTCTGATGGAGATTATGTTCTGGTGCATGCGGGCTTTGCTATCCAGAAGATTGAACGTCAGGACGTTGAAGAAATCGAGAAGCTCATCGGGCAGGACTTGTAATGAGTTTTCAGGTAATGGAAGTATGCGGTACTCATACGCATGTACTAATGAAACTCGGACTGAAAAAGCTTTACAGCGGCACTATTGATCTTATCAGTGGTCCTGGATGTCCGGTGTGTGTCACCTCTCAATCAGATCTGGATGTTCTGTTTTCTCTTTGTCTGCAGGGAGTCAGACTATACAGTTTTGGAGATCTCCTGAAGGTTCCAGGACACAAAGGTACTCTCAGAGAACTCCGGGCACAAGGGGGTGATGTAAGAGAGATCTACAGCCCCCTTAATGTCCTTGAGGACCTGGAAGAAAATCCAACCGAGAATGCTTGCTTTGTGGCTATCGGTTTTGAAACAACTGCCCCGCTTGTGGCATCGCTTGTCGAAGAGATTGAGAAGAAGAGTGTATCAGGTCTTTACATATACTCCCTTCTCAAACTCATTCCTCCAGCCATGGAAGTTCTTCTAAGCGATGATACCTGCATGATCGATGGATTCATATGTCCAGGGCACGTGAGTGTCATAATTGGCGAAAAGCCTTATGAGAGTCTCGCACAGAGATTCGATAAATCTTTCGTAATAGCGGGTTTTGAAGAGTCAGTCTTACGCGATGCCCTTGATATCATTGTCGACATGCTAAGAACAGGCCGCAAAGGTGTCGAGAACGCTTATTCACCGCTCGTTCAACCAGACGGAAATCCCGTTGCACAGAAAAAGATCCGGGATTACTTCGAGGTTTTCGATGCTGACTGGAGGGGACTGGGACACCTGCCGAATTCAGGATTAAGACTGAAAAAGAGTCTTGCGCATATTGATGCAGAGCAGGTCTTCACTGTCGAGAGATCGAATTCGCCTGACCTATGTCCCTGTGGAGAGGTGCTCACAGGAAGAACCAGACCTTTCGAATGTTCATACTTTGGTATTGACTGCGTTCCTGAAACACCTATAGGACCATGTATGGTCTCTTCGGAAGGAGCATGTCATGCAGAGTTTCTTTACGGTCACAGGAGAGATTGATTATGCAAACTTCTTCCTACATTACGATTCATCATGGAAGCGGCAAAAGGCAAATCGAACTCCTTCGTTTCATCCATGAGCAGCTTGGCTCAAAGGACATCTCTATGGACAATGATGGCACCTTTTTTTGTGAAGCAGTTGATACAATTACCACAGACTCTTTCACGATAAGTCCGATCTTCTTTCCGGGGGGAGATATCGGCAAGCTTGCCATAGCGGGGAGTATAAACGATGTAGTGATGATGGGGGCAAAACCCCTCTTTCTAACTTTGTCGCTTGTTATTGAAGAAGGATTTCCACTTCATGATCTTGCAAGAATCCTGAATTCTGCAAGAAATGAGCTCAAAGCGAACAGTGCCAGGATATTGTGCGGAGATACAAAAGTCGTCAGCAGGGGTGAAGTGGACCGTATAATCATCAACACCGCGTGTCTTGGGAGAACAGAAGGGACGAGACTTGCTGTAGACCGGATCGAGACTGGAGACAGGATTATCATAACAGGACCTCTCGGACTGCATGGAGCTTCAGTAATGGCGGTAAGAAACAACTTCGAGATCGACTTCGTCTCAGACTGTAAGAGCCTTGGCCCACTTCTGGAAGCGACAAGGGGGCTTGGTGTACATGCAATGAGAGATCCGACCAGGGGTGGATTGGGCCAGGTTCTTAACGAACTTGCTCAATCTTCAGGAAGAGAGATGATTATCGAGGAAGAACTTATCCCCAGACATTCGGGAGTGGCGACAGTTGCAGAAATTCTTGGTGTCGATCAGCTCTATCTGGCTTGTGAAGGAACAGCGGTTATCTTCTGTAAAAAAGCAGATACAGACTCGCTGTTTATGAAACTCCGCTCTCAAGGGTATTCTCCTTCGGAAATCGGTATAGTAGGGCCAGTCTCATCGCGCCCGCTTCTTATAATAAGAACCAAATCAGGAGCAGAAAGGGTTATGCCTATGCTCACAGAGGAATTGACCCCCAGGATCTGCTGACAGATCGGGAAAAAGAATAGAAGACCCTTAGCTCGAAAGGTGGGACAGAACATGCATCATGAGCTTTCACTTGCGGAGAAAGTCAAGTTATTCTTGGAGAACAGTTTCGAACCGGATGATATCTCGAAAGTCCGTAGAATAGTCATAGGCATCGGAAAAATGGTTATGGCAGACAGAGAGAATATTCGACAGGCTTTCGATCTAGTTAAGAAGGATACAGATTTTGCTCATGTGGAGATCGACTTCGTGGTTGATGAACTTCGATTCAGATGCAGAGAATGTGGTAAAGAGTTCTCCTCAATAGATTACGAGACACACTGCCCTGAGTGTGGGGGCACTGTCAGGGTCCTTTCTGGTGATGATATCTGCATTTGTGAGGTCATCAAAGAATAGACAAAACTCAGATCGGTCCTCTTGCGTCTAAGTAACGAAGCCGACATCAACAAGAAGTGCTTCGATAGGAGGGGGGTTTTATGAAACGCCATTCTTTCCTGTCACTTAGAGTTTTTGCCGTGTTTCTGATGGTTTTGGTTGCTGCAACTTCAGGTGCAACAGAGATGGTGCTGGTGGAACGTGGAGTTTTCATGATGGGAGACACCTGGGGCGGAGGACGCGGTGACGAGCGTCCAGTTCACGAAGTTACTTTCACCTATGACTTCTACATGGGAAGGCACCCGGTCACTTTTGAAGAGTATGATCGATTCTGCGCAGAGACCGGTAGACCTGAACCCTCTGATGAAGGTTGGGGCAGAGGAAACAGACCAGTGATGAACATCAGCTGGTGGGATGCAATAGCTTACTGCAACTGGCTGAGCGAAAAAGAAGGTCTGCCCATAGCGTATCGCCTGAGAGGGGAGTCCGATGAAGGGCAGTTGCTTGATGAAGAGGGAAAGGTCACCACAGATATCAGGGAAGTTGCAGGTTACAGATTACCAACTGAGGCTGAATGGGAATATGCAGCACGCGGGGGCTCCAGCAGAATCATCTACAGGTACTCCGGTAGTAACAATGTAGACGAAGTTGCGTGGTACTGGGACAACTCGTTCAACGAACGTCTTGGAGAGCGTACTCCCATGCCTGTGAAGCAGAAGAATCCCAATACGCTGGGAATACACGATATGAGCGGCAATGTGTGGGAGTGGACGACCGATCGCTGGTACCTCTATTCTGATGAACCTGCCCTGGATCCATATATTCATACCGGACTGAGCCGCATGATGAGAGGTGGAAGCTTCTCGTACCCGGCAAGCGCTTCGGGTATTGCTTACCGTTTTAGTGCAGCCCCTGAACTCATATCCAGAGATCTAGGATTCAGGATAGCAAGAACCATCTCAGAGTAGTCTACCGGTTTCAACCGGAGAAGAAGCTCGAGGCTGCGTTATAACTGCCCCGAGACTTTCAGCGTGCTGTTGGTTTTCATGATTAGACGTAGTACGAACTAAAAACATCTCTGAATGAAGATTACAACGAGTTATGTTATCATTAACCTGAATGCTCCTGCGAAATTTCATGGCTTCTGAAGCTTTTCAGCAGGTATGTCAATGGGTTTGATAATCGGCTTCTTGAAGGCCTTCGGTATATCTCTAAGAAGAAACGCGAAACAAGAATTCGGGGACGTAGCCACGGAACATAATCGTCTTCTTCTGGAGAAGTGCATTAAATGGCTGGTAGAAAGAAATCATTCTGGATAAGAAGGGTTTTGAGAACACTTGTTACTGCCTTCGGGGTCTCCCTGGTGGCTTTCCTGATACTACACTTAACCCCCGGGGATCCTGCAAAGATTATGCTCGGTCCCTATGCATCTGAAGCTGCATACGAGGCAATCAGAGAAAGGTATCATCTCAATGAACCGATTCCCGTTCAGTATCTTTACTGGATATCAGGTGTTTTCAGGGGTGATCTGGGAGATTCGATCCGATATAACAGGCCCGTGCTTGAGCTAATCAAAGACCGCATCTTCCCAACCCTGGCACTCATGGGATCCGCACTGTCTATATCGATTACGCTGGGGATATTTCTCGGCATTGTCGCTGCCATAAAGAGGAATACTCCTCTTGACTATTTTGCTACTTTTCAGGCAGTCTTCTGGCTTTCCATTCCGCCATTCTGGCTCGGTATCCTTTTTCTTTACATATTCGGTCTGCAGCTCAGGTGGGTGCCAATAGGAGGGATGGTTGGTTTTACCTCCCTGATATTCCCGGCTCTAACTATTGGGTTGAGAGACGAAGCCTGGTTTGCGAGACCCATGAGAGCAGAAATGCTTGAGGTTCTAAATCAGGACTACATAAAGGCTGTAAAAGCGAAAGGCCTGAAATACTCCAGTGTGATTATCAAGCACGCCCTTCGAAACGCTCTAATACCAATGATTACAATGATCGCCCTGAGACTCCCATGGATCATAGGAGGCTCAGTAGTAGTCGAAGTGGTGTTTTCGTGGGGTGGCTTGGGGAGTTTTCTTGTCAGCAGTGTCCTTGCGAGAGACTACCCTGTAGTTCAGGCGATCTTGCTGCTGATCGCAATGCTTGTTGTCGTGGCAAACCTGGTAGCAGACCTTCTCTACAGTGTTATTGACCCGAGAATCAGGAAGGAGAGCTGACAATGTCTGATCGTGATCAAGCTCTTTTCGATGAAGCTGTTAAAGACATAGCCCGCCTAAAGAAACAGAGAAGCAGTCAGCTTTATCTCGTCTGGCTAAGATTCAAGAAGAACAGGTTAGCACTCGTTGGGTTCATAATGGTCTGTGCAGTGTTGTTTGTTGCAACGTTTGCGCCTTTGCTCACTCCTTACGACCCCTATGAGACGGACCCTTTTAACCGTCTGAAAGCTCCTTCGAGAGATCACTGGCTGGGAACAGACGAGCTGGGTAGAGACGTTCTCACACGGCTCTTCTACGGGACAAGGATAGCACTGCTCATTGGTGTGCTGATTGTGCTTTTTGAGGGAACGATAGGCATATCGCTGGGGATTTTCTCAGGATTTTTTGGAGGAGCTATCGACAACATTGTAATGAGACTGGTTGACATTTTGCGTTCTTTCCCGGTGATAATCCTTGCGATGGCGATAGCCGGCATAATGGGTCAGGGTATCATGAACGTGATCATTGCTATGGGAATTGTTGGCTGGACCACATATGCCAGAATGGTAAGAAGCAAGATTCTCTCAATTAAGGAATCGGACTACGTAGAAGCTGCAAGGTCCATTGGTGAATCGAAAGCCTCGATTATTCTGAGATATATTCTGCCAAATACTCTGCCAACAGCAATAGTCATGGTATGTATAATGATGCCCACCGCACTGATAGCCAGTTCAACTTTGAGTTTTCTGGGTGTGGGGGTTCAGCCGCCGACGGCTGACTGGGGTTCCATGATCTCTGCGGGGAGAGATTACCTTCTCGATGCTCCGTGGATATCCACATCAGCTGGACTTGCGATCATGTTCACAGTACTTGGTTTCAATTTTATCGGCGACGGATTAAGAGACGCTCTTGATCCAACAACCAAAAGGGCTTAACTAGGAGTCAAAATGGCCAAAATTCTTGAGATAAAGGATCTGAAGCTCTCCTTTGAAACTGAAGAGGGAACGGTCGAGGCTCTTGATGGGGTCTATCTTGATGTTGAAGAAGGCCATTTTCATGGCTTGATCGGTGAGACAGGTTGCGGGAAGAGCATCACGGGGCTGACAGTAATTGGTCTTCTTGATAACAACGCCAGGATAGAACGAGGAGAAGTGCTTTTCAGAGGAAGAGATCTTCTGAAGTTCACCGAGAAACAGTTTCAGCAGGCGATCAGGGGCAAAGAGGTCGCCATGGTCTTTCAAGATCCAGCGTCATCACTCGATCCTGTTTTCAGCATTAAGGATCAGATGCTGGAAGCAGTCAGACTGAACAGGAAAGAGACGAAACAATCAAACGAGAGAGTCGTCAAAGAGCTGTTGAACAAGGTGAAACTGCCTGATGTGGAAAGCTTGCTTGAGAAATATCCACACCAGTTATCGGGTGGTATGAAACAACGCGTCATGATCGCCATGATGCTTGGAAGAAACCCATCGATGTTGATCGCAGACGAACCTACGACAGCTCTTGATGTATCAATACAGGCCCAGTTTCTGAGGATACTGATGGATTTGAAAAAGACTACAAACTTGACCGTACTATACATCACACACAATCTAGCTGTTCTGACCGAGATATGTGATGAAGTATCCGTGATGTATGCTGGACGAATAGTTGAGACGGCGTCGATAGGCGATGTGTTTCACAATCCGAGCCATCCATATACCAGGAAACTGGTTAATTCTATATTGAGGGCAGACAGCACTCTGGATAGTCTGGAAGAGATTCCAGGTTCTGTTCCCAGACTTATCAATCCTCCACCAGGATGCCGATTTCATCCAAGGTGTGAAGAAGCAGTAGATGAATGTAGCAGAGTGGTGCCTCCTGTCAAGGAAATCGGGACAAATCATCTGGTAGCATGTCTCAGAAGGTAGAGGTTCTATGAGCAAAGCGTGGTTGCAGGTAAAGGATCTCAGAAAACACTTTGAAACACCAAAGGGTGATCTCAAAGCCGTTGCAGGAGTTTCTCTAAAGGTCGAAAAAGGAGACTCTTTTGGTCTTGTCGGTGAGTCTGGATGTGGAAAGTCTACACTTATACGAACGATTCTTCGGTTGCTTGAGCCCACATCAGGTGAGATATACTTTGGTGGGAAGGATATAGCCAGGCTTGGTAAAACTCATATAAGGCGACTGCGCAAGAAGATGGGGCTGGTGTTTCAGAGTCCGCATTCTTCTCTCAATCCTCGCATGACGGTCTATGATACGCTGGCCAGGCCATTGCTGATTCATGGCATAACGAAGAACAAGAAGGACACAACGATAGAGATAGTGAAGCTCTTGAAGCTCATGGGGCTTCAGGCAGAACACATGATCAGATACCCTCACGAACTGAGTGGCGGTCAGAAACAAAGAATCGCTATTGCGAGAGCTCTTGCGGTGAACCCGGAGATAGTGTTTCTTGATGAACCAACATCCGCTCTTGATGTCTCGGTTCAGACAAAGATCCTGAAGCTGCTGGACTTTGCCAAGCGGGAGAAGCAGCTGACATACTTCTACATTTCTCATGACATCAATCTGATAAGAGTGGTATCAAACAAGATGGGAGTGATGTATCTGGGAAAGATTGTTGAGATTGGCGAAACCAGCACAGTGATGGCCAATCCGCTACATCCATATTCCGTGGGGCTCTTCGAAGCCGTTCCTGATCCGGATCCTGACAGGAAGCTTCCTGAGCTCATTCTAAAAGGAGAGGTTCCCAGCCCTGTAAATGCACCTTCTGGTTGTGTTTTCCACCCCAGGTGTCCATTTGCATGGGACAAATGTGAAACAGAAGAACCGAAACTCTTAAAGCAGAGTGACCAGAGAGAGGTTGCGTGTCACAAGTATGCGTGAACCATCCATTCTAAGAGGAGGGTGACAAATGAGGAAACTCGTACTGGTGTTATTAGTCCTAAGCATGATCATTGCGGGGCTTGGTATCGCAAAAGATACGGTGGTGATTAATCTCCAGGCTGAGCCATCAAGGTTGAATCCGATAATCTACCAGGATACGGAAACTTCGATGGTCCTAGAGTCGATCTACGCACCGTTGCTTGATCTGACGGAGGATGGAGACTTTACCACTGAAGGTGCTGTGACAGAGCGTTTCACAATAAGTGATGACGGTCTTGTCTACACCTTCTACATCAAGCAGGGAATAAAGTTCCACAACGGCGATCCGCTCACCGCAAGAGACGTCAAGTTCAGCTATGAGTCGTTCATGGATCCAGATCTTGGCTCTCCACATAACAGGTACTACGCCGGAATCGAAGAAATCGTTCTCGTTGATGATTACACACTCGAGATTCATCTGAAAGAACTGGATATTGCTTTCCTTACCCTGGCAAGACTCAGGGGAGCCGTAATGCCCAAGGATTACATTGAAAGTATTGGCTGGGATGAGTACGAAAGGCATCCGATTGGGGCCGGTCCCTACGAGTTCGTGAGGCGTGTACCTGCTCAGAGCATTGAACTCAGGAGATTTGAAGACTATTTTGGTGATAATGCCAAGATCGCGAATGTTGTATTCAGATATTATCCAGAGATGTCCACCGCAATAATGGCTATCCGCGCCGGGCAGGTAGACTTCATTGGAGAGCTTCCCACAGACGAATTCAATGCACTCAAGAGAACAGCAGGTGCAGACCTGAATTTCGGGACTTACGAACGCTTTGAAGACCACAGGGTAGTCTTCAATAAGCGACCCGGAGAGCCCTTTGCAGATGTATTGGTAAGACAGGCAGTCAACTATGCAATTGACAGAAGCGAGATTATTGCTCTAACCAGGCCAGGAATGGCAACACCCGCTGTTGGACGAGTACCAACATTCCATCCTGCTCATGCTGCAGATGCGCCTGCTTACGAAGTAGATCTTGACAAGGCTCGAGAGTTGCTCACTGAGGCAGGATATCCCGATGGTTTCAAGACAAAGATCTTTGCTCCTTCCAACCACAGGGAAAGGGTACTCGAAGCCCAGCAGATTCAGCGACAGCTTGCTCGAATCGGTATCGAAGCAGAAGTTGTTGCGGTAGAGTGGGGAACATATCTTGACGTTACAGCTGATGGTGAGGCTCCGATGTTCAGAGAAAGATGGTCGGCATCTGCTCCTGAACCGATCAGTTTTATTGAGAGCTGGCACTCTGAATCTAGTTGGAATCCAATATTCGGAACGTACTATAACGAAGAGGTGGATCGACTGGTCGACCTTATAAGGGTTACCATTGACACTGAGGAAAGATGGGAACTCTACCGGGAAGTTCAGAGAATTGCCATGGAAGACGCAGTATGTGTACCTCTTTACTATCCTCTTGTTGGAGAAGCCTACAGCAAGGATCTCTACATTCCTGAAGACCTCTGGAATCCCTTCAAGAGACCTATTTCCGCGGTACACCGCTGGGAGTGGAGATAAGGAATTCTTTCCCGGGCAGTATCCGTATGGGTGCTGCCCTTTTTTGTTTTCCTTACAAGCCAGATGGACTGCAAACATAAAGGACAGTTGCAGGAGAGGGTGTATTAGATGAAAGAGACTGATGAACTGAAATCCAGGGCGATTAAACTTGCTGATTCGCTCAAAGAAGAGCTCCGTGAAATTGCCCGTTATCTCAAGGAGAACCCGGAGATAGGATTCTCTGAATTCAAGGCAACTGAGCTCATAACTACGAAACTCAAAGATCATGGTTTCGAAGTCAACTTCCCATTGAGAGATATTCCAACCAGCTTCATTGCAGTGCACAAAGACCAGAACCCCGAGATGAACATCGCTTTTATGCTTGAATACGACGCGCTTCCGGATATTGGACACGGTTGTGGGCACAATCTAATTGCTGCCATGGGTTACCTTGCAGCAGTTGTCTCCTCCAAGCTTGGACTGCCAGCAGAAATTGCTGCTGTTGGTTGTCCAGGCGAGGAGAATTTCGGTGGAAAGGTTGTTATGGCTTCCGAAGGCCTGTTTGATCGTTATGATGTTGCCATGCTTGTTCATCCAGCGACAGAGACGGGGGTCTTCTCAACTTCAAACGCACTTGATGCCATCGAGTTCGTCTATCATGGTAAGGAAGCTCATGCTGCGGGATGCCCTGAAAAAGGGGTGAATGCACTTGATGCTGTTATCCTGCTCTTCAATGGTATAAATGCCCTTAGAGAGCATGTTACGTCAGATGTCAGGATACACGGGATAATCGCCGAAGGCGGAAAGGCCGCAAACGTAGTTCCGGGAAAAGCCGTTGCACGCTTCTATTTCAGGGCTGCAGAGCGAGAATACCTGAACGAGGTTGTCAGAAAAGCACTTAACATTGCAAAGGGCGCGGCAATGATGACTGGTGCAGAATTGGAATGGAACAACTATGAGAGATCAAACGACAATTTCATGGCAAACAAACCTCTTTCTGAGATCTTCAAAGAAAACCTGGTTCATCTTGGTGAAAACAATATAAGACCGCCGAAAGAAGGATTTGGCTCCACCGATGCTGGTAATGTCAGTCATAGAGTTCCGACAATACATCCCTATATTGCTATCTGTGATAAAGACGAGTTTACATCTCACACAAGGGAGCTCGCCAATCACACTGTGAGTGACCAGGCACTTGATAAGGCACTGCTTGCTACAAAAGCAATGGTTTTGACTGCGATCGATCTCGCCTACGACACGAGCAAACTGGAAAACATCAAGAAAGCGTTTGAAGGACACAAAAGCTGAACAGTCAGGAGCATTCTTTGAAGGGTATTGAACGAAGAACGCTCAAGAAGCGGATCATCGCTTTGCGACGAGAAGCCGAACGCAGGAATGCACTGCGTGAAGCGGATCGGCAAAACCGG
>CAZSXB010000022.1:0-32815 GCA_964611155.1 uncultured Thermotogaceae bacterium
CCTGCAAGAGTTGTAACTCCAATCGACCTGACCTGGCTGAAAAGAACAGAAGCAAAACTGCGAGAATCCGACATTGAGCTCAGGCGGGGCACTTATACCTGGGTTCTGGGGCCAACATATGAGACCCCTGCGGAGATAAAGGCCTTCCAGAGACTTGGTGGCGATATGGTCGGAATGTCAACAGTTCCAGAAATTTCCGCCGCCGTTTCCCTGGGGCTGGGAGTTCTGGTCTTCTCGTGCATCACAAACTTCGCTTCAGGTATCACATCAGAAAAACTAAGCCATCAAGAAGTTGTTTCAGCCGCCAACAAGGCCAGACAACGTTTCTCTCAGGTAGTCCGGGTGGCACTGGAGGAAATGTGACAGACCAATCTTCCTTCGGTGTCTTTGAACAAGCGGCTTCCATAATCACCAAGTCGAAGCTACCCGTTGTATGCGGCCATATAATGCCAGATGGAGATTGCATATCATCCGTGTTGAGCCTATCTCTCGGCCTGTGGAAGCTGGGCATTCAAGCGGTTCCAACTATAGACTGGCCTATCCCAAGAGGATTTGAGGGATTTCCTTATGTTCAGGACATCAGTGATTTCAGTCAGGATGTTAGCCAGACAGACCTTCTGATCTGTGTTGACAGTTCCACAAAAGACAGACTGGGACGGTTTGAGATACTTATAGATAAAGGTCTTCCCAGCGTTGTGATCGATCATCACACTACAAACACCATGTTCGGTGAGGTTAACTGGGTAGCCCCCGAGTATTCTTCAACCGCTCAGATGATACTCAGACTGCTTAACTTCATGAAAGTAGATTATGACAAAGAACTCGCCCTGCTCAACTATCTCGGTATAGCAACCGATACCGGTTTCTTCAGATACTCCACGGTTGACGAGACAGTATTCTCTGACGTAGCTGAACTGGTGAGGTTGGGAGCCGACCCTGCATTCGTTGCGAGGCAGGTTCTTGAGAGAGACAGGGTAGAGCACCTTTATCTCAAACGTGATGCGATAAATAACCTGGAGCTTCATCAATCCGGTCTTGTTGCAGTGTCATATCTCAGAAACGATTCCTTCGTTCGATACGGAATCCGTGAAGATGAGTTCAGTGGCTTTGTTAACGATCTACGTGCAATTGATACGGTGGAGGTTGCTGTTTTCGTCTCTGAAGACGATAAGGGTAACGCACATTTTAGTCTCAGATCGAAGACCTTCTTTGATGTATCCAGAGTCGCCCAGGATTTTGGCGGCGGGGGGCACAAGAATGCAGCAGGATTCACACACACATGCAACGAAGGTTTCCACAAAGCACTTGAAGAGCTTCTTCAAGTTATAAGAAAGCAGTTACAGTCATAGTATTCGTGAGAGTAATCAGGAAATCACTCTCGCCAAAAAAGCGACGAATTCCGTTACAGGGTACATGATCATCTGGATGATTCCAAGAGCGGAGAGGGCAAGGAGTGCGATTATCCCATAGAGTTCATACTTGACAAGCCAGTTCACATACTGTGGCGGCGCAATGATTGTCACGACTGTTGCACCGTCCAAAGGAGGAATCGGCAGTATGTTGAACAGAGCCGTGTTCAGATTGACAATCATAATCCAGTACATCACATCTGCAAGATAGGAAACCAGAGGGGAACCCGCTGTTCCAGAGGCAATTTCCGCGGCATATAATGACACCCCACTAACATAGAAGACTACACCCGCAATTACCCCCACGAGAAGATTTCCTGCTGAACCTGACAAAGCTGTAAATACAGCTCTAGATGTGCCTTTTCGTTTGAGTTTCCAGTAATTGACAGGATATCTCCTCGACCAGCCAAACTTGAACAGATAGAACATCATCAGACCTATCGGATCGATTCTTCTGAAGAATCCAGGAGGGGGCAACTTCACATCTCTGTTTCTGTCAGGATCAAAACGCCTGTACAGAAAATAGCGAGGGTACTCGTGGGCGATTATCGTCACCATGATCGCCGGAGTAAGAGCCAGCAATCTCCTCAGGGTCTCTAGGAACCAGTGCAAGAGGTCTCTCCTTTCGACAAAACGACTGTTATCTCACCCTTGATCTCGAAGTCTACAAGAGACTGGATAATCCTGGACACGGTTCCTCTGTAGAACTCCTGATGTACCTTTGTCATTTCCCTGGCAACAAAACAGTCGATATTCCCAAGAACATTCAGGCAATCATTCAACGTCTCGACAATCCTGTTTGGCGAATCAAAGAAGACTATCGCAGAGCGCTCCAGAGTACCTGAGATATCTCTCAGAAGCCTTCTCCTTCTCTTACCCCTGGGCATAAAACCCAGAAAGCTCACCTTCGCGGCCGGAAACCCGCTGGCAGAGAGTGCAGCAGTGACCGCACTGGGACCTGGAACGATATCTACCTTTATCTGATTATTATGACACATATCTATCAGTCGCTGCCCAGGATCTGAGATACAGGGCATCCCTGAATCGCTCACAAGAGCAATTTGATGGCCTTCTTGCAACCGGCGAAGCACATCCGGAATCTTCTTCTGCTCATTATGCTGGTTAAGTGAAAAGACAGTCTTCCCCTTTATTCCAAAGTGAGCAAGCATTGCTCCGGTTCTCCTCGTATCCTCAGCAAGAATAAGAGCTGACTCTTTTAACAGCCTTAGTGCTCTTGAAGAGATGTCCTCAAGGTTGCCTATAGGGGTCCCAACGATCCATAGGCACCCTTCCTGAGTTCCATTCATCTGACGAGAAAAACCTCCTCATGATTTCAACATCCTCCCAGAACTTGCCATCCAGATCCCCAGGATCCAGGTAACTGGAGTTCTGACGAAACTCCTTCTCAAAAGATACTACCACTGCAGTCTTTAGCGCGTTAACTTCTACATCTTGTCCCAGGATATCCTCTATTCCGCACATTTTACGCTGAACGAACCCTACCAGTGTTTTCTGACGAGACGAAAGAAAACAGCTTCCATAATCAGCAGGATGAGATCTGATTACTATGGAACCGTGCTGTAAAACAACGTTTCCGGTGCGTAGCTGTGCGCTGCCTACCAGTTTTCGCCCATCCACTGTTATTTCGCCGATCGAGGCACTCCCGAAACACATGTCTTCCCTTCTGTTTGAGCGTGTTCCGCTTATAACTGCGGATAAACCTATCGAGTTAATCGCATTCTTAAGCGCTCTCCCAATTGCCATGTACAGTCTTGCTCCCGAAGCCCCCGGTTTCAGTGAACGTGCAGCAAGAATTACGGAATATGTGAGCTCGTCAAAATGTAATACAGCTCCCCCACCTGTTGGCCTTCTCACCAGACCATATCCCCGGGCGCGAAGGTACTCTTTATCAATTATATCTGAAGACTGAAACCGCCCCAAAGAGAGGCATGGTGGCTGCCAACCATAGAGTCGAAGGAAGAAAGGCTGCCTTATTCTTTCAGCATGTTTCATCAAAGAGACATCTATTGCCATATTCTCCGGACCACTTCTTCCCTTTTCACAGAAAACCCGGATCATAACATATTACCTAAAGGGCGTTTTGCTGCAAGCCCGGGTTTCCTTGGGAACTGATTTGGGGTCGCTGATACCTTTGTGTACTCAATGAGATATCTCTGGCTATGATCACTAAGAGTATAGGGAATTATCCGAGCCAGATTCATTCCAAGAAAAGAACATGCTTTTGCAGAATAACGGATTTCATCTCTCCAATTTGGCCCCTTGAAGAGGAACGCGCTTCCGGATAGCTTCAGTAATGGTGCAGCGTACTCAAGACACAAATCAACTCTTCCAACTGCCCGAATGACAGCGTTATCAAACGCTTCAGGATGATTTCTTCCGTACTCTTCAACTCTTTCACCTGATATCTGAACTCCTGAAAGTGATAGCTCTTTGACGAACCTGAGCAATTGTGTTGCTTTCGCCTGCCTGGATTCTGAGAGAACCCATTTTGTTTCAGGAAAGAGAATTGCCAGAACAAGACCCGGCAAACCGCCGCCACTTCCGATATCAATGCAATCACCTTTGATACCTGTGATACTGAAAGGAATTGCCACATCTTCAACGTGTTTAACAAAGGCAACCTGAAGATCCCTGGTTGAAGTGAGGTTAACGGGGGAATTTAGAAGCAGCTTGAGATACCTCTCAAGCACAGAGCAGCCTTCTTCAGCAATTCCAAGGCTGCGACAGATCTCAGTCATCTTTCCTTTCTATGCAGGCATAGGCTTCGTGATTATGAATCGATTCCATACTTGTTACTTCAACCTTGTACCAGCTTATTCTTTCGTCAGTCTCGAGTTTTTGAACGATCTCCCTTGACAAATCCTCAACAAACCTTGGATTGTCGTAAGACCGCTCAGTAACGAATTTCTCGTCTTCGCGCTTGAGGAGACTGAAAACAGGAGAGCTCGCGGAATCCTCGACGATCTGAACGACATCTTCAATCCACACCAAGCCGCTCATCCTCAACTGCACATGAGCTTCCGCACGCTGGTTATGTGCTCCACGATCGCTTATCTCTCTCGAGCATGGACATACTGTCATTACAGGTACTGATACACCGAGGACAAAGTCAAAGTGATCATTCTTGGTTGCTGTGAACGAGCACCTATAACTGCTGTAACTCTCTATTCTCGATATGGGTGCCTGTCTTCTAATAAAGTATGGAAATTCGACCTTCAGATGAGCTACTGCAGCATCTAAAGAGTTCAGAATGTCGTCAAGAATATGTTTCATGTTTCTCGGGGTGATCTTCTTGTTATGACTGTCAAGTACTTCTATAAACCTTGACATGTGTGTACCTCTAAAATCCTTGGGAAGGTCCACATATATGTTGAAACTACCGACGGTGTCCTGATGCTGGTTCTCTTTATCAAGGACAACTATAGGATACATCACCGATCTGACGCCGACCATATCTACCGGGATGTTCCTTTTGTCACGATCGTTTTGTACGTCTCTCATGATCACCTCTTGAATACACGCGGAAAAAGGGCTATAATCTTTTCCCGGAGGCGTATCCTAATTGGCTAAGGAGCCGGTCTTGAAAATCGGTGGGGCGGAAGCCCCGTGTGGGTTCGAGTCCCACCGCCTCCGCCAGACATCATCAGATACCCGGCCCAAACCTCGAAAACGGCCAAATCCTCAGCATCGGTGAACCAATAATGTTACGCTCCGGGACAAACCCGAAGAATCTGCTGTCAAAGCTGTTCCGCGTGTTATCACCCATGAAAAAATAGAAACCTTCTGGAATGGTCAAACTAACCAGCTTCGATGCCGCATCAACTGCTATCAGGTCCTCAATGCCCAGAGGGAGAAGTTCACGCTCATAGTATGACCTGAACTCGATGTACTTGCTGTACTCCTGGAAGAAGTTTTTATATACCGACACAGCACGTTCCGGGTAAGCCAGGCCGAAAAAGAAATCCGGGTCGGCGAATATCCCTACCCTGGAATATCTCATGTCTTCGAAGACTTCCAGCACCTCGCCATTAACAATGAGTCTATATCTTGGCTGTTCGTCGACAGGAAGCAGGAGGATTTCTCCTGCAACTCCAGCGAATTCAGGAGCCACTTCAAGTTCAATCACATCTCCTGGTTTTCCAACAAGTCTTTTCACATATTTCACATGGCCACGAAACTCTCTTGGAGAAAACGAGTCCATGAATTTATCAAATGGTCTCAACATTTCTGCTGCAGATAGATCTTTAAAGGGGACCCAGAAGACCACGACATCTCCATAATCAGCTTCTTCAAACTGATATGTGATTTTCTCCACAAAGAGGCGGTCCCCCGGTTCTATCGAAGGAATCATGGAACCGGTCGGAACCATCATGGTCTCAAAGACGAACAGCCGTATTATCGTTCCGAATATCAGCGCATATAAGAGCGCCTTACCCCATTCAGAAAGCTCCTTGGCAATCTTCGACTGCTTCTTTCTATCCTCATCCGGGGGCTTCAATCTCTTCAGCTCCTTCGTTCTTTTATCTTTACCTTCCCTTTTACATCCCTCAAATAGTAAAGCTTTGCTCTTCGGACTTTCCCTCTTCGGAGAACCTGGACTTTTTCCAGAGACGGACAGCTGAAAGGAAAGACCCTCTCAACTCCGATCCCTGCAGCACCTACCCTTCTGACGGTAAAAGACCTTCCTGTGCCGCTTCCCCTTATTCTGATTATGAAACCCTCAAATGCCTGTGTCCGCTCCTTGTTTCCTTCTCTTACTCTTACGTAAACCCTCACAGTATCGCCGGGTCTCAATTCAGGAATATCTTCCCGCATGTGTTCTCTTTCAAGTGCTCTGATGTACTGATCCATTTCATTACCTCCTATATCATTTCATTAATGATTCTGTCAAGAACAATTGCCACGGCCGAACGCACCGAAAGGTGGTTGAAATCTGATGATCCTCTGATTGGCTCAAGCACATGTTCACAGATATCTCTGACTTCTTGAGGAAGCCCCCAGCTCGTTCCAAAAAGAATCACATGAGGCTCAGTACTTTCCATAATCGCTTCTGACAGATCGCCATAACCAATACTGGTCTCAGCTTTTCTGGCAGATGTGAAAACGAGCCTTGGTTCGCACCCTTCAATAGTCCTGACTCTGTCGATCATATCTTCAATGTACGATACAGATTCAACAATAGCAAGTGCCTCAGATCGACTTGGATTGTACTCTTTTCCAAACTCATTCAGCCAGTAATTCAAAACATTATCGACGATTTCTCTCTGTGCAGGGAGATTTGTGACAACAAAATAGCCCTTGATCTTGTAAGTCCTGCATGTTCTAGCAATATCATGAACATCAAGGTTGGTAACAGAACTTGAAACAATTCCACCCTTTCGACCGAGAACCGGGTAGTGTATCAAGGCTACGTAGATCTTACTCAACATCGTGCGACCTCTCGCGCAACAACTCCAGCACTGCTTTCTTGTCACTCAATGTAAATTCAGCTTTGAGAAAGAGATCTGGCCTTCTTATAGCAGTCTTGAGTATGCTCTCTTTTCTCCTGAACAGATCTACTCTCTCGTGATCACCGCTTACTACAACTTCTGGGACCCGCTTACTCCTTACTTCCCTTGGCCGAGTGTAATGCGGATGATCAAGAAACCCCTTTGTGAACGAGTCCGACGTAACTGAATCCATATCACCAACAACACCAGGTACAAATCGTGATAGGGCGTCTATCATCACCATGGCTGCCAACTCCCCACCACTCAAGACAAAATCTCCAATAGAGAGCTCTTCATCGATAATATCCATTACTCTTTCATCTACACCCTTGTATCTGCCACAGATGAATACGACATGAGAATGCTCGGATAGCTCAATCGCCTTCTCGTTGTCAAAGGCTTTCCCTGACGGACTCGTTAGAACGACATGGCAATCATGGTTCTTGCCACATACAGAGTCAAGAGCATCAAGTATGGGAGCGGCCTTCATTACCAGACCGGTTCCGCCCCCGAAAGGATAGTCATCGGTCATTCTGTGCCTGTCGCGAGTGAAGTCCCTGATGTTCACTATCTTGAGATCCACGATACTCTGGTCTATTGCCCTGGAAAGGACACCCCAGTCCCCCAGGGACTCAACCATTTCAGGGAATATCGTGAGAACGGATATTCTCATCAGTACCATCTTCCTCATACTCGAGCATTTTGACAACGATACATGCAGCCGATCGATCAATCTTTAGTATGTGTTCTCTTGTCACGGGAATCAACTCCTCCTGCAGGTCGAACCCCGGTCGCCCTTTCTGGATAACCAGTACATCGTTGGCTCCCGTTTCAATAATGTCCACTACCTTTCCGATGCTGCTTCCGTTTTCAGTGAAGACCTCTGCATCAAGGAGTTCGTAGAAATAGTACTCGGTGTCCTCAATCTTTGGAAGCTCGCTCTTGTGGATTATCAAATAGCAACCTCTCATCGCTTCTGCGGTGCTCAGATCAAAACCACCGAATTTCACTATCAACCCTTTTCCGGAATCAGAAAGCTCTTCAACAATAACTTCACGCAAATAACGATCTTCAGACCGATAAAGGAAACAACTCCTCACACGTTCTGCAAAGAATTCAGCTTCCAGAAAGGGCTTGACCTTTAGTGAGCCGCCAAGTCCATGAGGTTTGATCACTTTGCCAACGGCAATATAGTCAGGAGAAAGTGCTTCGTTCACTCCGTCACCTGATAACCTTGAGAATAAAGCTTCCTCCAGATGCCCCGGCCAGAGCATTCAGCAACACGTTGATGGACTTGATTGTTCGTCCATCCTTTCCTATGATCTGACCCACATCTTCGTCATCAGCGTGGATTTCGAACACGGTATTACCTTCATCGTCAATACTCTCATTGACTATCACAGACTCAGGTCTCTTTACTATACCTTTCAGGATATGTTCAAGTACATCCTTGACTTTCAAGACTGCTCCTTTTCTCCTTCAGCATTCTTTTTGGCCTCGAGCTTTGCTTCGTGAACCATCTTCATAACTCCGAACTTGCTGAAAATCGACCTTACAGTGTCGGTCGGTTGAGCGCCTTTTAGTATCCACTCAACCGCTTTCTCCACGTTGATATTCATGATCGCTGGATCCTTTATTGGATCATAGAAACCAAGCGAATCAATATAAGCACCATCCCTTCTTCTTCTTGAATCCATGACAACTACCCTGTAAAAGGGACGATTTCTTCTACCCATTCTTGTCAGTCTTATTCTTACCATTTTCTCAGTGCACCTCCAGGTATATTCTCATAAAAGTATAGTTCATGCTAGAACGGCATTCCTTTCAAACCTTTTAGGAGCTTGCCCTTCTTTCCCATCTTTTTGAACATTCCCTTCATCTGATCAAAAGACTTTAGCACCCTGTTGACCTCTACCACAGTTGTTCCGCTTCCTTCTGCAATTCGTTGCTTCCGACTGTAGTCAATCACCCTTGGATTTCTTCTCTCAACTCTAGTCATTGAGTTTATTATTGCTTCGGTTTTCGCGATATTCTTCTCTCCCCCGCCAATGTCAACATCTTTAGGAACCCCTGGAACCATCTCAAGAAGGTCCGCAATTGAACCCATCTTCTTGATCTCCTGCAGTTGAACCAGAAAGTCTTCCAGGTCGAATTTGTTCTTCATGAACTTCTCTTCCAGCTCTTTGGCCTTGTCTGCATCAACCTTTTCCTGAATCTTATCGACAAGCCCGAGAACATCTCCCATTCCAAGAATTCTGCCAGTTACTCTATCCGGATGAAACACCTCCAACCCGTCAACTTTCTCTGATGTTCCCACAAACTTCACCGGTTTGCCTGTTACGTGACGAATTGACAGAATGACTCCGCCACGTGCATCTCCATCCAGTTTGGTAACAATGAAACCCGAAAGCTCCAGGGCATCATTGAACTTCTTTGCTGATGTTACTGCATCCTGACCCATCATTGAGTCAACAACCATGAGCACTTCGTCAGGTTTGACGATTTTCACTATCTCTCTTACCTCTGACATCATGTCTTCATCGATATGCAGCCTTCCGGCTGTATCGAAAACAATTACATCGTTCACGTTTCGTGTGGCGCTTTCTATTCCCTGCTTTATTATTCCTACCGGATTCTTCCTGTCTCCTGAGCAAACAGGAATCCCTATCTGTTTACCAAGTTGTTCAAGCTGATCTATGGCCGCTGGCCTGTAGACGTCAGCAGCAACAAGCAGCGGTCTCTTCCCCTGTGATTTGAGTCGATAGGCAAGCTTCGCACAACTGGTTGTTTTCCCTGTTCCCTGCAGACCTACGAGAACTACCTTCGAGGGATTACTCTGCAATTCTAACCTGCTACTCTTTTCGCCAAGCACGCTGATCAATTCGTCGCGCACGATCTTTATGAACTGCTGATCAGGAGAAAAGCTTCTCAGCACTTCCTCCCCAATAGCTTTCTTAAGGACCCTATCTATGAATTCCTTAACTACTTTGTAATTAACATCAGCTTCAAGTAATGACAGCTTGACCATTCGTGCCGCTTCTTCGATATTCTTCTCGGTGATTCTCCCTTTCCCAGAAAGAATTCTGAATGCTCTACCTAGCTTCTCCTGAAGCGATTCAAACATAATCGCACCTCCGTACACCAGAACAGTATACAATGCTTGCTTCACTTGTTAGTGAACATTTCAAGAAATTCAACAAGAATGCAAGAGGTTTTCATTAATTTAGTGTTTAGTTTATAGGGTCTGTATACTTAATTGACTGCCTGAAGTTAATCTTTGTGAGATAATCAGTGTCCGCGCTAGGGAAACTATCACCTCAGACATGCTTTCTGGTGAGAACTCTGTAGCAGTCCCTGCAGACGGCGACGTATTTCTCCATTCCACCGACATCAATATCTCCTTCAATCGCGTCTGTTGTACGATAAGAAAGCACTGCATTGTACTCCCCGCAATTATGACATACAGCCCTTTTTTTCACGATTTCATCCGAAATCGCCATTAGTTGGGCTGTAACCATAAACGGTTTCTGCCTGTAACTCATATCAAGTCCTACACAGAAAACGTCGACGTCGCGATCAATGATTCCCTTGACCAAGCCAACTACACCTTCGTCAAGGAAGTGTACCTCGTCGATAAAGACAGCGTGAACAATACTGCCATTAAGCTGGCCAAGTCTTCTCGCAAGAGCATCAGAATCCTTGACCACGAATGCTCTTGCTTTCATCCCTGAGTGAGAAACCACGAACTCTGCAGAGTACCTCTGATCAATCTCTGGCTTGAAAACAACCACCTTCTTTCTGCCAAGCTCATAGATTTCTACCAGTGACAGAAGCGCAGACGTTTTTCCAGAGTACATAGGTCCGACTATTACAGTGAGTTTTCCCGACACTTCAGCACCTCCAGAGACTCATTCAAATCACAAAGCTCATCGCGGCAGACAGGCAGTGTACTCCTCAAGGGTATGCGGTTTTCTTGCATAATCAGAGGCTACTGATGTTGCCGTGACAACTGCTTCTGTCAGATTCTTCCCACAAAGCAGTTCATTGCTGATAGTTGCACCCAAAAGGTCGCCACATTTGAGCTTGTTCCTGTCGGATTGTTCAAAGGCATATTCCTTTCCGCGAAAAGCAACACCATTTTCCGCTCTCATGCGCACAAGTCTCCGAGAATCGAATTCACCTAGTTGTCTCTGTTCTTCCTGGTTTGCGATTATGACGTCATACGATCCGATGTATTGCATGGCCTCACTGATTCTGAACGATGGCTTGATATCGATCACAGCGATGCTTCTGTCAACACTGCCTGCAAGCTCGAGAAGAGGGTTGTCCAGCTCGAGGGTGACATATAGTAGATCAAATACCGATTCTGCGAGGACATCAAACAGTCTCTCCGACACTCCCTCATGATGTGGTCTCTGAACACCAATGACACTGAGATCTTCACGATACAACACTCTGCCTTCTCTCGAACACCTTGAGACTGGAATAAAGGAGTATGAGAAGTGTTTCATGTGTCTTACCAGATCAAAAGGGGCGACCGAAACAAAATACACACTGTGACCAAAAATCGAAAGTACACTGGCCACATTATGCCCTGATCCCCCTGGCTTGCAGGACACTTCTGACAAATGACCCGAGCCTTTTACCTCGATATCCTGGATCAGTCCGCCAATAACGAGGACATTCGAGGACTTATCGGGTCTTGTAAAGCCGATCACCCGCATCACCCAAACCAGGAATAATGTATGATTTCTCATCAAGCCTTTCATCAACAGATGCAGTAAAAACCTTGATATCGGGGTGGTGCCTGGAAATCATATCAACACCTTCTGGCGCACAGATGATACACATGAGACTTATGTTCTTACCTCCAGCTTTCTTAACAATGTCAATAGCCCTGTTCGAAGAGACTCCTGTGGCTAGCATAGGATCGAGAATGAAGACCTCATTGTCGTTCAGTGGCGGTAGTTTTCCGTAGTACTCAACTGGCCGTATCGTAATCGGATCTCTGTAAATCCCGATGAAGCCGACCGCAGCATTTGGCATCAAGGAAAGAACGCCATCAACCATTCCCAGACCAGCCCTGAGAATAGGAACAACCGAGACCTTTTTGTCCTCGATCATCTTACCTTTCATCTTTGCAAGCGGTGTTTCAATTTCTACTTCGTGCGTGTTAATGTGTGTTGTAGCTTCATATGTTAGAAGCAGAGTAATCTCCTTGAGCAACTCTCTAAATTCCTTCGGACCTGTTTCCGCATTCCTCATTATTGAAAGCTTATGAAGAACAAGGGGATGATTGACTACCGTGAGCATCTCATGCATCGTTATCAGCCTCCTCGATGAACCTTTCATAGAGTGGGAATCGCTGCGTTAGTTCGCTCACTTGCGACCGTACCTCGCTGAGCAGACTTTCATTGGCAGCGCCTTTCTGATCTTCTATCGCTCCTATTACTCTTGCCATCATCACGGCAATCTCACTCATTTCCTTAACCCCCATACCACGTGTAGTAACCGCGGGCGTTCCGACACGAATCCCGCTGGTAACAAATGGAGAACGCGTCTCTCTTGGTATGGTATTCTTATTTACAGTTATGTCAGCCTTCTCAAGAGCCTTTTCGGCAGCTTTCCCCGTAACACCGCTTTCAGTGAGATCTACCAGAAATAGATGGGTGTCTGTCCCACCAGAGACAATCCTCAAGCCAGCTTTGCCAAGATTCTCTGCGAGTGCCTTCGCATTATCCAAAACACGCTCCTGATATAGCTTGAATTCATCTTTTAGAGCTTCCCCGAATGCCACCGCTTTCGCCGCGATAACGTGCATCAGGGGCCCTCCCTGTATTCCTGGAAAGATGTTCTTGTTTACTTTTTCAGCCAGTTCTTCATCATTAGTAATGATCATGCCCCCCCTTGGTCCTCTAAGGGTCTTATGCGTGGTGGAAGTAACTATATGAGCATGATCCACCGGGTTCGGAAAGAGCCCAGCAGCTACAAGCCCTGCAAAATGGGCCATGTCAACAACAAGAAAAGCCCCAACACTGTCAGCAATCTCTCTGAATCGCTTGAAATCAATCATTCTCGAGTAAGCACTGCCCCCTGCGATGATTATCTTCGGTTTTACCTCCAGAGAAAGTCTCTCAAGCTGAGAGTAATCAATTGTCTCTGTTTCAGTATCAACTTCATACGATACAGCCTTGAAAAGTCTTCCGGAGAAATTGACTGGCGAACCATGTGTTAGATGACCCCCATGACTCAGTGACATTCCCATGATCGTATCACCGGGTGAAGCAACAGCCAGGAAGGCAGCCATATTCGCTTGAGAGCCAGAGTGTGGTTGAACATTTACATATTCCGTGTCAAACAATCTCTTTGCACGACTTATGGCAAGTCTCTCCGCTTCATCAACATGAACACAGCCACCATAGTACCTCTTCCCCGGGTAGCCTTCTGCATACTTATTGGTAAGCACAGAACCCATCATTTGCATTACGGCAGGCGAGACGAAATTCTCAGAAGCAATGAGTTCCAGCCCGGTTTCCTGACGGCGCAATTCTCTCTGCATGATCTCGAAGACTTCGTGGTCTTCAGTTCTTAGTTCTTCCCACATAACCAAACCTCGCTTTCATCGCTTCAAAGCGATTGTGGTTGAGAATGGTTCTACGGACAGATTGCCGCTAATCTCAAATAGACCGTTCAGATCTGCCTTTGTATCATGAACAAGCACGTTCCACAGACCACCTGCTTCATAGTGACGCACGTGTGAGGAAGCGTTGTGCATCACTGTATAACTACGAGTTGAATCCGTCAGACAGAAGATCACCAGATTATCTGCAGCGTGAACAAAGTCCAGTCTGTTTTGCACATCGGCAGATTCTCTCAGCCTGAAGAGTTCTTCTCGTCTTCTCAATCTTATCAGTTCTCTCACATAGCCAGTGCTTTCACTGTAGAAGGAACTCCTGTTGTAGTTGATTTCATTGATGACTCCTGAGGATTTGTAACTGTCTCTTTCCATGAGTTTCGTCCGAAAAAACTCTGAACCACCATGCATGAAAGGCACACCTTGCGAAGTCATTACTACTGAAAGAGCCAGTAAAGCCATTCTTCTGCGTCTCTCAAAAGGATCCTTAGAGGAGATTTTGAAGAGCTTGTCCCAAAGAGTGAGGTTGTCATGACTGGAGCAATAGTTGATCGTCTCAGGTGGTTGATCAGTGAACCCAGATATCCCTGCAGAATAATCTATGGAACCCGCTATACCAGCACAGATTCTTCTTTCCAGACCCCTCTCACCAGATACGAACCCTTTCGACATGTCATCGGGTCGTCCTTTGATAGCATCTCTGAAATCATCATTGAATACGGATATAGATGTTCCTCTTTGTTTGCCTTTTACGAACGGATGATCTCTCATGGAAGATCTCGCTGCCATCCAGGGTTCTCCATAGAGGATAACGTCTTTGCGCTCTTTCCTCAGTACCGTCTCAATTTCTTTCATAGTATGGCTTCCAAGAAGAGCCATGAGATCAAAACGGAATCCATCTATGTGATAGTTCCTCAACCAGTGAAGCAGTGAATCCTTAACGTACCTTCTTACCATGAATCTCTCTGTGAAAAGCTCATTACCCGTTCCAGAACCGTTTGAGAACTTGCCCTTTTCATTCAGTCTGTGGAAGTAGTATGGTACAAGCGTATGAAACGGAAAATCATACCTGAATGTATGATTGTAGACAACATCCATGATTACACCAATACCAGAGTCATGAAGCGACTTCACCATCTGTCTCACCTCGAGAACCCTGCTCTCACCCGAAAGCGGATTCACTGAGTAGCTTCCTTCAGGAACATTATGCAGCTCCGGATCATAACCCCAATTGTATGAGGGGTTTAGTTCGTCAACACTGTAGAAATCCTGAAACGGAAGCAGATGAAGATGAGTAATCCCCAGTTCTCTAATGTAGTCAATGCCTGCCTGTCCGCAAAGAGTGTTCTTTCTATCTGTTTCGCAGAAGGAGAGGTACTTGGCTTTGTGGAAGTGATCCGAGGTCCATGAAGATGAGAAATCTCCCACGTGCATCTCATAAATGACAGCATCGGTAATGGATTTGACATAAGGACCGTGGTCCACGTTCCATCCTTCAGGTTCAAGGTCAGCAAGATCGACAATCAATGAATAATCACCATTGTAAATTGCTGAAGGTGCATAAGGATCTGAAGTGGTTCTGCAGTCACCTCTGCGTTCTATCCTGTACCTGTAGACCTTCCCTTTGAGGTTGCCCGTGACTCTGCAACTCCAAACTCCATTATCTGCTCTTTTCATTCTTTCGACACATAAGAGATTCCGAAGATCATGGGTGTCAAAGATTTCGACATACAGGTTCTGGTGCCCGGGGGCCCACACTCGGAAGTCAACAAATCTATCATTCAAGTCGAACCCCAAAGGACCCCGGTATTGATACCTTTTCGTGTCAAGAATTCCCGCCGGGTACACAGGTTGCTTTTCCCCGTTTCTAATGTATTCGACCAGATCGCAAGGAGAAAGATCCCTGTCAACGAGAAGCCTAATAGGCCCTCTTCTCTTTCTTTCAGCAATGAAACCTGTTTTACCGCCATTTATAAGAATGCTTTCAGGCTCTTCCGAATCAAAGAGCCTGATTTCTCTTGATGAGTCTATGAGGGCAAGGCTCACCCTTCTACTCCTTCTTCTGTGTCAATACCCTGGGTGAGTTCGAAAGTCATAAGGCCGCTGATTCACTCCATGCTCCGTGATGATTGCTGTGATTAACTCAGCAGGAACCACATCGAATGCTGGATTAAAGCAGTTCACGTTTTCTGGTGCTATCCGAACACCAGAGATGTGTGTGATCTCCTCGTATGGGCGTTCTTCAATTGGTATCTCCTCACCGGAAGCCAATTTGCTGTCCAAAGTTGAAGATGGTGCGACCACGTAAAACGGTATTCCATGATGTGAAGCAAGAATCGCCAAAGAATAGCTGCCAATCTTGTTAGCAGTATCTCCATTTGCTGCGATTCTGTCTGCCCCAACTATAACGACATCGATTCCCTTGCTTTTCATGACCCAACCTGCCATATTATCAGTAATCAGGGTACAGCTTATTCCAGCGTTCATGAGTTCCCATGAAGTCAGCCGAGCTCCCTGCAGATAGGGGCGTGTCTCATCAACGAAGACATGAACCTTCTTTCCCTGTTCATGAGCAGCCCGAATAACCCCAAGAGCAGTACCATAATCAACTGTCGCCAGAGCACCTGCATTACAGTGAGTGATTATCCTCGTGTTGTCTCGTAAGAGGGAAGCGCCCAGTTTCCCTATCCGCCTGTTTGTCATGATATCTTCCTCAGCGATTGAGAGCGCTTCAGTCTCCAGAGACCTGATTAAATCTGAGAAATCATGGGCTTCATCAAAACACTTGTGCATGCGATTAAGCGCCCAAAACAGATTGACCGCGGTCGGTCTGCTAGATGAAAGCGTCTCTTCAATATGCCCCATAGCTTCTGACACATTGTCCCTGGCTGTTTTCGAAACCTCAATTGCTCCTAGGAGATACCCAAAAGCAGCTGCTGCACCGATCGCAGGAGCACCCCGCACAATCATGTCCGAAATCGCTTTACTAACCGCAAGGAAATCAGAACACTGTACGTAAGAAATCTCGCCTGGCAGTTTTCGCTGGTCAAGGAGCCACAAACTCCTTCCATCCCATCTCATGGTAATAGTATCAAGACTACTACTCACTGATGCATCAGCTCCTCCTGAACCCGCGAAGATAATGATCTGTAAGCCTTCTCGAGCTCAGAGCCTCTCATATACGATGAAATGGTTCTCCCTTCATCCGCAAGAATAGAGACCTGCGGATCAAATGGAACTCTTGCAAGCAGGGGTATGTTGAAGCTCTTCGAGAGGTCTTCACCCGCAGTGCCACCGAAAAGACTGATCATCTTGCCGCATTCCGGACACTTCATATGAGACATGTTCTCAACAAGCCCTATGGGGGCAACCCCTATCTTCTGCACAAAGTTCAGAGCCCTTATAACGTCAATCTTCGCTACTTCCTGTGGCGTAGTAACCACAATTGAACGCAGACCAGGAATGATCTGAGAGACAGTTAAGGGCTCATCTCCTGTGCCTGGAGGGGCATCCACTATGAGAAAGTCGAGTTGTCCCCAGTTCGTTTGATTAACAAGTTGCTTTATGGCATTTGCCTTCAAAGGGCCTCTCCAAACTATCGGGCTGCCCATGTCCGTGAAATCAGCAATCGATATGGATTTCATGTTCGGCATGACTTCTGCAGGAAGAATCTGTTCCTCAACAACCATTGGCCTCTTCTTCTGGCCTATCATCTTGGACACGTTTGGACCGTGGATATCAATGTCAAGTACACCTACCTTGAACCCTTCGTCAACTAATGCACAAGCCAGATTAACGGCCACAGTTGACTTCCCTACCCCGCCTTTTCCGGACATTACGAGCAATTTATGAGTAACGTCAACGAGACTGTCGGATTGCTCTTCCAAACGATGTTTCTGATCTTCTACGTTCAAATCTCTTCATCTCCAACGATAACCTTGTACGACATACTCACAGCCTTACCCAGCATTGCAGATACAGAGCAATACTTTTCCTGGGAAAGACTCACTGCTTTCTTAATTTTCTCTTTGGAGAGATCTTCTCCTCCAAACTTGTAGGTTAATTCTATGCTGGTGTATGCTTTTGGGTGTTCTTCAGATTTCTCGCTTTCAACAACAACTTCCATGTGGTAGTCCTCGACCTTCATTTTCTTCAGTATCGATACCACATCCATAGACGTACATCCCATTAGAGCAACCAGCACAAGTTCCATCGGAGTGGCAGCGCTCTCGTTGCCTCCGAATTCCCGTTTTGTGTCTACAATCACATCGTGACCACTGGGCGTACGCGCATGAAAAGTCAAACCGCCAATTCTCTTCAGACTGAACTCCATGATATTCCTCCTTGTCTCAGGTACAAAAAAAGGGGGCTCCCCCCCTCAGTTTCCATCTAAGGCCGACCTGGCTACTTCTACGTAGCCTTTAAAGGTCTCAAAGTCATTTACTGCAAGATCTGCAAGCATCTTCCTGTTTATGTTGACACCAGCAATCTTCAATCCGTGGATAAGCTCGTTGTATCTGGAGCCAGCTAATCTGGCACCAGCGTTGATTCTGGTTATCCATAGCTTCCTGAAATCTCTCTTCCTCTGTTTTCTGCCCACGTAGGCATAGACACCAGATCTCAGATAGTACTGTTTGGCGAGTCGATATCTTCTACTCAACGCTCCCCTGTAACCTTTTGCGGCTCGAAGATACTTCTTCCTCTTGTTCTTAGCAATCTGTGACCCTTTAACTCTCATCTAAACCACCTCATATAGTCTCTGCTCGACGTTAAAGCCCCAGGCTCCTTCTGGCTTTCTTCGCATAACCACCCTCGATAGTCTCCCATTTTCTGGCTTCGCGCCTGTTGTTTTCTCTCTTCTTCCCGGTATTATGTCCCGTTCCGGAATGCTGTCTTGCAATCTTTCCGCTGCCAGTAACCTTGAATCTTTTCGCGCTGGCTTTGTGTGTCTTGAATTTACTCCTGCTCATTCTAGAACCTCCCATTACGCCTTCGGTTTCAGAAGCATCCACATGTCTCGGCCTTCCAATTTCGGGCTGCGGTCAACATCTGATATCTCTTCCAGTTCCGCGGCTACTCGATTCAGAATTTCCTCGCCCTTTTCGGCAAAGACGATTTCTCGACCTCTGAACATGATGACAACCCTAACTTTGCTTCCCTTTTCCAGGAAGTCCCTGATTCTTCCTACCTTCGTCTGGAAATCATGTTCGTCAATCTTTATCCTGAATTTCATCTGCTTCAGCTGTGTCTGCTTCGCCTTCTTCTTTGCTTCTCGATCCTTCCGATCTTTATGATACTTGAATTTCCCATAGTCCATTATCCTGGTAACCGGGGGATTTGAGTTTGGTGCAACCAGTACAAGATCTAATTCCTTCTCCTGAGCCAGCTTGACTGCCTCCTTTGTGGGCATAACACCAAGCTGAGAACCGTCCTCATCAATCACTCTTACGCTTCTTGCAGTAATCTCTTCGTTCCTGGGAACTGAAGCTGTTTTCCGAGAAATACTCATCACCTCTCATAAAAAATGGCAGACCACCCGCCTGCCAATACTCACAATCGTATTGACCCCTTAGCTTGGGCTGGGGGTGGGAGCTTTGCTCCACTTGTTCTGGTGGGCCGTGCAGGAGTCGAACCTGCAACCTACTGATTAAGAATCAGCCGCTCTGCCTACTGAGCTAACGGCCCAGCCTGTCATATTCTATCTTATGAGGAAATACCTGTCAACAAAGCTAACGCCCGTACAGCTCTGGTCTGAGGTTTGAGTAGTAGCCGTTCGAATCCCCACCCTCTTCATAGCGATAACGCTTTACAAGAGAAGTATTCAGTTCGGCTACAATAAAACCCTCGGCAGTTCCGGCATCGGCCAGGAGCTCACCTGAAGGAGATACTACTCGACTAGACCCGGTGAATTCCGCTTTTCCTGGTCTTCCTGTCTGACTTGAGGCAACCAGAAATGTGCCATTCTCTACTGATCGGGCTATTGTTGCGGTCTCGTAAATCCTGGACCTTTCCTTTCCAAATGCAAACACTGATATTATGACTTCCGAGCCTTCTTGACAAAGGTATCTCGATACTTCGGGAAAGCCTATCTCAAAACACATAAGAACTCCGAACTTTATCCCAGAATACTCAAACACCACGAATCTGTCTCCAGGGTTAAATACTTTCTTCTCATCCCTGAAGAGGTGTGTCTTGTTGTAATAGATGGGCTCTACGAAAGGCCGCACCACTGCAACTGAGTTGAACCATCTCTCCTCGATTTTCCTTGCAATTCCGCCGACAATCATCAACTCTCGATCGTCCGCAAGTGCAGAAAGAGTCTCGATAGTCTCCTCGTATGAATCTTCCGCGGCTTCAAGCACCCGCGGATCAACACCGTAACCCGAATTGAACATTTCGGGCAGCACTATTACATCTACGCCTTTGCCAGATAGCAGTTCAGCGCTGTTAAGTGCCTGTTCAAGGTTTTCTCCAGCTTCGCCAGGTATAGCAGATGTCTGTATGACGCCTACTCTGATTCTTCCAGGCATTTACACACCTCCTGAAGCACTCTTTTCATCTTTCCCGATACTTTGAAGGCTTCTACGAGTCTTTCTAATGTCCTGAAAGGCAACTCCGCACATCAGAACAATGGACAGAACAATGCCTCCTAAGCCGAGTCTCTCGTTTGCTGCATGACTCAGTCCTGCAGCAACACCTCCCCAAAAGAGAGTAAGGAATAGCAGAGACAGTCTTCGGAAATCGCATGTGATACCATGGATTGCAAGAAGTAAATAACTTATAGTAAGGCAGATGCTCTCGTTCTGCAGACGCACAGTATCACGTGTTCCGAAGCCACCAATAACAGTTAACGCGGTCATCAGGACGAGTGTCAGCCCATGAAGCTGAAGAAGCCTGGTGTCTTTTTTCCCAACAATGGAACCAAGAACAAGCATGCTGGCAGTCGTTATAGAAACAATAACACCGTAGCCAACAATATACGATATCAAACCAAATGCGAGTGAGAATATGAGTAAATAGGGCACTTCAGTTCAGATAACCGTTCTCCCTGAGCCAGGCTTCTGCATCTTGTTTTGCCTGCTTTCCCTGCTCCATCCATTCAGGCTGCAATTCCAGTTCGAGAACTTTCAAATATGCTTCAGCAGCCTTATCTCTATCTTTTGTTTTTATGTAGAGCTCGGCTAGCTCGGTGTAGTTGTTTATGTAGTCAGGATTCTTCTCTATTGCCTTCAGAATAAGCTCTTCAGATCTCTTGTAATTGCGATATGGCCAGGGCGTATCTCTATACCGCATTCCCATTGCAAGAAACGGGAAATGGTTATCCGGAATCATCTCCATGGCAGTCTCAATGTACTTGTCAAAGTCGCCTAACATGAATATCGACCTGATTATCCCGGCAAACTGAGCCAGCTGACCTATGGAAGCTCCGGCAACGTAATATGCATACCCATAGTCAGGATCGAGTTCAATCGCCTTTTCTGCAAGAGATCTTGCCGTTTCGTAGTGGGTTCGCTTTTTTTCGTCCGGAGCCCAGTTCGCATACTCCCTGTGTGAATCAGCAAGAAGAGTCAGAAATCTTGCGTCAGTGTCGGTGTCTGGAAACTCAGAGAGCAAATCAATGAATGTCTCCATTCTCTCAAGGCTCTCTTCTGAACGGATTTCCACGAATTCGTTGTAGATGTTATCATAGTCAAGAGCACAAAGCGTGAGCCCAGCAAGAACAACTGTAACAATGAATATCATAGTCCTCATAGAAAACACCCCCAATCATCAAGCAATTATACCACTGGTCTTTACGAGGAGAGAATAGATTGGAATCGATAGCAGTTGTCCGTTATAGTGAGATTGCTCTTAAAGGAAAGAATAGAGGCGCATTTGAGAAGCAGCTGGTAGAGAACATAAGAGCCGCCCTTCCTGAAGGTCGGGTATCGAGGCGCCGCGGGAGGATAATCGTCAATCTTGAGAGGAAGATGTGTGATCATGCACAGATGAAATTGAGCAAGGTTTTCGGAATCCAGAATTACAGCTTCGCTCGAGTTACTGACTATGACATAGAGAATATATCGGAAACCAGTATCATAACTGCAAGAGAGTTACTGAGTTCGGGCAGTTCCACCTTTAAGGTGTCAACAAAGAGAGAGTACAAGAAGTTCCCCGTGAAGAGCATGGAACTCAGCGCGGTTATTGGGGAACGTATTCTGGAAGCACTTCCACAACTTCGAGTCAATGTAAGAAATCCTGACTTTGTCATCGGAATAGAAGTGAGAAATGATGGGGTCTACGTTTTCCCCGGGAAGACTCCCGGGCCCGGTGGCCTTCCAACTGGGATAAGCGGGAAAGGTGCATTGCTTCTGTCTGGAGGCATTGATAGTCCTGTTGCTGGGTGTCTGGCCATGAAACGAGGAATCACACTGATTGCTGTGCATTTCTCGAGTCCTCCCTACACGGGGACTCGCTCTCTCGATAAGGTAAGAAAACTCGCAGGCATACTTGCATCATATTCTGATAGAAAAGAGATAGAGTTGTTCAACGTGTCTTTCACAGAATGTCAGCTTGCCATTAAGAAATGTGCCCCGGACAAGCTACGCCTGTTGATTCAGAGGAGAATGATGATGAGAATCGCTTCAAGCCTTGCTGAATCAGAAGGTGCAGAACTGCTTGTCACTGGTGAGTCTGTTGGACAGGTAGCCAGTCAGACCATTAGAAACCTTTCTGTGATCGACCAGTCTTCGTCTCTGCTTGTGATTAGACCTCTTGTGTGTTTTGACAAGCTCGAGACAATCGAATATGCAAAGAAGTATAATACATACGATACGTCAATTCTTCCCTACGAAGACAGTTGCACGGTATTCTCCCCTCTTGAGCCTTCAACGGGAGCAAGCAAAGAACTCATTAGAAGAGCGGAGGAGGGGCTGAATATTGGCGAACTACTGGACAATGCCTTGAGAGAGGTCAGTAAAGAGCTTATTCCCGAATCCGAGGTGTAATGGATGAGATTAACTCGCTATCTTATGGCCATCCGAGATTTCTTCATCACAGTTATTGGAGCGGTGTTTTTCGTTCTATACGTGATGATTTACGGTGGATTGGTCCTCCTCATAGGTAGAGCGGTGCGAAAGAAAAGAGGGGAAGAAGCTGCTAAAAGATTCGTTAGTAGAGAAGTGGGAAGATTCGGACGCAATGTTTTCCGAACGCTATTCTGCAAAGTGCAAGTCAGAGGCGCCGAGAATGTTCCCGAAAAAGGCCCGATGGTGATAATATGCAATCATCAGAGTGTTCTCGATATACCTCTTGTCCCGGGTTATATATACGATGGAATCGCTTTCATCGCAAAAAAGGAGATCTCAAAGATCCCTGTTGTAAGAGGTTTCGTGAATGCCCTGGACGGCGTTTTCATTGCTAGAGGAGATAGAACACAAACAGCATCAACGTTGAGGAAGCTGATAACTGTATTACGTAAAGGTGGTACAATTATGCTGTTTCCTGAAGGAACTCGGAGCGAAGACGGAAAGCTTCTTCCTTTTAAAGAAGGGAGTTTTATGTTACCGTATCGTACAGGTACGGTGGTCCTTCCTGTTGCCATAGATGGAACCGGCAGACTGATGAAGAAAAAACAGCTCTTTGTAAGGCCAGGAAGGGTATGTGTGAATATCATGGAACCTCTTGAGCCCGCCTCTTTTGATTCTGAGAGATCGCTGAGAGAGTCAGCCCAGCGATCTGTGAAGCAGGGGCTTGAAGAGATTAGAATGGGGGTCAAATGATGTTGCAGGTAAGACTACGTGGCCTGGCTCTTGATCAATCGGGCTCACCTGTAGTGATTTTGGAGGTAGACAAATCAAACAAGGGCTTCGGAATCTGGATAGGCCCTTTTGAGGCGGAATCCCTGGCGATTGCCGTCAGTGGGAAAGAGTTCCCAAGACCTCTCACTTATGATCTCTTCTCAAATGCTGTCCAGGCAGCTGGTGGTAAGTTTGATAAGGTAGTAATACACAGTGTTCGCGACAACGTCTATTTTGCAAATCTCATCGTTATAAACAGTGATGGAGAAACAGTTCCACTCGATGCCAGACCTTCGGACTGCCTCGTCCTTGCAGTGAAGAATAGCATTCCGGTCTTTGTTGAAGAAAAGGTGTACGAGGAAAGCGCCATAAATCTGGAAGATCTTCAGCAAGAGGAGAAAGAAAAAAGTGATGACCCCGAAGCCTTCAAGGAGTTCGTCAGTCAGTTTGACATTGAAGACTTCAAGAGATACCTTCAGAGAAAGAAACGGGATCAGGATGAAGATTCCTCCTCTTGAGGATTTTCGAGAGGCATTCGATCGTTTCCTGCTGTCCGGAGTATCGAACATAGCCGTTAAGAAAGACTTTTGCTATGCCCTTGAGTACACCTTCAGATCAGGTGGAAAGAGACTTAGACCTTACATCATCAGGTGCTTGTGCGATGAGCTTCTTCTGGAGCAAAGCATTGCGAACAGCCTGGGAATTGCTGTTGAGGTGTTTCACACCGGCAGCCTCATTCACGATGATCTGCCCTCAATCGACAACGACGATCTTAGAAGAGGCAACCCTTCACTTCATAAAGCCTTTGGAGAGGATATTGCTATTCTAGCAGGTGATTTTCTTCTAATATATCCTGTCGAGATAATCCTGAGGTCCTCAATTAGCGAGAACCATGTTATCCGGATTCTTGAATTGTGGACAAAGACTTCTCTTGCAGTAATTGAGGGTGAATATCTTGATGTTACAGTTCGTCCCCCTCTTAGTGAGGATACCGTGCGGAGTATACATTTGAAGAAGACGGGGGAGTTATTCGGTTTTTGCTTCGCATCACCGATTCTCTGTTGTGACGATATCGATGGTGCCGAGAAGATGCTGGAGCTGGGACGAGAGTTCGGAATTGCATTTCAGGTTGCAGATGATATTAAGGATTCAGATCTCAGTGATCACGAACTGGGAAAGACACCGGGAAAAGATGCTGTATTAGGCAGACCTTCAGCTCTCAATGCCGTGAAGAAGACAGAAGCCAGACATATGATCTCAGAGTTTATTAACAAGAAAATCCCTGAACTCCCCTTCCCCAGGTTCAGGAGAGTCATAGAAAGCCTCTGCAAAGAGTTTGTTGACTACTAATTTCAGAACAATCGTTTCCTGATTGCCCTGATGAACTGGAGAATATCCTGATATCGATCGCTCATGGCCATTGCCATTGCCTTTCTTATGACCCGTCGCAACCTGTAATTCGTCGGAGGGTCAGCCATCGCAATTCCTTTCAGTCGGTCAGGCGCCGGAACTGGGTCAAGACCTGAGATAAGGAAAAAGAGCACCCCGCCCAGTGAGTAAATATCTGATTGAGCTGTAGGCATTATACACCTCACGAAGCGTTCAGGAGCTGAGTAATGCAGAGACACCACCCCTGCGTGAAGTGGCACGAAGAAACTGTCTCGCATGCTTGCCCCACCAAAATCTGTGATTTTCACTGCCCTTTCGTTTTTGAGTATGACGTTCGTTGGTTTGAGGTCACCGTGCACAAAACCGGCATCATGAATAGAACGTAACCCCAGCGATATTTCCTCTGCTATACTTGTAGCTTCCTGAGCCTTCAGAGGTCCATTTCTCCTTATGAATTGAGCTAGAGTCGGTCCTTCGACGTATTCCATCACATAATATGCTGTGTTGTTCTCCCTGAACGAATCGGTCTGGCGAACTATCCTGACATCTCCGAATTTCGAAGCAATCTTCGACTCATCAAGGAAGGACTCTACCCTGGTATAGTGTTCTTGCATATCATGCTGCCCCGGGATAACCAGACTGAGCCCCTCTCGGACAGCGAGTTTTGGGAAGTATTCTTTTACAGCAACATATTCCCCCACAACATTATCCATGCACAGGTAAGTGATCCCGAATCCTCCACTTCCCAGGGAACGTTCGACAGCGTATCTGCCCTTGAGAATAGTTCCCGCAGGCAGTTCCATTTCTGCTATATGGATCACCTCTTCCCAGAACTCTGCTATATTATACCTGTGAGTAAACAGAGAACCTGGAGGTGTTTGTTTGCTTGTTGATCTTCACATGCATACCGTCTATTCAGATGGAACTGATGCCGTGCATGAGCTTTTTCAGAGGAGTCTGGATGCGGGTATCAAACTAATGTCCATCACAGATCATGATAACATAGACGCGCAAGCAACCGCAATGAATTGCGCACAAGAAAATGAGTTGACGTACATTCCCGCTGTGGAGATTGCCTGTAAAGGACCGGGAACACTGGATCTACTGGGCTATGGGATCAGCCTTACTAACAGCAATCTTCTTAGCATGCTTTCTTCGATAACTCGAAGTAGAAGAGAACGAAACATCAAACTCATAGAACGCATGAAGACGATCGGAGTCAGAATCAGTGACAAGGAAACCGATACTCTAACAGAAGAGAACAACACCGGACGGCTTCACTTTGCCAGGTTACTTGCAGAGAAGGGATATGCAGCGTCCTTGAAAGAGGCTTTCGACTCTTTCCTGAAGTCTGGGGGAAAAGCATACGTAGAACGTCAGAAACAATCTCCTGAAGTTGTTATGGAGACAATTCGGGGAGCTGGAGGGCTCTCTGTTCTTGCACATCCACTATCTCTGGGTCTTACTTCTGCAGAGTTGGTGAGGGAACTGAAAATCCTAATAGATAATGGCCTGGAGGGGCTGGAAGTTTTCTACAAAGAATATGACAAAGGCACACAAGAAGAACTCCTGGGTATTGCAGCGAGACTGTCTCTTGTTCCAACAGGAGGCAGCGACCATCATGGCAACAACAAGCCCTGGCTTACTCCTGGGGTAGAGATGCCCGAACGATTTGTGAGGAAGTTCCTGCTAAGTATCAACTCTGTCGAGCACTGGCCTCGGATGCGCTGATTGTTGCCAACGCGATCGATGAAAGCTTCGACTTCGAAGAGTCCGCGCGCGAGACAACAACAATGGGAACTGACGCACCGACAATCAAACCAGCAATTGTTCCTCCTGCAAGGTAGACCGCCGATTTGCCGAGGAAATTACCTGAATGGATGTCGGGCACTACCAGCAAGTCCGCAACTCCTGCTACAGGGCTCTCCAATCCTTTGATTTTGGCAGCCATAAGCGATAGAGCATTATCAAGCCCCAGAGGACCATCCAAAACGCACCTCTGAATCTGGTTGCGATCACGCATCTTTGCAATCACAGCAGCTTCGACCGTCTCCGGCATGTCTGTATTGACAGTTTCCACAGCAGCAATCATTGCAACAGCCGGTTCAGCGTAACCCAACGAATTGAGCAGATCAACACCGTTCCTGACGATTTCTACTTTCTGCGATAGATCTGGTTTGACCACCATTCCTCCATCACTCACAAAAACCAGCCTGTCAAGTGCGTCCACATCAAGGCAGGCCACATGACTAAGCAACCGACCAGTTCTCAGACCCCAATTCTTGTCCAGAACTGCTTTCAGAAGCGACGAGGTCTTTATTTTCCCCTTCATAAGGCAAGCCCTTGATGAAGAACCTGCGGCTCTCACCGCCGCTTCAGCGATTTCTTCCTCAGTATTTGCATCAATAATCTCAGCTGAAAAGGAGATTTCTTCAAGAAGCTTTGTTGTCGAGGTCTTGTTACCAATGAGCAAAGAATCTGCTATGCCACTTTCTGAAGCCTCTTTTAGCGCCAGCAGACCTTCCCTGTCTTCTGAGCCCGCAAGGACGATTTTCCCCGTGCTTTCTTTACTCGCTTTTCCTACTATGTCTTCAAGGGTTCTATACATGATATACCTCCTCTTCACATCTGAACTGTCTTCAGTCTGTTGGTGCCTACAAGCATTGCTTTCCCTCAGTCGTTCGCCGGAAACTGTTCTTCGTATCTTGCCATCATATAAAGCAAGTCAGAAAGCCTGTTCACGTATGTCAGTATCAGCTCAGAAACCTCTTCACTTTCAGCAAGGCTGAATATCCTTCTCTCTGTTCGTCTCGCAACAGTTCTGGCAATATCTAGCTTCGCTGAAACCGGGGTAGCCCCGGGAACCACAAAACCTTTCAAAGATACTTTCTCCTGGATGTGGTCAACCAACTTGCTGATTCGTTCAACATGCTTTTCAGAAACAGGACTGGAGTACTCTCTGCCAACCGTCGCGAGTTGACCAGAAATCGCCGAAAGATCCTTCTGGATCCCCAGAATTGCTTCTTCAAAGAGCGTGTGATTAACATAGTGCTTGACTTCTCCCAAATGTGAATTGAGCTCATCTACAGTGCCGTATGCCTCAACTCTCTTACAGGTCTTTCGAACGCGCTGCCCGGTCCAAAGGCTTGTAAATCCTGAATCGCCAGTTCCAGTCGAAATGCTCACCCATACCACCTCTCCACAGTTGAATTATACACAGACGTCCGAGCTTGCTCAAATCGACATCGGACAATACAACGCATAAGATGATAGTATTGGCTGATGAAGGTATCACTGGTGTGCAGCGTATGTAGAGCCTCCTATTCTGCAGATGAACCACTCTGGTGCTGTGAGTGCGGAGGACTCCTGGACATTGTTCATTATCCGGAGTTTTCCATAGACAAGGTCATGTCAAGACCGCAGAACATGTGGCGATACCGAGAATCTATGCCGCTTTCGTTAGATGCCGAAGTCGTGAGCTTCAATGAGGGGTATACTCCACTCCTGGAAATGAAACAGAGTGGGATATCTTTCCTTGCGAAACTTGATTTCCTTTTTCCTACAGGATCTTTCAAGGATCGTGGTGCATCTGTTATGATCAGCAAGGCTAAAAGCATAGGCATTTCGGAAGTCATCGAAGACTCTTCTGGAAATGCTGGAGCTTCAGTTGCAGCATACTGCGCAAGAGCCGGTATAAACTGTAGAATCTTTGTCCCTTACAACACATCAAGAAGCAAGCAGAGGCAGATCAGCGCATTTGGAGCTCAACTTTCCCGTGTCTATGGTTCCAGGGAGGATGTCGCAGTTCGTGCCTTGAAGGAAGCGGAAGTCACATATTATGCAAGTCATTCGTGGAATCCATTCTTCTTACACGGAACAAAGACTGTAGCTTATGAGATCTGTGAACAGCTCAAATGGAAAGCTCCGTCAGCAGTTGTTGTTCCTGTCGGAAATGGTACCTTACTGCTTGGGATGTTCATCGGTTTTCAAGAGTTGTGCCGAACTGGCCTCATCAAGTCCATCCCCAGGCTTATTGGTGTACGCTCAGCATCTCTCGCACATTTGACAGATACCGGGCATAACCAAGCTCTCTCTACTCGAGTTCCTGAAAGTAAGACAGTGGCTGAGGGGATTGCTGTTGAAAGACCTGTTAGATCAAATCAGATACTGAATGCCCTGAAATCAACCAGTGGTTGGTTATGTCCGGTTAGTGATGACGAAATAGGAAAGGCCATAAGGTACCTTGCCAGCAATGGCATCCTCGTGGAGCCTACAGGAGCCGTATCAATGGCTGGCTTTGTTAAAGACGCAACAAAGCTCATGAAAGAGAGACAGGTTGTTGTAATTCTTACTGGAAGTGGGTTGAAAGATATGACCAAGGTTTCTCAGCTTCTGAACTGACAAAGATTAACCAAAGAGAACAGAATGGGCCCCTCATTTGGAGCCGAATGGATTAATTGGTTCAATCACGCTATTGGCAAGATCCATTCTAACCCACTCACCCACTGGAAGGGTGAGTTTGGTGAAACCTCCATGATATACCGGAAGACCTATCCATACAGGAATCGGTGAATCCCTGAAATTGCTCCTGATTATCTCGACAATGTCGTTCAGTGTAGCATTTCCTATGTTTGTGAAACCTGCAAACACTATACCTCTCAATTGCTCAAACTCTTCCAAGTGAGCGATATTCCATACCATTCTTTCTATAGAACTCCTGGTTTCACCGACATCTTCAAGTACGAGAATCGCGTCCCTCAGAGAACCAAAATAGCTCGTGCCTTGAAGAGTCTGTATCAGTGAAAGGTTTCCCGGGATAAGTCTTCCAATCATCTCACCTGGCACCACAGGTATCGGTTCATAATCAAAAAGAATGCTGTCTGAACCGCTAATTGTTCTGATCAGATTATCGAGTGATCCGGTATCGCTGGCCAATTCCACCGTCACCATAGGACCATGATACGTGATCAAACCGGTTTGAAAGTGTATCGCAAGAAGCAGCGCAGTTATGTCACTATATCCGACAATTGGTTTCGGATTCTTCGCAATCACTGACCAGTCAAGATAGTCAAGAAGATTGAATGACCCATGCCCACCTCTTGTAACAATGATTGCATCGTACTTATCATTGGCAAAAGCTTCGTTGAGTTCCGCGGCTTTTTGCTCGGCATCCATGTATACTCTACAGCTGTTCCCTACAAAAACTTCCAGTCCATAGTTCCTCAGATTCGCAATCCCCAACTCAAGAAGGGTTCTGTCAGGAAATGTAGCAGGAGAGGTCAAAAACACCGTTCTGATTTGACTTCCCTGGCGAAGCTGATGATCACCAGCTATCACATAATCTGAACATTCCCTCATACCTGGAGTGAAGACAAACAACATGAGAAAAACCAGTAACAATGCCCTCATATTTGTCCCCCAATCGACTCGCACAATAGCTTCACTAATGGTCTGAAGAGAGCTTCACTGTCAAATCTGCTTTCGAGCGAAGTCATGCCAACAGCTCAGTTCTTGATCATTTCTGAAAGCGAAAAACATACTCTTCATATGCTAACACGGTACTGAGAAAGATGGTAAACCCTTCCTTAACAATGATTGTATTGTAACTCTACTAACACTCCTGATCTGAATGAAGACAGAATGGAACTCAGAAATCCTCATGGAAGCTGCTTTCGTCATCAGATAATTGTGCAGGTCGTAAACAGGAGAAATGGAAAGAATAAAGTATTTTCTGAGCGCAGGACTGAGAAGAATAACGATAACAATCATTGATAGTTGCTAATAGCCATCAGCCTGCCGAGACGACATTTTTCAAGACTTGAACTAATTCATTTTGTACGGGTACACTAAGAGTGTGGAGTAATTAGACGGATTTCCAGAACACATCTTAGGAGGTGTCTGAATGAAGAAAGCACTTTTTCTTGTTATTGTACTTGTGTTTGCCTCGATGCTTGTTGGTGAGTCAATAACAGTGATCGGACCATGGTCAGGTGATGAAGAAGAGAGCTTCAAACCTGTCCTTCAGGCTTTCGAGGAGAAGACGGGCATCACGGTCAATTACAGGATTAACAGGGCTGAAGACCTCGCGAACGTGCTTCCCGCCCAATTCAACGCAAGGAGCGCGCCTGGTGATGTCATATTCATGTGGTCCGATTTTATCACCGCGAATCCGCAGCATGCTGTTGAGCTCAGTGACGTGGTTGATGCGGGTCTATATGAGCCTGCGACTCTTCGCAGTGTAATGGTTGGAGACGAACTCTATGGAACAGCTTATACCGCCAAACCAAAACCGGGGTTCTGGTACAGGAAGTCATTCTTCGAAGAACATGGCCTTTCTGAACCCAACACATGGGATGAATTCGTGGCTCTTCTGGAAGAGATAACCGAGATCTCGGGTATACGAAGACCGATTGCTAGCGGAAATGGTGTTGGATGGCCGTTGTCAGATATCACTGAGCACTTCTTGATAACCTTTGGCGGTCCGGAGCTTCAAAATGACCTTATCGAAGGCAACATAACCTGGGAAAGTCATATCGTAAGAAGACCTATGGAGAAGCTCGCGGGACTTCTGGAAGCCGGATATTTCAGTGAACCTACTGAATGGACGACGATTCTTGAGCAATGGTGGAAAGGTGACTACGCACTCTACTTCATGGGTTTCTGGATAATCGGTATGGTCGATGACCCTGATGACCTGGGTGTTTTCACATTGCCAGGAGCAAGAGGCGTTGTGTCATCCGTCGACTACGCTTTTATACCCGCGTATGCAGATAACGTTGAGGGCGCGAAGAAGTTTGTCGAGTTCATATCGAGCGTAGAAGGACAGAGCGTTCAGGTAGCACAGGGTGGCCACTTCGCCACAGTTGCCGGTGTTTCTGACGATGCCTATCCCCCTGCAGACCGCGAAGTTGCTCGATCTATCGAAGGTCTTGAACCAGTACTTGACCTGGACGACACCATCGGCGGTGCATGGCAGTCTGCTTTCTGGGATCAGCTGAAGCTCTTGTGGGTGCGCCCGGGAAGACTCAACAGCGTTCTTGCTGAACTTGAAGCCAGAATGCCATAATACAGTGATCCGTATTGAGCGGGACCGATAGGTCCCGCTTTGTTTAGAAAGGGGGCGTATTATGCTCAGGAGAGCGCGACTCTATCACTTTGGTATCTTCATTCTCCCCGCTTTGACGCTTATGGCGATCTTTGTGATGTATCCCACGCTCAGGACCGTCTTTCTGAGCTTTGTTGGTGAAGACGGCTCGTTTACTCTTTCAAACTATACAGAGGTTCTCAGGAGTCGTGACATCTTCAATCCGGGGGGATATGAAGGCGAATTCCCCTTTGGCGCCTTAATTCACAATGCGATGTGGATTGCCATTCACCTCCCTATTACAACATTCCTGGGACTCTTCCTCGCCACATTTCTGAGGAACGTGAAAGGCGGAGGGATCATAAAGTCAATCATATTCCTGGGAATGGTCATGCCAATGATAGTGGGTGGAATAATGATAAGGTTCATGTTTGATGGAAGTGTCGGAGTAGTTAATATGGTGATGGGCTTCTTCGGTATGCAGACTCAAACATGGACTGCTTATCCAGAAACAGCTTTGTTTTCTCTTATTTTCGGTTCAGTCTGGTTGTGGGCAGGATTCAGTATGATACTTTATTCTGCAGGGCTGGAGACCATACCGAACATGTACTACGAGGCTGCAAGGATTGATGGAGCAAGCAGAATCAAGATGTTCTTCAAAATAACAATCCCACTATTGAAACCTATTACTGTGGTGGTCGTCACGATGACACTTCTGTGGGAGCTCAAGATCTTTGATATTGTTTACGTTGCTACTATGGGAGGACCTGGAGGCACGTCTAATGTTCTTGCACTTCAAATGTATATATACGGATTCCGGGAATGGAACGCTGAGAAAGCTGCCGTGGTTGCAGTGCTTATCACACTGTTTACACTCGTTGCAGCGATTCCGTTGATCCGTTCTGCAGGAGATGAGGCTGAATGAAAAAGAAAACCGTTGAGAAGATCGCTTTCAGCACTATCGGTTGGTTCATCGGACTTGTCTGGATTCTCCCGGTAATGGGAATTCT
>CAZSXB010000023.1:0-32720 GCA_964611155.1 uncultured Thermotogaceae bacterium
TTATCCAGTCGTGGATTGTTGTCCATTCCTGGTTAACTACTTCCATTACGTACATCTGCAGTACACCCGTTCTGCTGAATCTGTCTTCCAAGTCGAAAGCGCTGTATGTGATTTCAGGTGTAATGAGTCCGCTCCAGCCTTTCATTGTCTCAAGCGCTTCTACGAGTTTCTCACGCGTAGGATTCTCGCCCGCTCTTCTCAGAGCTTCGGTGAATACTTCAGCTGCAATGAAGCCTGCTGCTGCGTATGCGTTTGGTATTTCATTCGGGAACGTCTCCTGGTAGACATCAATGTATTCGAGGAAGCCTTCGTCCTCTGGATCAGCTGCAACCCATGCCAACGCCTGGAAGCCTTCAGCAGCCTGACCAGCGAGCTGGATGAGGGTTATGTCAGGGTTGGCGTATGACCCAACCAGTTTTGCATCAAGTCCATACTCCTGTGCCTGCATCAAGAAGTTTGGACTCTGAGGAATCCACATTAGCAAATAGACAGCGTCTACTCCCAGTTCAAGAAGCTTAAGTATCTCGGAGTCAAAAGTTACCTTGCTTGGATCAACCGGCATCTTTGCAACAAGCGCAGCGGGATAGCCGTTATCCAGAAGCCATCTGCTCATCGCATTGAGACCTTCTCGCCCAGCATCATCTGCTCTGTAGATAATCGCAACTCTCTTCGCACCAAGAGATTCCATCATGTACTTGGCGGCTATCTGTCCCTCCGTAGTGTAGTGAGGCTGGACCGTGAAGATATACTCCTTCGGAGGTATTGCCAGAATGCTCGACCCGCTTCCCTGATACACGAATGGAACCTCTCTGTTGTTCAGATAGTCCATCACAGCCAAACATCCAGGAGTGCCCAGACCTCCGACTATTGAGAACACCTTGTCTTCTTCAACCAGTCTTCGGACTTCAACAACTGTTTTGGAAGGACTGAACTGATCGTCAACAACTATTAGATCAATGCTCCTTCCGTATACACCTCCTGTGTTGTTCACCCAGTTGAAGTAGGCATCCATTCCCTTTCTCATTGAAACTCCTATCGGTGCCACAGGTCCTGAAAGGGCCTGGAAAGATCCGATAACCACCTTGTCTTCGAACACACCGTCTTCAGCAAAGACTGAACTAACAAAAACCAGGGCTGATATTACTAGCAAGACCAGTACTTTCTTCATTCAAACACCTCCTTGTAAGTTACCCACCAGGGTATCTAGCTCACACTCTCTTTAGCATGACCGCGGTTCCCATTCCTCCACCGATACACAGAGATGCTATGCCGATCTCGATGTTTCTCTTTTCCATCTCGTAGAGGAGTGTCACCATAATCCTGTTGGCTGAAGCTGCGATAGGGTGCCCAAGTGCAATTGCCCCACCATTGACGTTTGTTCTTTCAAGCAACCAGTCCGTGCTAACTCCATTCTCTTCTGCAATGCTTCTCAACACGGCAAGGCTCTGCGCAGCGAATGCCTCGTTCAACTCGAATAACCCTACATCTCTGATACCTACCCCGGTCTTCTCAAGCAGTCTTCTGATTGCCGGAACAGGGCCAATACCCATGTATGCGGGATCTACCCCAGCCTGAGAGAAAGCAACGATTTCAGCCAAAGGGTTCATGCCGTTAGCCTTTACAGCATCCTCAGATGCTATGACTGTCATACTCGCACCGTCGTTAATTCCCGAGGCATTACCTGCAGTTACTGTGCCTTCTCTGTCAAATGCAGGTCTAAGCTTGCCCAGTTTTTCGAGTGTAGTATCGCGGGGATGCTCATCTGTGTCAAACACTATCTCCTCACGCCTTGACTTGATAACCACAGGTACAATCTCGTCCTTGAATCTTCCGTTTTCAATTGCAGTCTTCGCTTTCTTCTGACTTGTCAGTGCAAACTCGTCTTGCTCCTGCCTTGAGAGAGCGTGCTTTTTAGCAAGGTTTTCAGCAGTAACACCCATATGGTAGTTGTTGAAGACGTCCGTAAGACCGTCTAATACCATGTGGTCCAGGATTTCTCCGTGACCAAGCCTGTACCCAAATCTCCCCTGTTTCAGCAGATACGGAGCCTGAGACATATTCTCCATTCCTCCGGCCAGGACGATTTCTGCTTCTCCAAGCATGATGTCAGTCGCACCAATCATTACCGATTTCATGCCGGAGCCGCACAGCATGTTGATTGTATAGCCGGGCTTCTCTTCAGGCACGCCTGAGTGAATCGATACCTGCCTTCCTGGGCCCATACCGTGTCCTGCTGTAAGTATGCAGCCCACAATTGTTTCGTCAACGTTTTCTGGGGAAACACCCGAATGCTCCATGGCTGCCTTCGAAGCCGTTACTCCCAGCTGAACAGCTGAAACATCCTTTAGACTACCCCCAAGTGCTCCTATAGCGGTTCTCTTTGCTCCAGTGATGTAGACTTTCCTCAAGTGACACACCTCCTGTCAGATCAACCCGATATCCTGTGCCTTGCTCCTGAGTTCCTTCCTGAAATCGGGATGAGAAATGTTCAGGAGCGCTTCGACTCGCTGGAAGATGTTCTTGCCGCGGAGTCGGGCTATTCCATGCTCTGTAACAATATAATCAACGTCCTGCCTAGGTACTGTGACAGGTGAACCAGAAGGAAGTACGGGTACGATCGTAGATACTGTTCCTTTCTTTGCGGTAGACCTTAGAGCAATAATCCCTTTCCCGTCCTTTGCCATGGAAGCACCGCGATGAGTGTCGAGCTGCCCGCCAGTACCACTGTAGTGTCTTGTTCCGATGGCTTCTGAACAGACCTGCCCGGTGAGATCAATCGTTATCGCGGTGTTTATTGATACCATTTTCTCGTTCTGTGACACCACGTATGGATCATTCACGTACTTGCCTCTGAGCAAGAACACACCTGGATTGTCGTCAATGAACTCATACATCTTCTTCGTCCCGAATCCGAATGCAGCGATGAATTTCCCGGGCCACAAAGTCTTCTTCCTGTTGGTTACAGCACCCTTCTCAAGCAGGTGGATCATCGATTCAGTGAACATCTCCGTGTGTATTCCCAGGTCCCGCTTGTTTTCCATCAGTTTTGCGACGGCGTTTGGAATGCCGCCGATTCCAATCTGAAGGGTTGACCCATCCTCAACCAGCGTGGATATGTGCGCCGCTATCTGCATCTCTGTCTCACTAGGTTCACTGTCTGGCAGTTCAGGAATCTCAAAGCTGTTCTCAATGATGTAGTCTACTTCGCTTATGTGAACCTGGGTATCACCGTGCGTTCGGGGAGCAAGCTGGTTAACCTCAAGGATAACTACAGGCGCATTCTCTACCATGTCGCGCTCATACACGTTAGAAAGCGACAGGGTCATGTAACCATTCCTGTCCATAGGTGACGCTACACCCCAGAATAGGTCCGGTCTGTTAGCCAGAATCCTGTCCATACCTGCTGCATGAAGGTTGTTCGGTATGTATGTGACCGTTTTCAACCCTTCGGCAACTGCTTTTCTTGCACCCACGGCATGAAACCACGATTCGTTAACAAACAGACCCTCATAGTCTTTCTTCATGAAGAACTCGTAATCACCAAGGTTAAGACACGTGGCAACAGCAACGTCTTTTACCCTGTCGCCTATCGTGTGAAGATTCTCTAGCAGCCCTCTTGCTTCCATGCAAGCCATGCTGGTCACTACTCTTGTTCCTGGTCTTATAAGGTCAAGTCCCTCTTGAAGTGAGAGCTGCTTCTTCTTGTACTGTGATTTCCAGTCAAACATGATGATCTCCCTCCAAACCGTGCGATACCAGCGAGGCCAGTTCAATCAGTTGCTCATTCCACTGTTCTTTCGGCAGTTCTTCCCTGAGCACAAGGTCGATCCCCATGAAATGACCGATCCCCATGAGGAACAACCCCAGGTCTTCGGGATTGCCCTGCTCTATTTCGCCTGCTTCCATGGACTCTTTCAGCGCAGGCACATATGACCTGAGAATCTTCTCGTAATAAAGCTGCCCAACCCCGTCCAGAATGAACTCAGCTTCTCTGACTATTTCGTACAGATCTCTATGGACCGTCATGAACAACAGGAAAGCCTTGTAGTTTCTGACTTCTTTGTTCAGTCTGCCTTCAATGCGCTCAGAAGAGTCTTTCAATGTCCTTCTGAATCTTCGGTTGGCCCAGATCACGAGCTCTTCGAGAAGCTTCTGTTTGCTCTCGAAGTAGTTGTAGAAGGTTCCCTGAGCAAAACCAGCCTTAGACATAATTTCGTACACCGAGGTCTTGAAATAGCCCCTGGCACCCATCAGTCTTTCTGCTGCAACAAGAATTGCATCTTTCGTTCCAGGAACATCCCGGTTATACTCTGAGGTTGCATCATAATTCACTGAATCGCTGTCCAGTTTCTGGCGAGCGCCCAATCCTTTCAGAACGAAATCCACGAGGCTATTCACCGTGCTTTCAGGCACTCGTCTGCCCTGAAACAGAATCCAGTAAATGGCTGTGAACCTTGAAGAGCCTATGGTGAACCACTTCTTGTATCTTTCAAGGTTATCCGGGCTGATTCTGAGCACTCGTGCCAGGGCCTTTCTGTATGATCTTTCCACAGCTTTTTCCAGGTCAGGGAATCTGTACTCCGCTTCATGAAAAGCAATAAACTTCTTCCTGTTGTTCCAGAGCGTTTCAAAAATGGAGCCATAGAAACTCAAGAGCCGTTCTCTGAGGGTATCTCCCTTGACATCACTGAGAGTCGCTTCAAGAGATTCCTTCATGTCAGCTGTTATCTCTTCAAAGACTTGCCTTTTGCTTCTGAAATGTCTGTAGAAGGCACCATTGGAGAGTCCTGATTCTCTGCAAATCTCTGCGACTGAGGCTGACTCATACCCAGCTCTGCTGAATATGTCTTCTGCAGCAGATTTTAGAATAGCCCTTGTTCTATGACACCTTGTCTGGTTCAAAGGACAAGTCCCCCGTCAACACCTATGATCTGTCCTGTAAGGTAGCTTGACTCATCCGAGATAAGGAACAGGTAAACATCCGCGATCTCCTCAGGTTCGCCCATTCGCCTCAAGGGAATCTTCTCCTCAAGGGCTGAAAGAATCTTCTCGGGAACCTTATCAGTCATCGGTGTTTTTGTAAATCCAGGAGCAACTGAGTTGACCCTTATTATGGCTCCCTTTCTTGTGAATTCTTTCGCCCAGGTCCTGGTCATTGCATTTACTGCACCCTTTGATGCTGCATAGTTTGTTTGACCGATGTTCCCGTATACTCCGACGATTGAAGAAGTGTTGACAATAGATCCTGTACCTTGTTCGAGCATGACAGGCAGAACAAACTGGGTCATGTTGAAGACGCCTTTCAGGTTCACATCAATAACCACGTCCCAGTCTTCCTCCGACATCTTCTGGAGAAGACCATCTCGAGTCACACCTGCGTTGTTGATCAGACCATCGATTCTTCCATAAGAGTTCTTTATTTCCTCGATGGTAGCCTGAACAGCGTTTCTGTCAGTAACATCCAGCTTTTTCGGAATCATCTTCCCCTTAAGTTCCTTGCATTCAGAAGCCAGGGACGAGAGCTGCTCCATATCAATGTCACATCCAATAACTGTTGCAGACTCCTCACAGAACCTTTTCACTGACGCTCTTCCAATGCCGCTGCTGGCGCCTGTGATGATTACCACTTTTCCTTCAAGCCTCATGAGCTAACCTCCTAGTCTGCTTTACCCCATTTCAGTGTGGTTGCCGCCCAGACGAACCCAAGGCCCGCACCTACAAGTACAATCAAAGAACCATCCTTGATTCGACCTTTCTCCAGACCGAGTTTGATCGACAGCAACTGATCGTTCTGGCCCAGATGCCCGAAATCTTCAAGATAGACAGTCTGTTCCTGTGACAACCCGAGCTCTTCCAGGACCGCGAGATGGGCAGATCTTTTGAAATGGAGTATGGCCAGATAGTCTATGTCTTTCTCGCTATAACCGCTCTTCTGAAGTGACTCCCTGATAACCGCATAGAAGTTAGGCATGGTGCGTTCACTCAATCTCTTCTTGAAATCGTCCACATTGTCCGTCATCTCAAAGGCATATCTGTTAACATCTTTCGGCTCCATTGGCCACTTCGCAGCGCCGGCTACCGGAACAACACAGTCCTCAGAGAAGGAGCCATCGCCCTTGAATGCAGAAGAGAGTATCAGGTTCTCATTCATACCTTTTCTCAGAACAACCGCTGCTCCTCCGGCTCCGAGGTCCAGCATGAACCTTGTACCAGGATTCTGAAGGTCTATCAGGTCAACATTTCTGTAACCACTGGCAAGTAGAACCGTGTTCACATCGTCTCTGGCCATCATGATGCTCTTGGCAACATCCATACCAGCCATCATAGAACCACACATGGCTTCCATATCAAAAGACCACGCCTTTCGAGCCCCGATCTCTTCAGCAACTTTCAGACCCGCGAGCCAGCATGGATAGTCCTTATGTTGAGCTCCGTTCCAGATGACCAGGTCGATATCTTCAGGGGAAACTCCGGAGGATTCTATTGCATCCATTGATGCCTTTATCGCCATGGAACTGGGTGTATCTCCAGTCCCAGGAATGGGTTTTTTGATCACACCGAATTTCCTGGTAATCACGTCCTCGGGAATTCCGGTCTTTTCGGCAATTTCCGAAGCATACATGAATGTTTCAGGTATATAGATACCTATCCCGTCAACTCCAATTCGGCGAGTGCTATCCATTTGACACCTCAACTCTGGCTTCCACAAAGCTCTGCATCGGGTGATTCAGCTCTCACTATTAAATGGTGAATCGCTTCTCACTAATAAAAGGTGAATCAGTTCTCACAATCAATCATATAGGATTCCTTCTTTAGAACTAAACTGATTCTACCGCGATTAATAAGGAAGACTCACATTCATGAGCGAAGTGCTAACTCATGCTCTTCTTTTCGAAGTTTTCTTGATGACAAAGCCTGTGACTGCCGTGAGAAATTCCTCTTGCTTCTCCAAAAACGCGGCATGTCCCGCATCGTGTATGATAAGAAGTTCGCTGTCTGGTATCTTGGCATGGAGCAATTCCATTTCTTCAACAGGTGTAACAATATCCCGGTCTGCTGCCAGCAATAACGTCGGAACCTTTATCTCGTTGAGTCTGTCAACAACACTGAAATCAATGTTGCTCGAAGCCAGTCTGCAGAAGCCTTTGAACCATTCTTCAGTGAGAAGCTCCTTGAAAGCCTTCTGTCTGCTCTTAAGCCAAGCAAGTTTGGAGTTATAGAAAGAGTCCGAATAGATGAATGGAATAGCCAGGGTGAAAAACCTCTCTCCGTCATTCAACCTGGCAGCTTCTTTCCATGCCTCTCCTAACTCGGCCAGGTATGGGGTTATCCTGCCCACGGTATTTGATAGTATCAGGGAGTTGAGTCTTTCGCCGTACTCAAGGGCGTACAGTTCAGCGATCTGCCCCCCATATGAAACCCCCAACAGGTTTACTTCTTTGGCATCGATACTGATAAACAGCTCTTCGAGGTCTCTTGCATGGAGTTCGATATCGTACTGCCTGTCCATGTAATCAGATCTCCCCTGATCTCTTTGATCCACAAGAAGAAGCGAGAAATGCCTTGAAAGTGGTTCGATAAAGCTCTGCCAGGAGGTGGTCGACATCATGATCCCGTTGAGAACCACAAGGAGGGGATTGTCATGGTCTCCATGCAGTTCGTAGTATACACGCGCACCATCACTCATTTCTGCGTACACATTCTGCACCTCCCGCGATTCTTGTTACACTATAATCAGAATACATGAAATTTCCTGCCGACGTTAACTGAGTTCTCTAAGAAATGCTGATCGATCAGGTCAGGCATAATTCCAATTGGATCGGAGTGGTTGAATGACAAGAGCAACAGCAGTAATTGCCGGGTGCGGCAACAGGGGAAAGGATGCTTATGGGTTCTACGCACTCTCAAAACCCGAGAATTTGAAGATCGTTGCTATCGCAGATCCCGACCCGACGAAACGTGAAGCAATGGGTATTGCTCACGCCATACCAGAAGACCGAAGATTCTCAAACTGGGAAGAAATGGTCTCTATGGGCAAGATCGCAGATGCAGCGATTATCTCGACGATGGACCGCGACCACGTTGAGCCTGCCATCTCTTTCATGGATGCTGGTTATGATCTGCTGCTCGAAAAACCGATTGATTCAACACCTGAAGGAACAATGAAGATCGTGCATAAGACAAGAGAGACTGGAAGAAAGGTCATGGTAGCTCATGTGCTTCGCTACAGTTCGTTCTTCAGCACATTGAAGGAACTGATTGACTCAGGAAGAATCGGCAAGCTCGTTGCGATAGAACACAAAGAGAATATTGGCTTCTTCCATTTCGCCCACAGTTACGTCAGGGGGAACTGGCGGAAGACTTCAGAAAGCGGCCCTGTTATCCTCACCAAGAGTTGTCACGACCTGGACATTCTCTACTGGCTTGCGGGGAAGCCCTGTACTTCCCTTTCATCGTATGGTTCACTCACATATTTCAAAGCTGAGAACCAACCTGACAAAGCTGCAGACAGGTGCCTGGACGGGTGTTTGGTAGAGGGAGAGTGCCCCTACTCTGCCATGAAAATCTACATGAGCGGCAACACAGGTTGGCCAGTGTCCACGATCACGTCTGATCTGACAGAAGAAGGTGTAGAAACTGCCGTCAAAAGAGGCCCTTACGGAAGATGTGTTTTCAGCTGCGACAACGATGTTGCTGATCACCAGGTCGTATCAATGCTTTTTGGAGAGGACATTACTGTCAACTTTCTTCTTGCAGGCTTCACCGAGGAGATTGCCAGGACGATTCGTGTCTTTGGGACAGAGGGGGAAATCAGGGGACACTTCGAAAAGAGAGAGCTACAGATAATGAATTTCGGGAAAGACAGAGAGACAATAATCACACATGCACCAGTAGTAGGTTCTCATGGTGGAGCAGACTTTCAGATGATGGATTTCTTGATTGACATGATCGATGAAACCAGAAATACGGACATACTCACAACACCTGAAGACTCTATTGAGAGTCATATGATGGCCTTCGCCGCAGAAGAATCAAGAGACACCTTGAAGATCATAGATATGTATGAATTCAGACAGCGTCACATACTCTTTCACTGAAACACTACTCAGTGGGATTATCAGAGCAGTACTGCAGCAGAAGCTCATGCACTTCTGCCATCATCTCTTTGGCGAACATCGGAAGGCTTCAGATTTTAACGACCTGAATAAGAGACTGCTTAGTCCTGTGCGAGAGCTCTGCGGGCGAACTCAAGGTCTTCCGGCTTGTTCACACCCAGAAATTCGGTCTCATCTTCCGTAATCACTGAAGAGACTTTGTAACCATTATCGATTGCAAGGTTAGCAAGATCGGGGATGTAGCGCTCACCTGTTTCGGGATGCGGCTGTAGAGTGTCAATGAATCTCTTTGCTACTTCGCTATGGACTATTATCGGACCGATGTAGAACTCCCATGGAGGAGCGAAATCGGGCTTCTTTCTCTCTGAAAGCCTCTTGATAATCCCTTCTTTGTCACGCTCAACAAGAGCATAAGGATACTGCTTCTTCGTGAGGCCAGAGAGAAAGGTGATACTTGCTTCTGAGTCAACATGCTCTCTTCTCAGTTTTCGAAGAGACTCGTCTCTTATCAACACAAGGTCTGCGTACATTACCATCAGATCATCGGAATAATCCAGGTCTTCCAGTGCACATTTGAGAGCCATTGCCGTTCCAAGCGGCGTATCCTGGTAAGAAAGGGAAACCCCGGGCACACCTGTCAACGAGTGTATGAAAAGCTCTTTATGAGAAGGGTTAATGACACAGTAAACATGCATTTCTGGCTCGACCTTCCTCATCTTTTCAATGATGTGCAGTAACATTGGTTTACCTGATATCTTGACCAGCGGTTTCGGCACCTGAGCCCCCAGTCTTTTCCCTTCTCCCGCTGCAAGTATCACTCCTGTCATCACAATCACCCCTTCTTCTGCTGTTTACTGTCTGTTTCAGAATCACCGTAGCCGCCCCCGCCAGGACTCTCGATTATTAAGGTATCTCCTGATTCAAGAGTGGTACTGAATTTCCCGGGCATTTCTTGCTTCGTTCCTTGTCTAAGAACGGTGTTCTTGCCTGTCCTTGCACCCTTTCCGCCAAAAAGGCCATAAGGCGAAAGAACCCGTCTTTCCGACAATACGGAAACATCAGCATCGCATAAGAGTTTCAACACACGAATCACACCGTCTCCACCCTTGTGATAGCCCTGCCCACCGGACCCCCTTCGCACCGAATATGACTCAACGCGCAGAGGATAACTGAATTCAAGTGCCTCAATCGGTGTGTTTAGCGTGTTGGTCATATGAGAATGAATAGCATCTTCTCCTCTGCCAGAAGCAGAAGCTCCAGTTCCGCCTCCTATTGTCTCATAGTATGAGAATCTCTTACCATTCAACGGGTCTGTGCCTCCGATAGTCACATTATTCATCGTACCCTGACTGGCGGCAGGAATGTGCTGAGGCAATGCTTTTGATAGTGCCCCAAGAACAACATCGACGACTCTTTGAGAGGTCTCCACATTTCCCCCTGCCACTGCAGCCCCTTCAAATGGATCAAGCACTGAGCCCCTTCTGGTGATGATGTTGATGGGTTTCATGCACCCGTCATTTGTCGGTACAGATTCCGGGATCAGGCATCTGAAGACATACATAACTGCTGACCTGGTGATCGAGGCCGGCGCGTTTATATTGCCTTTTGCCTGGTCAGCACTGTCAGAGAAATCAAGTGTAGTTCGGTCGCCATTGATGCAAATGGATACCGCCAGGCGAATCGGGTCTGAGGAGAAGCCATCATCATCCATGTAGTCTTGAAAATCATACCTTCCATCCGGTATTCGATCTATCGCTTTTCTCATGTAACTCTCTGAGTAGTTGTTTAGATATCTCATGTAATCAGTGATCGTCTGTCTTCCGTTCTTTTCAATCAGTTCAGAGAATCGCTTTATCCCCGTCAGGTTCGCGCTGACTTGTGCATAAAGATCACCTTCACGTTCTGATGGAGTCCGAACGTTCTTCATGATAACTCTCATCAGATCCTGATCGATAACTCCTGACCTTACAACCTTGACCGGAGGGATTATCAACCCCTCCTGGTATATCGATGTTGCGAGCGGCATTGAACCGGGACTCATTCCACCAATATCTGCGTGATGTGCCCGATTGGCCACAAGAGCAACGATCTCCCCTTCATCGGTGCAAACAGGCGCAACAAGAGTGATGTCCGGCAGATGTGTCCCGCCGGCGAACGGATCGTTCAGCATCACCATGTCTCCTGGTTCCAGTTCAATTTCAGTAATAGCGCTCTTCACTGACATCGGCATTGAACCAAGATGCACAGGAATATGTGCCGCCTGGGCCACCATTCCGGCAGCGCTGTCAAACAATGCACACGAGAAGTCACGCCGCTCTTTTATGTTCGCGGAGAAGGCCGTTCTGTTAAGGCAATAGCCCATCTCTTCTGTTACTGAGACAAACCTGTTCTTGAATACTTCAAGTTTGACGGGATCCAGCATTCATGACCTCCCCATGCAGTCTATGAACATATTTCCGTAGCTGTCTGTGGTCATCAGGAACCCGGGAGGGATGACCGTGGTCGAAGAATACTCGGTAACAACTGCAGGTCCTGCAATCTCCTGCTCAGTCATTAGCAACCCTCTCTCGAATACTTCTGTCCTGTGTTTGACCCCGTCAAAGACCACGTCAATACAGGTTCGAGCGCTCTTGCTTGAAGCCTTTCTCGTGGAAACAACCTGTCTTCTATTGCGTGGCTTTTCCATGATCCCAATTGCTCTTATTCGGAAATTCACAACTTCTATGTCTCTTGATTCGTCACAGTGTCCATATGTCTTCTTATGAGAGCTGTGAAAGACACTTCGCTGATCCTTATGATGGGGTACGATCAGTTCATATGACTGTCCCTTGTAACGCAGGTCAAGATATCGCTCGATCAGGATGTTCCCATCATGAAACCCTTCATTCTTCATCTCATTGCGAGCTCTTCCTTCAAGCTCTGCAAAGACATTTTCCTGATTCTCTTCGCTTGCCTCTGACAAATCTTTCATAACTGTTATGGAGTAGTCCTTTATTACATCGGAGAGGAGCATCCCCATTGCTGAGAGCGTTCCTGGATTCTGGGGAATCATCACAGAAGGTATTCCAAGCGAACTCGCCAGAAATGCCGCGTGCATGCCTGCAGCACCTCCAAAAGAAACAAGGACGAAATCCTGGGGATTATGGCCTTTTTCAACGCTTACACCCCTGAGTGCGCGCTCCATGTTAGAATTCGCCACGGTGCAGATTCCTTCTGCCAGTTCCTCAATGCTCATACCTCTCGGTCTTGCCATATCCAGGAAAGCTTCTTCAACAGGACTTCTCACGAGCTTCATCGTGCCCCCAAGAAATGCCTGCGGAAGAAGCCTTCCCAGGATCAGGTTTGCATCGCTGACTGTCGGCTGTGAACCGCCTTTTCCGTAACATACCGGTCCAGGATCAGCCCCCGCACTATCAGGACCAACACGCAGGGCTCCTCCTTCATCAAACACTGCTATCGAACCTCCGCCGGCACCTACGGTGTGAATGTCGATTGTTGGAGTCTTCACAGGCAATCCGGCAATCTTTGTGTCGGTTGTGATGGGAAGCTCCCCATCTACCAGGGACACGTCGGTAGAAGTACCGCCCATGTCAAAAGAGATGATCCTGCTGAATCCTGCGGATTGGGCAACGGCCCAGGCCCCGACAACACCACCGGCAGGACCTGAAAGAATCGTTCTCACTGGTTCATCTGATGCTGTATTTGCAGAAACTCGCCCCCCATTCGATTGCATTATCGAAAGATTGTTCTCATCAATGCCCATGGCTAACCTGTCTATATACTTCCTCATAACAGGTTTCACATAAGCGTTTACAGCAGTCGTGGAAAGCCTTTCGTATTCGCGAAACTCCGGGAGCACCCTGGATGACATGGAGACTTCAATACCAGTATCTTCCAGGACTTTCTCGACAAGAAGTTCATGCGAAGGGTTCAAAAAGGAAAAGAGAAAGCATATGGCAACCGACTCCACCTTGCCGTCTTGCAGAGCAGTTATGACAGAACTGAGTTCTGTCTCATCAAGATCGTTGATGATACTGCCCCCGGAATCCACCCTGCAATTTAATCCAAGTCTTAACTCCCGCGGAACCAATGGCTCTTCTCTTACGTAGGAGAGATCGTAAAGGCGCGATCTTGTCTGACGACCTATTTCAAGAACATCTTCGAATCCTTTGTTTGTAATGACAGCAGTTATCGCACCTTTACGCTCCAGAAGAGCGTTGGTGGCCACCGTGGAACCATGAATTACCCTTCTTCTCTTGCTGCTGGTTATCTTGTCCAATCCCTGAAAGACCGCCCGGGAAGGGTCGTCAGGAGAAGAAACGATCTTGAACACATTGAGACGGCCATCTTCTTCATAGATGAAGTCAGTGAACGTGCCGCCAGTATCCACACTCACAACAAGCTCCCAGGTGTGATTAATCTCCTTCAATTCTCTCTCCTTGTGTAACATAGGTCACTATCCCCCGCTAATACCTTTCTGCCCCATTGCAGGATTGCCATCAAGCATTCTTTAGAGGGGCTCGTATATCATCAACCATTGATCTCTCTTTTGAAAACATCCTCATAGAGTTCCATCAATCTGGTCGTTATTTCTCCAGGAGCCTTAAAGATCCTATTGTCAACCTGCCTGACAGGCATCACCTTCGATACCGTGCTGGCTATCATCACTTCGTCAGCTATAAGTACCTCGTCAAGAAGAACTCGTCTCTCCGTAACTTCATATCCAGCTTTTTCTGCAATGTCTATCACTTTGGAACGCGTTATCCCTGGCAGGATATTATCGATTTCCGGTGTGACAACCTTGCCGTCTATCACGAAGAAGTAACTAGAACTGCCCCCTTCAGTAACATACCTGCCTGAAGGACTATCCCTGTACATCAGGGCTTCATAACCTCCATTCTTGTACGCATGGTTCTTCGCAAGTACATTTGGAAGCAGGTTGAGCGTTTTGTGAATACACATCCTGTGTCTGAGATCATCGAAAGTTACTACTTTTGCGCCTTGTGTCCAGTTGTTCCTGTCTATCTTGCGAAGTGGGATTGCAAGCATGAAGAAGGTGCTCGGAGTGCCTTTTGGGGGAAATCTGTGCTCTCTATTGATGTCCGCCCCTCGTGTCAGCTCGATATACAGCTCTCCTTCATCAAGGCCATTCAGACTGATCAGTTCCTCGGCAAATCCCCTGACTTCTTCAAATCCATATGGAAAATCTATCTCGAGTTCGGCTGCACTGTTCTTCATTCTCTCAATGTGTTCGCTGAAGAACAATGCTTTTCCTTCTGCCGTTCTGAGAACTTCGAACAACCCATCTGCAAAGGTGAGCCCCCGGTCTTCGAGCCTGATGATCTCAGCGTCTTTCCGAACAAACTGACCATTGATGAACGCTTTCATGCAATCACCTCACAATCATTATAGACGATAGCATATCGATGCATCTCTAATCACGGAAGTTATCGGACCGTAATAAATATTTATATTGGAGTAAACTACTCGGCTTTTATATACGTTATTCTAGAGTTGAATAGAACAAAGGGAGGGGTCAAAATGGCTAACGCGAAGTTTCAGATCAAGGGTGTCTCTGAGAGTCCGGCAAGAATTAAAGTGAAAGCGAGACACTTCGACATGATCGTTGATGAACCCCAGAATCTCGGAGGAGATGACAGGGGCCCAAATCCCGTGGAGTACGTTCTGGCAGCTCTTGCAGGATGCCTCAATGTAGTGGGATTCCTTGTCGCGAAAGAGATGGGTTTTGAGATCAGATCATTCGAAGTCGACATTGGGGGAGAATTGAATCCCGCGAAGTTCATGGGTAAGTCGGACGAATCCCGTGCCGGTTATGAGAGCATAAAAGCGACCATGAAGGTTGATACGGATGCAGACGAAGAGACTCTGAAGGAATGGGTAAGAGTCGTTGAGGAACGTTGCCCCGTTTCAGACAATCTCTCAAACGCTACACCCTTATCAATAGACTATAGAAGTCGCTCACTCAGCTACGAAAGAACCTGATTCTTCTGTGATTAATTCATCGAGCAGGTCATTCGAAACAATCTGCTGAGACTTTCTGATCTGCTCGATTGCTCTATAGTATCCGTCAATGCACTCCTGAATACCTACTGGTTCCAGTGTCCTCGTATCCCAGGCAACCGAGTTCTCGAAAACGCCGTCTCTTGACATCAGGAAGAATTTCTCGTCATCAACAAAAGATCCCAGAGGAACGACGTGCTGAAGAGCTACAAAGCCTTCTTCAGCGTTGATAATATCTCTGCCGAACAGAATGCCACTTGTCTCGATTATCCCGAGCAAATTCAACAATGTCGGGAAGAAATCTATCTGTCCAGTAACAGTTTCTATCTCCTCGCAGAGTCCGCTGCCGGGTATGTGAAAAACCAGGGGTATACGCATCGCCTCTTCGATCGTGTAGTGCCTGCCCAGGAAGCTGCTCACGATTCTCTCGTTACCTTCATTCTGAGGATACAGACCAGCATGATCACCTGCAAGTACAATGAGCGAATCATCATACAGATCTGCCGCTTTCAGAGTCTCTATGAACTCGCCCATAACCTTGTCCGTGTAATGCACTGCCTGGAGATACCTGCCAAATTGTGAATCTCCCAGCTCTTCACTGATCTCCAGCTCCTTAAGCTCTTCGGGCAATGTATAGGGAACATGGCTCGTGAGAGTTATGATGACACTGTAGAAAGGCTTCTCCATTCTGCTGATGATCTCTGCTGCCTGTTTGAAGAGAGATCTGTCACTCAAGCCAATCGCAACAATCTCATCGGGATCGAGTCTGTCGAGACTGTAGAATTCATCAATTCCCTGGGAATCGTACATTGCCTCCCTGTTCCAAAAATCAGGAACATTACCGTGAAAAACCGATGTATTGTACCCATCCTTCTTCAACAGCTTAGGCAACGTGTAGAAGCTGCCATTGGCAAATCTTCTGTAAACTGAGATTCTTCCGAGACTGTGCATGGAATTGTGGATTATAAACTCCGCGTCGGAGGTGTTCCCAATCCCCACCTGCTGGAAGTACCTGCTGAAGTAGATGCTGTCGTTCTGTACAAGCCTGTTCAGATTCGGGGTTATCTCGACCCCATTGTGCTCAGCGCCCACCAGAAAACTCTGAAAGGACTCCAGCTGTATCACAATAACGTTTCTCGATCTGGCTATTCCAAAGTGTTCCCCCTCTTCCCCTATCTCATTAATATAGCCCCCGGGTCTGGCCTGCTCCGGGTCGACTACAGGTTTGTTAAACACACTGTCGTAGAGGTCCGAAAAGTGATATGCAAGTGTTCCGAATCTCGAATAGACGTAATCCATGTTCACACTTACAGCAAAGACAGGAAAGATTAACACAGCAAGAAGAACAAAAACAACAGGGCGGATGCCACTGGCAATCACCACAGGTATGACTCGACGATTTGACTTCTTTTGTCTGCCAAGATAAACCAGCAACGGAATGTCTGCAAGAAGCAGGAAAGAGATAGGTCTGAATGCTCCAAAGAAGCTTTCTTTTACTGCCCCGACCTGATTCAGAAGGGCCAGATCTCTTACAGATGGCAGAAAACCGTAATAGGCGTAGTAATTCATATCCACGAAGATCAAAGAAGACAGGACAACATGGACCAGGAGAAACGCTCTTCTGGAGTTATCTGCGAGCATTCCACATGAGACAAATATGGCAGAATATGCTAGAAGACTGAAGATCAGGAATACCGGGGTGATCACAGGGGAAGAGAACAGATAAAGAAAGGTTGACTTGAGCATTATGAGGAGCAGATACACTGACGCTGAGCTCATCACCCTTGAAGGTGTCTTGCTTATGACCCTATATGCTTCTTTTGCCCCGGTTGCTTCCATATGACAGACCTCATATCAGCTGTGATAGTTGCTCTCAACTACAAGGGTACAACTTGCTGAAGATAAGTTCAATGCCCTCACGGCTCTGCTCAGCTCAGCAGGTCAGGTCTCTCCTTGATCAGATTCACACACGTTTTCACAACCCTGTCATCGTAAAGAATCCCAGAGTTGGTGACAATCTCATCAATGGCTTCGTTAATGCCAAGTGCCTGCCTGTAAGGACGATGAGAGGACATGGCTTCGACTACATCTGCAACAACCAGTATCCGAGCTTCCGGGAGCATTTCGTGACCTTTCAGCCCCCTGGGATAGCCACTCCCGTTGATCTTCTCGTGGTGTTGTCTTACGATTTCTGCAACCGGCCAGGGAAACTCAACCTGACTGAGAATGTCAAAGCCGATCTCTGGGTGTTTTCTCACTAGATCCATCTCAAGAGCAGACAACTGAGATGGTTTGCTCAAGATTTCTGTGGGAATCGAAGTCTTGCCAACATCGTGAAGAAGACTGGCGATTCTTAATCCTTCCATTCTCTCACTCGAAAGTCCCATTTTCTGGGCCAGCGCAGTCGCGATTCTGGTCACACCTTCCTGGTGGCCCCGTGTATAGGGATCTTTGAGTTCGATCATCATTGACATGGTCTCGACAAGGCTGTCAAATGATTCCTTCAGGGTTGTTTCCGCCTTCTTACGATCAGTTATATCGCGCACGATTGCCAATAGCAGATTCTTCCCTCTTAATTGAATAGGGCTCAGGCTAATCTCGGCAGCGAAATCTTGCCCGTTGAGTCTTCTGTGTCTCCACTCGAAAATCCTCCTCTTTCCTTCAATGGCCTTTTCAATGAGTCTCCTGGCTTCTTTCTCAGAACTGGCTCCGCCAGGCTGCTCAGGAGGGGAAATCTCGAACGGTTTCATCCCAACAATATCTGCTTTCTTGCACACGAAGATCTCTTCTGTCTTTCTATTGCAGTCAATGATCACTTCCCTGTCCATCAAGAAAATCGCATCGTTAGCGTGATCGAATATCGCCTTGAATCTCTCCCTGAGCGCATCTGCCTCTGTTTCCGCGGCTTTTCTCGATGAAATATCTCGAGCTGTGGCGACAACAAGCTCTTTATTAAGGTGCGTTATCGTTCCCAATGTTATTTCCACAGGGAACACAACCCCGTCCTTCCTCTTGTGGATACTCTCAAAAGTGACATATCCAGTCTTCCGCAATTCTTCCCAGAAAGCCTTCGCACTATCGACGCCGAATCGCTGATCGACGTCAAAGATTTTTCTTCGAAGCAGCTCTTCTCTGACATATCCAAGAGACTTGCATGCAGCATCACTAACTGCAATAATCTTACCTTCAAGGTCATGAACAAATATCCTCTCTGCGGATTGGCTCATCACTGCTCTGTGAAAATCTAGCTCTCTACTCAGTTCGCTGATCTCTGCTTCATTCTCCTCAGATGATTCGACAAGAGCAATGAAGACCTGCTCTTCATCATTCATAGAAACCTTTGCTACCGTTGCACTAAGTAGTCTTCTATCTCCAGTGGGGTCTGAGATAACAAGGCTCACACTACCGGGATCCCCTGTAAGTGTGCAACCCTGAAGGCATTCTCTCAAAGCTTGATAACTTTCTTCGTTGATGATCTCACGCATGCTGGATCCGACAATCTGCTGATCATCGAGCCCAGCGATCTCAAGGAATAACTTGTTCGAAGACATGATAGTGCCATCGCTTCGAAATCTAACAAGAGCTTTCTTCGAAGTTGTTCCCAAAAGCTTCACCTCAACCGAAGGTCTTATCGAAAGTCTTCTGTATCAATTATGGTATCTTGTCAAAGTCGATATTAATTATAGGATATTCTCGCCAGAGATGAAAGTCGAAATGCCACCACTCGTCTTCATAAACTGAGAAACCTGCATCACTCATAACTTCAATCAGAAGATCCCTGGCATCCCTTTGATGCTGCATTCCGCCAGGAAAGTCTGGATATGCCCTTTCAGAAAACTCGTCAAAACCTGAAGGCATTTCAAGATACTCCCCAGTATCGAGCCAGTAAAGCCCAAGATCCACTGCACATCCTCGATTATGCCTGGAACCATAAGCAGGATTGGCAACAAATCCTCTCAGATCTAGTGGCGTAGCATCCCAGAACATCCTGGTAACGTACCATGGCCTATAGGCGTCGTAGACAACAAGTCCGATCCCATGGGCTTCCAGAGTCTTTCCAGCTTGTTCAAGAGCTTCGGCAGCAGGTCTTTGAAGGAAAGCCAGATTGTCAGGGTAGAGTGCGATTCCCATGAAATTATCTTCGGTTGCATACTTTATATCAATGATTAATGGGATATCCAGCTCTTCCAGGTTGACAAGATCGGTCTGTCGGAAGTCTTGGGGTTGCGAAGGGGGTGAGGCATCAAGGGCACGTTGTCTAAGCGACTCAGGATCGTCAATCGCTTCAATCCTGAAACCAATTCCGAGCTCAGGACCATAGAATACCCGTTCAAAAGGTTCTTCGTTCAACCAGCAAATTACACCAAATCCTCTGGCATCTGTTTCCACTGACATATGGTATTCTATATCTTCAGCAGTTCCTACAAGACTGAAGGGAGTCTCAGTAATGACCTCCATTTCGATCACCTGATACACAACACCTCGAAACTCCTCTTTGTCTCCGCGAAAGTCCTTCTTTGATTCATGAAGAAGCTCTAGTGTTCCCTGGTTTTCTCGCAGGAGTATGTGCTTTCCATCGTGCCTTTCATATCTTCCAACCAGACCTTTCCATTGATCTGGAACATCAGCAACGAAAGATAGGGCTGTTATAGCAAGAACAGTTGCGAGTGTGACAAGAAGAAACAGGATCTTCAGTAAACTGGCTCTATTCATGATCTCCCTCCTAACCAAAGGAATTGATGAAACCTCACTCTTCATAAGTCGAAAGCTTCTCGTTCAGTTCTCACTGGCAGTTGGTTCTTTGTTAAACGATTCTAACACCTGCATTTTTCAAGAGAGTTTCATCATCTGACCGCTCTTCCTACTTCGTTGGTAATCTTTTCCTGTTCCGAATGATGAATCATAGCCCTCAGACAGCAAAGCATACAACAGTGTTCCTGTATCTCCATATGCTTCGTCACCTGCTTGCTTGACTTGTAATAACAGGGTGGGCATAATCAAGTTACCATCAAGACTTGTGAGTGGGGTCAGAGATGTGAGATCAGACACACCTGATTTGATAGAGAGAATGAGAAATTGTGAGCCCTTGTTCTGGAATAACCCTCTGGCAGGAGACACTTCGAGGGCTCTTGCACATGCTGAGCTAACATTCAGTGATGTTCTTGATGCAGAGAAACGCTGGCAGCGTTTTGCGCCACTAATCAGGAGATTGTTCGGACAACCGCCTGATGGCATAATTGAATCCCCTCTTGTTCCCGCCTCGGGTTTCAAAAGCTACCTTGAAGAACGCTTTGAAGTCGGAATCCCCGGGCAGCTCTTCCTCAAGTGTGATAATAGACTCAGCATAGCTGGCTCCATAAAGGCTCGCGGAGGTCTATACGAGGTCTTCAAGCATGCAGAGTCGCTTCTGATAGCAAATGGACTGCTGACAGCAAATGACAACTACTCGAAGATTGCAGATCCTGAATACAGGCGCTTTCTTTCCGAATACTCTGTGGCTGTAGCTTCCACCGGAAACCTTGGACTGAGTGTGGGAACAGCAGCAGCTGCGCTTGGCTTCAAAACAACAGTGCACATGTCTGTGGATGCGAAGAAATGGAAGAAAGAACTCCTTCGCAGGCGCGGTGCTTTCGTGATCGAGTACTCTTCGGACTATTCTGGAGCGATTGAGCAGGGGCGCATCCAGGCATCTTCAGATCCAAAAACTCATTTCGTAGACGATGAGAACTCCCCAGATCTCTTTCTCGGCTACAGTGTTGCGGCCCTCAGGACGAGCCTCCAGATCTCCAGCATTGTAGATGACAGATGGAGAAGAGTTTTTTTCTATCTTCCCTGTGGTGTTGGTGGTGCACCAGGTGGAATAACGTTCGGTATGAAGAATATCTACCTGGACAGAGCCGTCTGCCTTTTCGCAGAACCGACACATGCTCCTGCATTAATTCTCGGACTCATATCCGGCAGATTCGATGACATATCTGCAAGAGACCTGGGTATTGATGGAATAACTATCGCTGATGGTCTTGCCGTGACACGCCCTTCCGGTCTTGTCTGCCGAACGATGGAGAGACTTCTTGATGGGGCTTACACGATAGAAGATTCAGAGCTTCTGCCGCTTCTGTCGGCCTTGAAGGATCATTGCAACGAGAAGATCGAACCATCAGCTGCAGCTGCACTGATTGGTCCGATCCACTCTGCAAGGGAAGGGCTCTGTAACAACGATGACCTTCACGTAGCCTGGCTCACGGGAGGATCAATGATTCCTGAAGCCATCTTCATGGAGTTGTACAACAAGGGGAAGGCATCGTACTGAGTCTCTCTTTGAACTCCTCCGCAGTTTGTCTTTATTTCGCACCAGTCCATTCCATAAAAACCTCTCCGGAGAGATTCTCACCAGACATTGCCACTTTCCATTTTCCTTCCATAAGCTCAAAGCTTCTGCTCTGTTTCAGTTTCTCACCTGTATCAAGCTGACCTGTCCACTTCTCATCACCTTCAGGATCGAGCACAGTCCAGCTAACCGCGCCTGTATCCACCCGAAGATCAAGCTTGAGCGTGAGACTTGAAAAATCAGTATTCACATCAAACTCCAGTACCTCAGAGAACTCTCTGGGAGAGCCTATTCCCGAATGGCTCTTTCGTACCGATCGGCTACCTGTCGTGCACGCCAAGAAAGTCATCAAGAGCAATGCAACAAGCGTTAGAACGACAATCCCTTTTCTCATATGATCTCCTTTCATCCTCAAAACTTTCCGATCCATTTCATCTCGATTTCCCCTACTACGTCATCGCCATCGTAAAAAAGCGTCCAGGTGCCTTCGACTGGCTCAAATTCCAGTCTTTCCTTTATTCTGTCCCTGTTTGTGAAAATCGAATTCCACGACGCATCACCATCCGGATTCATGGCAACCAACCTTAGCGTCCCCGATGTCATCTTGATATCAAGACTGAGGAGTATCTCTTTCATCTCCGGGGTCATATCAAGACTCAACGATTTTGAGAAGTCAGATGGTCTGCTGTATATCTCACGAGTTGTCTTATCAGTCATCATCCCATCATTGACTTCGCAACCCGCGAAAACTATCACTGATGCGATAATCAGAAAGATAGCTATTCCTTTTATTGGCATGGACAATCCCCCCATTCATTACAGTGTTGCCGGTCATCAGAGTGTTAACCTGGACCCAAAAGGAGAGAAGGCTTTCTTGCTCTGAAGGTATCCCAGCACAACTTCTTTGAAGGTAGGATACCTGCCTACTTCGTCAGATGTCTTTATGAGCGTTTCGTTCCCGACTGTACTGATTATCTCTCCTGAATCATACCTGTGGTCTCTTGAGATGATCCTGTGCTTTTCCTTTGCCCCGTCAATAGTGTCTGTGTACAGTATCTTCCCTTCCAGAACAATGGCAAAGGTACTGGCGATCTCCTCGAGGTCAAATATCTCGTGTGAAGAGATGATGAGTGTCTTGTTTTCCTGTGTAGCGTAGTCCCTGAGTACATTCATCACTTCTTGCCTGATAACGGGATCAAGGTTCTGAGTTGGCTCATCAAGCAGCAACAGATCGGCACCACTTGCTGTCACCATCGCCAGGTGCAGAATCGTCTTCATACCCATGGAATATGTGTCGACCCTATCACCAAGGGGCAACTTGTAGTGCACCGCGAAACTGCTAAACACGTCTTCGTTCCATCGTGGGTAGAGCATCCTCCAGATTCTCAGGTAATCCTCGCCTTTGAACCGTCTGAAGGTTAGCCTGTCCTCGGTCAACACGGCAATACTCTCTTTCTCTTTCGATGTGACCGACCTGCCAAACACCGTGATTCTGCCGGCATCAGGAACCAGGTCTCCATATATGCACCTCATAGTAGTCGTCTTTCCGGCACCGTTTGGACCGACTATGGCAAAAATGTCTCCCTCTCCAACACTCAGTGAAATATTGTTAAGCACAGGTTTTGATCCAAACGACTTGCTCAGGTTCTCAATCTTTACTATCACTTCTGAACACCTCTCTTCGAAAACAGAATCGCAGCAACTACCAGCAGACCGAAAGCTATTGGCAAAACGTAGTAGACGTTCCCCTGGTGGGCAGGACTGAACCTGAAATAGACATTCGTCACTCTACTGCCTATTCCTCCAAGGATCAGGTCAACAATAAGCACCAAAAAGGGTATACCTATATGATCGAGTCCGGCCATCACACTGAGCATTGCTATGGCGAAATAGGCTGTAGCGAAGTTTATTGATCCGAGGAGATTGACTCCCAGAAACGACGATGACAATGCAAATACTGCCCCTCCGATCACTTGTGTTATCGCAACCACCGAGATCAAGAAGAGATATGAGGCCCAGAAGACTTCTGTCCGCGAAAAAGGTAGTGCAAGTAATGAACCCAGCCTCCTGTGCTGAATGTCTGACGGTAACATCCCAACAAGCAGCAGGAATATGAATATCAACCTGACCTGGTAGAACGGCACCAGCAATCCCAGAGAGAACACCGCAAGCCTTCCAGCTTTCTCACTTACTTCCTTCATGAAGAAGGCTTCAACCTTCTTAATCATTTCTCCATACCTCCTCTATCAAAAGCTTTGTTATTTCAAGATCGATCTCCTTCCTCTTCAGATCAGCCACCGTGCTTCGTATAATTGACAGAACGTCTTCTTTCACAATCTCAGACTCCTTTATGAAATAACCTACCCCGTGCTCTGCTTCCACAAGCCCCTGGTGCTGTAGACGCTCCAAGGCCTTCATGACCGTGTTCATATTTACTCCAAATATCTCTGCCAGTTCCCTCACGGGGGGAAGCTGGCTCCCTTCCTTCATACGCCCCATGAAGACTTCTTTCTTTATTATGTTCATTATCTGAATATAGGCAGGTACTCCATCGTGTTTGTTCACTCTCGAAAACATCTCAACCATTCCCTAGTACTTGTCGGTGGTAAGTTTTATGAATCCTGAGTGAGTGACATCCACAATTCCGGGGTTCTCTGTCGGGATACTCAGTCGCACATCTCCCGCCATGGCCTCAATTACGAGCGCCCTTGCCCCATGCCACGTATCGAGATACTTGAGATCCGCATTTACCACAGAAGAAACTATACGAAACTCCTTTACACCTTCCAGCTCAAGATTGAGCGTGGCTGCAGCAGAACCGTTCAGCAGTATTGTCTCTGCTTTGATCCTGCCTCTGGCTGAGATAGTAGTGATTCCATCAAATAACACCTGTTTTGCAGATAGCGTTCCAGACAATTCGGCAGCTGCGCCGCTTATACGTATGCTATCGCTCGCCACGATGTCTCCAGAAAGCTGAAATGCTGTTGTGTTCAAGGTAACTGTTTCCGTCTCCAGCATTCCGTGAAGCTTCAGGAAAGCACTTCTTACCGTCAGAGAGCTTATCCGCGAATCAACCCCAACCTGTACCACGGCAGTCGTGTTCTGCCATGAATCAGGCATGCTAATGGTCAGAATCTTTCCGTCGTGCCTGGTCTGTAAGCCGCTGGGGAGTTTTATTCCAGAAATCCCGGGAACGAACTCAATTTCGAATCCCAGCCCACTGAATACCAGGTTTTCTGCTCCGCTGATCGTGGTATCCGGCATCAAACGACTGCTGCCTGAGGTTCCTGGCGAAAAGCTCCAGCCCCAGTATGGTCCGTAATAGGAGTACCCGGGACCGAACCTGAAGTTGAAGAAATCAAAGAACCATTGTTCGTGAGGCATTCCTATTCTTGCGAATGAGAAAAAGCCAACCGGGAGCATTATGAAAAGAATGAAGAAGACAATCGGAACCCATGCAAACCTCTTCAAACACAGAGACAGGACTATGACAGCAACAAGTGATATAAGAAGCTTCAATGCCAGAGCTGGAATAAAGAAAGCCGCCAATCCCAGGGCACCAGCGATGCCCATTCTTGTAATAATCTGATACCTTTTTGTCATTCTCTTCCCTCCGTTCTAGTTAACTACTGTTATAGTATATTAGCACACTGAGCAAGTATTCTGTCAAGCGCTTTTGCACCAGAAGCTCTAAGAAGGTAAAATAGCTAGTGAAACTGATCTTGCGGAGGATCATGCTGATGGTGCGTTCAGATAAGTGTCCCAATTGCGGTTCGATGAATATCGGCGAAGGCATCTGGACAGGATACGCAGCCCTGATGCCCAAAGGAAAGAAGCTTTCCATGGGCGCTCGTGTGGAAGTAAGCGTCTGCAGGGATTGTGGGCATGTGTTTTGCTTCAGAACGACAAAGCCCGAGAAGTTCTGACTTGTTCTGCAATGGATCCGATTCTGTGATGACACCCCGGTCGAACATCAAGATCTCATTGTTTCTGAGATGAATTAACACACAGGTGTTAGAATCTATCATGACACAAATCGTCAGAGATGGACATGACCCGATAGATTATGTGAGGTGGTAACTCTTGAAGAGATTCGGACTCTGCATAGGTTCGAGTACAATTTCATGGTACAACGGCGAAGAATCCAGCAACTTCCTCCACGAAGGAAATCCTCTTAAAGAACTGAAAAGCCTTCTTCCGAGAATGACCGAAGAAGGCGCAGTTGTGGCAACAGGTAAGAAAGGACGAAAGCTGCTCAACTTGCCCCAACTACCTGAAGTAGAAGCCACAGAGATTGCATATAAGGCTCTTAAGGAGAAATACGGTGATCATGAGGCCGTTGTAAGTGCAGGTGGAGAGAACTTCACCCTCTACAAGCTGAACGAAAAAGGCAACGTTACTGGTGTGTATACCGGCAACAAATGTGCTTCTGGAACGGGCGAGTTCTTCCTTCAGCAGCTCAAGCGAATGGGTATCGATCTCGAAACAGCTAATAGCGTTTCAACTGATGAGACCTATGAACTGTCTTCAAGGTGTTCTGTTTTCTGCAAGAGTGATTGTACACACGCACTGAACAAGGGAACCCCAAAAGAAGTTGTACTGAACGGTCTCGGCAAAGTTATGTCTGACAAAATATGGGAACTGATGCACAGGGCGGGCGTGAGGAAAATCCTTCTTGTTGGGGGATCAACGAGGAATCGCCTCATGTTGAGGCATCTTCGAAAGATCGCAGAGGTGACCATTCCTGATGAGGCTCTTTTCTTCGAAGCATACGGTGCTTACCTCAAGGCAGAGAATGTCGGTGTTTCCAAAGTGGAGAAAGACAAGATCTTCAAGCAGGGAGTCGTAACCTTCCCGAAGAACGACCCTCTTTCTGCACATTTGGACGAGGTTGACTTCAAGAGCATGCCGTTTGAGAGAGCATCCGAAGGCGACGAATGCATTCTTGGAGTTGATGTTGGTTCCACAACAACCAAAGCCGTTGTCATGAGAATCCGAGACGATGCCATTCTTGCGAGTTCTTACCTGCGCACAATGGGAGATCCGATAAATGCAGCTCGTCAGTGTTTCGGCGAGATTCGTAATGCGCTGGCTGCTCCTGTCAAGCTTAAGGGACTCGGGGTCACCGGATCAGGAAGAAAGCTTGTAGGACTCTACTGCGAGAGTAAAGGCATATACAACGAAATAATGGCTCATGCAAAGGCAGCATCGTACTTCGACAATGAAGTCGACACGATATTCGAAATCGGCGGACAGGACGCAAAATACACCTTCCTGTCAAACGGCGTTGCCCTTGACTATGCGATGAATGAGGCGTGCTCTGCTGGAACCGGGTCCTTTCTCGAAGAGTCAGCAAAGGAATCTTTGAACATAGATTACAGGGATATTGGGAAACTCGCTCTTAAGGGCGAGTCCCCACCGAATTTCAGCGATCAGTGTGCCGCTTTCATCAGCAGTGACATAAAGACTGCAATTAATGAAGGGATCACACGCGAAGATATCGCTGGCGGACTTGTCTACTCGATCTGTCTGAACTACATAAACAGGGTCAAGGGAATGCGTCCGGTCGGAAAGAAAGTCTTCATGCAGGGAGGTGTCTGCTACAACGAGGCAGTGCCTGTTGCAATGGCTGCTGTAACAGGTAAGAAGATCATCGTTCCTCCTCATCCTGGACTGGTCGGAGCATTTGGGGTTGCTTTGATGGTCAAAGGCAACCTGGGTATTGGTCTGCTCGAGAAGCAGGACTTCGATCTGGATACTCTGATAAACAAGCAGGTTCGCTACCTGGATACTTTTGTTTGTGAGGGTGCCAACGAGAAGTGTGACAGGCGTTGCCCGATAAGAATAATCGAGGTCTCTGGGAAGAAGTTCCCGTTCGGTGGTGCGTGCAACAAGTACGAGAACGTCAGACTCAGCCTGAACATCGACAGGAACAAGTACATTTACACCTCTGAAAGGGAGAAGGTTGTCTACTCTCTCGGGAGGAATGAAGGTCAACAGACCGTGGGAATCAGCAAATCTCTTGCAATGAACACGCTTTTCCCTCTCTTCTCTAAGTTCTTCTCGAGTCTTGACTACAAGATCGTTATGCCTGATGAATCCGATCATGAAGGATGGGACAGAAAGAAGTCCGAATTCTGTTTCCCTGTTGAACTATCGCACGGTTATATGCTCGATCTGCTGAAGAAGAATCCCGACTACATATTCATACCCGCGATCCGAGGCATGCAAGTCGAAAACTCTGACCAGAGCTCCGTTTACTGTCCATTCGTTCAGAGCGAACCCGATTGGTTGTTGGGGAGTTTCGAAGAACTCCAACAAAAGCGTGTACTTACAGACTTCTTCGACTTCTCAGATGGCGTGGAAAAGGAAGAAGAGAAGTTTGTTTCTCTGGCAAAGAGTTTGGGAAAAGGACGAGAAGAAGCACGCCTTGCCTTCCGAGAAGGCCTGGAGGCACTAAGGCGCAGTACAGAGAAGATCAAGGACATAGGTAAGAGGTTCCTGAAGAATCTCGATGAATCGGAATTCGGGGTTGTGATCTTCGGCAGGGCTTACAACGCATTCGCTGGAGATGCAAACATGGGGATTCCAGAGAAACTGGCCTCACGTGGCATTCCGGTCATTACTTTCGACGCACTTCCTTTCGAACAGGAAGAGGGATATGAGAACATGTACTGGGCCTGGGGCGAAATGAACCTTAAAGCAGCGCGTTACGTCAAGAAACACCCAAAGCTCTTTGCCCTGTATATTACGAATTTCAGCTGTGGACCTGACTCTTTCGTCATCTCCTTCTTCAGATCAATTCTGGGTAAGAAACCTTCCCTGATCCTGGAACTTGATAGTCACACATCTGACGCAGGCATAGAAACAAGAATAGAAGCCTTTGTTGATGTAGTCAGAAGCTTCATTGAAACAAAGGTACCGCTGGTAGAGAAACCACCTCCAAAACGTCCAAGAATGGTATCTGGGGATGGCATAAACAAGGTGGAGACCCCCGATGGTCAGCTGGTACCTCTAACAGATCCATCAATCAAGATAGTGATTCCAACAATGGGAGAGTTTGGAGCCCAGCTGATGGCTGCATCACTGAAGTACGTCGGGATGAACACGCATGTGCTACCGAAACCCACTGAACTGGAATTCAAATTGGGAAAATCAAACTCTCTTGCAAAAGAGTGCTTGCCACTTCATCTCACCCTTGGCAGTCTTATACGCTACCTGAATGAGCATGATAATGATGACAGTATCATCATGTTCTTCATGCCCGATACTCGTGGTCCATGCAGGTTTGGTCAATACAGCAAGTATATTGACCTGTGGCTTGACAAGAACCATGTCAAGAACGTAGGTCTCTTCTCCCTGAATTCAGACAACGCCTACGGAGGCATCGGAGTCAGACCGAGGCTGAGAATCTGGACGAGCATGACATTGGCAGATGAGTTCTACAACGTTGAAAACGCTCTCCTCACTCTTGCGTCAGACAGGAATGAGGCAATAGAAGTGATCAGAAAATCGCGAGAAACCATGCTAGAAAGCATGAAGCGCGATTCTTACGCGGAGCTCATGAAGAAAGTTGAAACACTGAGTGCGGAGATTGCCAGGGTCCCTCTGAAAGATGATTTTGAGAGTACACCAAAAGTGCTTCTCACAGGAGAGATCTATGTCAGAAACGACGAGTTCTCTCGTAAGTCGCTCGAAATCTTTTTTGCAGATAATGACATAATTATGCATGTTTCTCCTATTCATGAATGGATCTACTACCTGGATTACATATTCCTGAAGAAGTATATTAGCTCCGATTCAACGCCGCTGAAGCGAGGCATAAAACACCTGGACATCTTTGCAAAGAGAAGGATTGAAAAGCAGATTAAGAAGACACTGGAGAAGACCGGCTTATATGATGCCCACCTTGTCAATATCGAATCAATGGTTGACTCCTCCAAGGACTTCCTGAATCCACGCTTAACAGGAGAAGCAATCCTGACACTTGGTGCTGCCCTCTACGAGACAATAGATCGCTACGATGGGGTCGTGTCAATCGGGCCATTTGGTTGTATGCCGACCAGGATAGCAGAATCAATTGTAGAACGCGGGCTCGAACATCAGAGAAACAACTCTCATGAGATAAAGCGACAGGTCTTCCAGGCAGTGGGCAATCTACCGATTCTCTTCTTTGAATCGGATGGAAACCCGTTGACTCCGACCATAGAGAGTAGACTTGAGTCATTTGTTGTCCAGGTTAAGCGAGTAAAGTCACACCTGCTGACCATGAACAAGCACTAAGACGCGCTATGGCTGCGTATCTGCCGCCTTTGAAATGGCGGCAGATTTGGTTTATAATAGTTCTGCAATCAACAGGTGTATGGTCCTGCCAAACAAGAACCCCTGTATTCTTGCCGGTCTGAAAATTCGCAGAAATACTTGAAGTTAAGGAAATAAAGAAACCGAGACCTAACGAGTCCCTTCCTTGTGTGCTGTATAGAATCGAACACAAAGGAGGTAATAGTATGAGCAAACCGAAATATGTTGTGAACATCAACAACGTGAATGGTTTGAGTGATCAAGAAAAGAAAGGCCTGAAAAAAGTCGTCGATAAGTATGCGTTCAGAGCAAACGACTACTACCTGGGATTGATTAACTGGAACGACCCGAAAGACCCGATCAGAAGACTTGTTGTCCCTACCATGGATGAACTGGATGAGTGGGGAGAACTTGATGCTTCAATGGAACACAAGTACAGCCCAGCGAAAGGACTCGAACACAAGTACAGGGATACGGCTATTCTTCTTGTCTCGGATGTCTGCGGAGCATTCTGCAGGTACTGCTTCAGGAAACGCATATTCATGCGAGAAAATGAGGAAGTCACAAGGGATGTCACAGAAGGAATCAACTACATCAAGAAGCATACCGAAATAACAAACGTACTGCTGACCGGTGGAGATCCTCTGGTTATGGCGACTCCCAAGCTCGAGGATATTGTCCGGCGCATCAGAGAGATCGATCATGTGAAGATAATCAGAATAGGTACGAAGATGGCAGCTTTCAATCCTTACAGGATTGTAGAAGATGACTCCCTGATTGACATGATCAAGAAATACAGTCTTCCACACAAACGCATCTATGTTATTAACCACTTCAACCATCCCAATGAGATTACCGAAGTCGCAGAAAAAGCCATTCAGAAGCTTCACAACGCAGGTGCCATCATGTGTAACCAGACTCCGATGATTGCGGGTATCAACGATAATCCGGAGGCCCTTGCAGGGTTGTTCAAGAAGCTTTCATTCATAGGTGTTCCACCGTACTACGTCTTCCAGTGCCGACCCACTGCAGGGAACAAGCCTTATGCCGTTCCGATCGAAAGAGGTCATCAAATCTTCATGGAAGCGTTCGAGAAGTGTTCGGGGCTTGCAAAGAGAGCTCGTTTTGCTATGTCACATGCAACGGGAAAGATTGAGATTCTGGCAACAGATAAGAAGAGTATCTACATGAGATACCACCGCGCAGCAGACCCGCGTGACTACAAGAAGTTTATGGTGTTCAAACGCAATCCAGAAGCTTACTGGCTCGATGATTACTCAGAGTACGCGAGTGTGAATAAAGAGCTCCAGGCTGCCAGGACCTGAACCCCCATATTAACAAAGCCAGTACATAATGAAAAGGAGAGCCAGCTGGCTCTCCTTTTTCTGTCTTGATGGTTATTCTCAGTATTCAGGCATATGAGGGGCTGCAGGAGTGTTGTCCTTTTCCTCAGGTTTCTCAGTAATTGCAGCCTCTGTTGTAAGAAGAATTCCTGCTATTGATGCAGCATTCTGAAGAGCGCTTCTTGTAACCTTGACAGGATCAATGATCCCTGCATCAAACATGTTCTTGTACTCGGAAGAAAGCACGTCGTATCCAAATGACTTGTCATTGTTTTCCAGAACTCTGTGCACTACTACAGCACCGTCAAGTCCGGCATTGGCAACGATCTGTCTCATTGGAATATCCAGTGACTTGAGGACGATCTTTATTCCGATTTTCACATCAGGATCTGGCGTCTCTTCGATCAGTTTCTCAACCGCCGGCTTGGCTCTTACAAGAACTACGCCTCCACCCGCGACGATTCCTTCCTCAACTGCCGCCCTGGTTGCACTGAGAGCATCTTCAATTCTGTGCTTCTTCTCTTTCAGTTCGGTCTCAGTCGCAGCGCCGACCTTGATAACAGCAACTCCACCGGACAACTTGGCAAGTCTCTCCTGGAGAGTCTCCTTCTCGTATTCGGAAGTCGTCTGATCGATCTGAGCCTTTATCTGACCGATTCTCTGCTTGATCTTCTCAGGATTGCCTTTCCCATCAACTATGATGGTGTCGTCCTTCTTGACTCTGATCATTGCGGCTGTTCCGAGATCGTTGAGAGTGATGTTCTCAAGGGTCATTCCTACTTCTTCACTTACAACGGTTCCGCCGGTCAGAATCGCGATATCCTGAAGCATGGCTTTTCTTCTGTCACCGAATCCAGGAGCCTTGACAGCTATTGACTCGAGAGTTCCCCTGATCTTGTTAAGAACAAGTGTTGAGAGAGCTTCTCCTTCTACATCTTCAGAAATGATGACAAGTGGCTTGCCTGCCTGGGCAACTTTCTCGAGTAGAGAAACTATAGGCTTCACGGCGGTGAGCTTCTTGTCAGTTACAAGAATGTAGGGTTCCTTGATAACAGCTTCCATCTTCTCCGGGTCCGTAACGAAGTAAGGAGAGATGTAGCCGCGATCAAACTGCATACCTTCAACAAACTCGACGTAGGTCTCGAGGGTCTTTGAATCCTCGACAGTAATAACACCATCCTGGCCTACTTTGTCCATGGCTTCTGCGATCAGTTCTCCAATGTCAGGATCGTTCGCGGAAATTGCCGCAACGGAGGCTATTCCTTCTCTGCTTGAGAGCTTCTTTGACATCTCACGAATCGACTCAACAGCTTCTGCAACAGCCTTCTCAATACCTCGCCTTACAAGAATGGGGTTTGCCCCTGCAGTAACATTCTTGAGCCCCTCTTTTATCATGGCCTGCGCGAGCAATGTTGCCGTTGTTGTTCCGTCCCCTGCTATGTCATTCGTCTTGGAAGCAACTTCTTTCACAAGTTGTACACCAAGATTCTCGAACTTATCTTCTACATCAATCTCTTTCGCAATCGAGACTCCGTCGTTGGTAATGGTCGGAGAGCCCCAGCTCTTCTCAAGAACAACATTTCTCCCCTTGGGACCCAGGGTTATCTTGAC
>CAZSXB010000024.1:0-14310 GCA_964611155.1 uncultured Thermotogaceae bacterium
CTTACCTAACAGAAGAATTGCGATGTTCTCAAGAGACAATGCGAGTGGTACTTTCGAAGTATTTGTGGACATCGTTATGCAAGGCGGCAGGCTCGCCCCTCAAGTGCAGCAACTCGCCTCAACGACTGCAGAAGTTGAGCAGGTTAGACAGAACCCATCTGGTATTGGTTACATTGGAATGGGTTATATTACTGAAGACATAAAGGCTATCAGTGTGGAAGGTGTCAAACCGACAACAGAAAATGTAAACTCTGGGCTGTACCCCATATCGCGCCCACTTTACATCTTCGTCGATGCCACAGACGGCTTCCCAAAGGGCGTTGTTGATCAGTTCATACGCCTGGCGCTTTCGCCACAGGGCCAAAGTATGCTCTTAACAATCGGATACGTCAATGCTTATGGAATGAACTGAGAAATCGTTAGAGCTTCCAGATCCCTTGATATCAGGCATAAAAGGGCATTCATAATTAGTTAGTGTTTTCGGGCAACTTTTGGGGATGTCGAATGGGACATCCCTGTTTTCATAGATTCTAAGCCGATGACTTCTTTTGTAAGATTACTGGGGTTTCTTGAAGTAAAGGCCCTCCTCATAAAACTCGCCTAATACTCACATAAAACTAGCAGGTTATAAGAATACAGGACATGTAAAGCTTGAATTATCAAGTATGCGCAGTCAGGAATATTGTCAGGAATAGCTTATTGAAGCTGATACTGAAGAAGGGATTAAGACCAGGAGACTGACTTTGACCAAAAGAACACTTTTCGATAATTCTGTGAAAGCACTTGTGCTTGCAGCAGCCTTGTTAACTACAGTGGTGGTGTTTGGAATATTCTACTTCCTGCTTTCGGAAGGATTCAGGATCTTCACATATATAAGTCCTTCGGAATTCTTCCTGAATGCGGAATGGTATCCAGTCGATCGAGCTCCTGACTTTGGCGTTCTTGCTCTTCTAGTGGGTACCCTTAGCATTACAGGACTCACGCTATTCATTTCAGTACCGATGGGATTTGTTGTCTCGATTTATCTTTCAGAATTCAGCGGCAGCAGAACGAGAAATACCATAAAATCGATCGTGGAGTTTGTTGCCGGGATGCCTTCCGTGGTATTGGGAAGTTTTGGGCTAAGATATCTATCAAGATGGATCTTGGAGACGTTTCCATCTGCCTGGACAGGGCTTAATATACTGAACGCGTCGATTGTCCTTTCAGTCCTTGCCATGCCGTACTTCGTGACACTAATGGAGGACTCCTTCAGAGATGTATCAAAAGATCAAAGAGAAGCCTCTCTTTCTCTTGGAGCTACCCAAACAGCAACGGTTTTCCGTGTTGTAGTGCCTCAGGCCCGAAGCGGAGTTATGAACGCTATCATTATCGGTGCAAACAGGGTGATCGGTGAGACAATGGTAGTTCTTATGGTTGCAGGTGGTGCAGCAATGATACCAACAAGTATGCTTGACCCTGTGAGACCTATGACTGCGGCAATTGCCGGAGAAATGGGGGAAGTTGCCGTTGGAAGTGCCCATTACCACGCGCTCTTCATGATAGGAGTCGTCTTGCTGATATTCTCAACAGTCTTCACGATCATCGCCATGAGACTGAAGAGGAGCATGAAGGGATGAGAGTGGACAGCTTCGTCAGGTTCATCTTTGCTCTGTTGACCTTTCTTTTCAGTGCGCTTATTGTAGTGCTAATGGGGTTTCTCGTCATCAGAGGTATTGGCAAGATTACGTGGCAGTTCTTGAGCAGTTTTCCGTCCAATTCGATGGAAGCGGGAGGTCTCTTACCTGCTGTGGTGGGATCAGCGTATTTCATGGGAATCGCACTTGCTTTTGCGGTGCCTGTTGGAGTGCTGGGTGCAGTCTACTTAAGTGAGTATAGCAGAGAAAGCACTCTCAAGACTATCGTACTCTCTGCGACTAACATACTTTCTGGGATTCCTTCGATTGTCTTTGGCCTGTTTGGACTGGCGCTCTTTTGTATAGCATTCGGCTTTGGCACTTCTGTTCTTGCCGGAGGACTAACTCTTGGGATTATGGCGCTGCCTTACGTTATCTCCAATACGTATGAAAGCATTCGTGCTGTCCCGCCTTCGTACAGGGAGGCCTCCATCGCCCTGGGTGCAAGCAAGGCCCAGACGACTTTCAGAACAATTCTTCCCGCAGCTTTTTCCAGGATTATTACGGGTGTTGTAATCGCTACAGGCAGAATAGTTGGAGAAACGGCGCCGTTGTTGTTTACTGGTGCAGCATTCTACATAACGCGAAACCCAAGCACCGTTTTCCAACCTGCAATGTCTTTGCCCACACACATCTTCGTGCTTTCCGCGGTCTACCCTGAAACGGTTGTGTCGAATCTTGAAGGAACGATTTCTGTTTTGATGATCATTGTTCTTGTTCTTTTCTCCCTGGCGGGAATAATACGTTCTCGTACGAGACGAAAGCTGGAGGGTTGATGATGAGCGAAGAGAAAACCTTCGAAATAAGAGGACTATTCACATATTATGGAGAACAGCAGGTTCTCAAAAACGTCAACTGTGACATCCCAAAACACAGAGTCATAGCTGTCGTGGGACCTTCTGGCTGCGGTAAAACGACATTTCTGAGAGTGCTGAACAGAATGAATGACCTCATACCCTCATACAGGCACAGAGGAAAAGTAACGCTCGAAGAGAATGACATCTTTGAGATCGACCAGGTGAAGTTAAGAAAACATGTCGGTATGGTCTTTCAAAAACCAAACCCTTTCCCAAAATCGATAATCGATAATGTGACGTTTGGTCCGAAGATCCATGGTATCAGGAGTAAGCAAAGATTGAAGGAGATAGCGGAGCGATCCTTAAGGCAAGCGGCATTATGGGATGAGGTCAAAGACGATCCGAAGAAGAATGCTCTAAACCTTTCTGGAGGGCAACAACAAAGATTGTGTATTGCAAGAGCGCTGTCAGTTGAGCCTGAAGTCCTTTTGCTTGATGAGCCAACAAGCGCGCTGGATCCTAAAGCTACCCAGAGTATAGAGAGACTAATAGAGGAACTGTCTGAACGATACACGATCATTATTGTCACACACAACCTTCAGCAGGCGCTGAGAATATCTGACTACTTGATGTTCTTCTATCTCGGTGAGCTGGTAGAATTTGATACGACCGAAAGAATAACTACGAATCCAAGAGATGAAAGAACGAATGACTACTTGAGGGGGATTTTTAGTTAGGCAGGAGGGTTGTAATGACTGACGAACGACAACACCACCTTGAATCTGTCTTCAACAGGTTGAAGTCTATGCTGTCTGATCTTATGGAGAGTGCACGTTCTGCTTTGATCAACTCAATAGACGCTTTAGACAGGCTTGACGGCGACAAAGCAAGAAAGATAGTAACAGCAGACTCCAAGATAGACGAACTACAACGGCGCATCGATAGGGACATATGCAACTACATCGCGAGGTTTCAACCACTGGCTGGGGATCTGCGATACGTTGTTACCATGGTAAAGCTTGCAACGGATTTGGAGAGAATTGGTGACCAGGCAGTGAACATTGCTGAAGTAGCCATAGAGTATGAGGGTACCAGGCTAGCCAAACCCCTTGTTCATATAAAGCAAATGACTGCCATTGTGGAGAAGATGATGGACGACATTATGACTGCTTATTACAATAAAGATTTGGATCTTGCCACAGATGTATGGAAACAGGACGAGAGAGTCGACGATATATACTCGTACATAAAGAAGGAAGTCTCTGAAAAGCTCATGGAGCAGCCGGATGAGTTCATGACGAAGCAGTTCATTGACCTCGTTCTTGTTGCAAGATTTCTTGAACGGGCCGCGGATCACATAACTAATATTGCTGAAGAGATCTACTTCATATCCAGAGGAAAGAACCTAAAGGAGGAAATAAGGAATTGAGGGTTCTGATCGTTGATGATGATCCTGATATCCTGGAGATCGTCAGGTCTTCCTGTGTAAGAGAAAGTATCGAAGTCGTAACTGCTCAGACCGCAGAGGACTTCTGGGACGCCATAGAAAGGGATACCCCCGATGTCCTCGTGCTGGACATAATGCTACCTGATGCCAGCGGACTAGACATGATCAAGGAGATTAGAAGAAGGTACAGGGCGTTGCCTGTCATTTTTCTGACGGCGAGAAAAGCTGATATCGATATGATTCTGGGACTCGAACTGGGGGCAGATGACTACGTTACCAAGCCCTTCAATCCCAGGGCCCTAATTGCCAGGATAAAGGCAGTTTCTAGACGAGTCAAGCCATCATCAGACTCTGTTAAAGTTGGCCATGCAATCATCGACATGAAATCGTACTCTATTTCAAGAGATGGGATTAAGGAAGAACTCACGCGAAGGGAATTCGAATTACTCAGAGTGCTGATTGAAAACCCCGGAAGGGTCTTCACCAGGGATGAACTTCTCGACAAAGTATGGGGGATAGACTTTTCGGGGGACTTTCGAACCGTAGATGTTCATGTAAGCAAGCTGCGTGACAAGGTTGGAGACGAATACATTAGGACTGTGCGGGGAGTCGGGTACAAGTACGTTCCCGGTGAAACGGATTGACAGACATCAAGCTACTTGACAGACTGTGGGAAGGTGTCCTACTCATAGATGAACGATTAAGAGTTGCCTTTCACAATGAGTATGCAAAGAACTACCTGGGAGACATCTATGGGCTACCAATATCTGAAGCGTTGAGGGTTCCGAGGCTTTCAGAGGTTGTGGACGCTTTCCTCGCCGGCAAGGAATTGGTCATTGAGACAACATTTGTCAAATCCGGTGTTGAAAAACACTTGAGGATCAAAACCGTTAACCCCCATATCATCTTCCAGGACATTTCAGAGAGAAAGCTGCTAGAATCTGCAAAAATGGACTTTGTCAATTCACTGGTGCACGAGTTCTCAACGCCTCTGACAGTAATCAACGGATATAGTCAGCTTCTCATGGATGAGAGAAGCTCTCTTTCTGCTGAGACAACTGGAACTGTTGAAAGGATAATGCGCAGTACTCAACGCCTCTCCAAGCTTGTTGATGAACTCGCCATGCTTTCCAATCTTGAGCTTCACAACTACAAATCGACGACTCAGACTATAAATCTTAAATCGCTTGTTGAAGAAGTGATTGCAGAGACGGAACCCAAGTGGAAAAAGAAGGATCTGTCTGTCTCTATCGATGCTCCAAGCGATCTCTATCTGAAGAACGATGCTCTCCTTGTTTACAGGATTGTTGCCAATATCTTCTCTAATTCGATCAAGTACTCTTACACGGGAGGCAGAGTTGAAATATACCTCAGCTATGATGAGGACAGTGTATCCGTATCGATACGTGATCACGGCATGGGTATTAGAAGCGAGGAAATACCGCGTATATTTGAGCGTTTCTTCCGTTCTTCAAACGCGAAAGCATCAGGAGTTTCGGGACTTGGACTTGGGTTGGCCCTGGTGAAGCACGCTCTGTCGGTTATAGGCGGAACAATTTGTGTCAATTCAAGATACATGCTCGGAACTGAAGTCACCGTTACTTTTCCCCGGGTTGACTGAGTTGAGGTTCAGATTCTTGCCTGTGTCTGGAAGAGTGCTATAATGTGAAGAACAAGGAATTGCAGACATTTTGCTGTGTTCTGACGGAGGGTTCTGATGTACGACTTCTCAAAAGTGGAAGAGAAATGGCAGGAGTACTATTCCGAAAACCGTCCTTTTGAAGTGAATCTTGAGAATGCTCAAAAGCCGTTCTACAATCTCATGATGTTCCCTTATCCATCTGCTTCGGGACTACATATAGGTAACATGTACTCATTTATTGGAGCCGATGTATACGGTCGTTTCATGAGATTGAAGGGTTATGATGTCTTCGAGCCGATAGGGTTCGATGCTTTCGGTATACATAGTGAAAACTACGCGTTGAGAGTTGGGCGGCATCCTGCGGAACTTACCCCGGAGAGTATCGAATATTTCCGGGAAAGGCAGCTGAAGAAGATCGGGGCGATTTATGATTGGCGAAGTGAGGTGATAACCTCTTCCCCAGGGTACTACAGGTGGACACAATGGATTTTCCTCAAGCTCTTCGAGGCTGGGCTTGCGGAAAAAAGGCTTTCGAGAGTCAACTGGTGCCCGAACTGCAAAACGGTTCTTGCCGATGAGCAGGTTATCGAAGGAAAGTGTGAAAGATGCGATTCTTCGGTAATCAAAAAGGAAACCAGCCAATGGTTCTTTAAGATAACGGAGTATGCGGACAGACTACTGGAAAATCTCGAAGACCTTGACTGGACAGAAACAACGAAAAGCATCCAAAGAAGCTGGATCGGCAAATCATCCGGTGCCAATATCAAGTTTACCCTTGAGGATTCTGATCTGCAGCTTGAGGTCTTCACGACAAGGCCCGACACTGTTTACGGTGTTACATATCTTGTTGTAGCTCCGGAATTTAGAGAGACACGATCTCTCGTGAAGGACGATAGGGTTAGTGAGTTCAGACAGTTTACTGAAGATGTTGAGAAGATGGACATTGCCACGAGGACATCGATAAAGAGAGAAAAGAGGGGGATGTTCACAGGTAGTTATGCAAGACACCCCATAACTGGAGAAAAACTGCAGATCTGGGTTGCCGATTACGTTCTGGCAGAGTATGGTACGGGTGCCGTGATGGCTGTTCCAGCACACGATGAACGTGACTACGACTTTGCTCTAAAGTACAACCTCCCGATCAAGCAAGTCATTGAATGTGAAGCTGCCGAACTCCCTTACACTGGTTATGGAAAGATGGTGAACAGCGGGCTACACTCCGGTACACAAAGTCAGGACTTCATCTTTCGAGTAGATGAGATACACGAGAGTATGAGTAAAGCAGTTACTTACCACCTTCACGACTGGTGCGTATCGCGCCAACGATACTGGGGTCCGCCGATACCGATCATACACTGCCCAAAGTGTGGAATTGTTCCTGTTCCTGAAGAACAGCTACCAGTCCTTTTGCCCGAAACCGACGATTTCATACCGGACGGAAGCGGAAAATCTCCCCTTGCAAGAAACGAAGAGTTCCTGCAAACGGCATGTCCTGACTGCGGAGGACCTGCTGAAAGAGAAACCGATGTGAATGATAACTTTCTCGATTCTGCCTGGTACTTTCTCAGATATGTTTCTCCGGAAAACGAGGATGCTCCATTTGACGAAGTACTAGCCAGGAAATGGCTTCCCGTAGACATGTATATCGGCGGAAACGAGCACGCAAATCTTCATCTCATGTACGCGCGTTTTATCACTATGGCGCTTCACGATATGGGTTACCTGGAGTTCGAGGAACCGTTCAGGTCATTCAGGGGGCATGGACTCATCGTCAACGAGGGCCAGAAGATGAGCAAGTCAAAGGGGAACATGATAAATCCCATTAGTTATTTCAAGACACACGGTGTAGATTGTTTGAGAACCTACTTGATGTTTATGGGCAGTTTTCTGGAAGGCGGGGACTTCAGAGATTCCGGAATGGACGCTGTTAAGCGTTTCCTTAACCGTGTTTGGGAAATCGCGAACTACCCGGAAGGTGAAAGCTCAGATTCCCTGAAAGCGAAAATGGCCTGGGTCATAGACAGGGTTGATTACTCGGTTCACAACATAAAGTACAACACTGGGGTAGCAGCCATGATGGAATTCGTAAATGAGGCAGTAAAGGAAGATCGGATTGAGAAGAAGATTGTGCTGGATCTTGCAAGGCTGTTGTCTGTATTTGCTCCATTTATTGCCGAGGAAATACACGCACTCAAGGGGGAGCGAGGTACCATTCTTGATTCCGGATTCCCTTCAGGCTATGAAGAGTATGTAAGAGCTGAGAGTATTGAAATCCCGGTGCAAATAAATGGTAAAATCAGGGGAAAGGTAGTAGCTGAAAGAGGGATAAGCGAAGAAGAAGTCATGGAACTGGTGAAGAAGACAGAAAGGCTTTCAGGATATCTGGCAGATGGTAGTATAAGGAAAATCGTCTTCGTTAAGGACAAGATCTTGAATATAGTTGTGTCTTAGATGTGCGGGAGGAGCGGAATACTTTGATGAATCATCTGGGAATTTGCCTTTGCGATGGCACGGTAGCCGTCTCTTCTGCATGGTGGTGGCTTGGCCCCTTTAATTGGGCTAAGCTTTGAAGTACTTGTAGCAGGTTTAGTTCAAATAAAGGGGCTCTCTGTTGAAGAGGGCCCCTTTTCTTTTGGAGGTGAATGATGAGAAAGAGAATCAGGATTGAACTCAAACCAGAGGAAATGCCGAAACAGTGGTACAACGTCAAGGCCGATCTCCCCTTCAAACTTGATCCGCCGCTTGATTCCGAAACTAACGAGCCGATAAGCGGCGAAAAACTGGCGAGGATATTTCCCTTCGGGGTACTGGAGCAAGAAGTAAGTACAGACCGGTTCATATCTATCCCCGAAGAAGTGCTGGACGAATATGCCGTGTTTCGCCCCACACCGCTAATCCGCGCCACAAAGCTCGAAGAAATCCTTGAGACTCCGGCGAAGATTTACTACAAGTATGAAGGGGTCTCTCCTACAGGCAGTCATAAGACTAACACAGCACTTGCTCAGGCTTATCTGAATGCCAGGGAAGGTATCAAAACGCTTGTGACTGAAACGGGGGCAGGACAGTGGGGAAGCGCACTAGCATATGCTGCAAGCAAGTTTGGTATGACAGTAAAGGCTTTTATGGTTCGCGCGAGCTATGAATCGAAACCCATGCGGAAATACATGATGTCACTCTTTGGGGGAGATGTTGTGGCCAGTCCGAGCGAGGAAACAGTCAGCGGAAGGAGGTTTTTGCAGGACAAAGGAAACTACTCCGGATCACTCGGGATAGCCATTAGTGAGGCTATTGATAGGGTTTTAGAGAGTAACAGCGCGAAATACTCGCTCGGGAGCGTTCTGGACCATGTTTTGCTGCATCAGACGATTATTGGGCTAGAAATCAGGAAACAATTGGAGTTGGCTAACGAAAAAGCCTCCATTATTGTTGGCTGTCATGGGGGCGGATCTAACTTTGGGGGCACAGTACTACCTTTTGTCGTTGAGCGACTGGAGGAGGAAAGGGTGAGACTAATAGCTGCAGAACCTACAGCTTGTCCCACACTGACTCAGGGTGAGTACAGGTACGATAGCGGCGATTCTGCAGGTTTCACACCTTTGCTCAAGATGTATACATTGGGGAGAGAGTTTATTCCCCCAAGTATTCATGCAGGAGGACTCAGATATCATGGAGCTTCCCCAATCGTATCAAGATTACTCAAAGAAGGGATCATAGAGGCTCAGGCCTTTGAGCAAGAAGAGATTCTGAAGGCTGGTCGGCTTTTTGCTACTGTTGAGGGTATAATCCCCGCCCCTGAATCGGATCATGCGATTGCTGCGGCTATCAGAGAGGCAGAATCAGCACGACGGGATAAGAGAACAGAAACGATAGTTTTCACACTGAGCGGACACGGTTTGCTAGATCTTGCGGCGTATGGATAATGACGAGCGAAAAAGCCATTTCTCCGGTGCTTATGGTTTCCGGCTTGTTCCGGAATCACTAAGATGTAGCAGTGTATACTTGAAGTAGTGAAGCAACTCGATATTTCTGTGCGAGGGAGGTTTTACGATGAGCTGCTGTGGTTCACATGATTGTTGCTGTAGAAGGTGCTGTTGCTCTTGCAGATGCTGTTGTCATTGTTGTTGCTCGCATCACCACTGTTGTCATTCGAGCTGCTCCTGTTCTCACCACGATGTGCATCATTGTCATTGCGGGAGCTCGGAAGAGAATCACGAATGTACGTGCGAGAATGACTCTCTTGATCATCTAAGTGCCCGAAAAGAGAAGCTCGAGAAAGAGCTGGAAAAGGTTAGTCAGATGATCGAAGAGCAGCGTTCAGATCAATAGCAAAGCGCGATTACGAGATCGGAGACGTTTCAGAGATAACAGAAGGACGTCAATCACTATTGGTTTGCAGGATCAAACACCAGTGCAGTTAACAAACTGCTGCACTGGTGGTTCTGTTAATCCCTGATTGATGAGCTGACAGTTGATGGTATCAGATAAGCATCGACCTGGGGGTAAGAAATGAGCAAGGCGAGAAAAGATGCAATGCTAATTGCAGAAAACGCCCTTGAGAGTGTTCTCCCAGAAGCATCTGTGAAAAAAGCACTCTGTCGGTTGGATATAGGTGGACGTGTGGTGGTTGTCGCTGTAGGAAAAGCTGCATGGAAGATGGCACACGCTGCCCGAGACTCTCTCGAAGGCTGTTTCGTAGAGGGTATAGTGATCACCAAATACGGACATTGCTTCGGAGATATTGATGGAATTGAGCTCTTTGAAGCGGGGCATCCTATCCCTGATGAGAACAGTGTTATCGCAACAGAGAGAGCACTGAGAATGGTCGGTAATTTGACCCCTGATGATACGGTCCTGTTCTTGCTTTCAGGCGGAGGATCTGCGCTCTTTGAGAAGCCTGCGGAAGGCATAAGCCTTGCTGACATAGCTGGTGTTACAGAGCAACTGTTATGCTGTGGTGCAGACATTACAGAGATCAACACGATCAGGAAGCGACTCTCATCCGTTAAGGGAGGGAAGTTTGCAGAAGAAGCGCTACCAGCCCGTATCGTCTCGCTTGTTCTTTCTGATGTTGTAGGTGATCGACTTGATATCATAGCCTCAGGACCAGCTTGTGCAGACACCACTACCACAGAAGAAGCAGTCCAGATAGTAGAAAAATATGGACTGAAGGTAAAACCTTGTATAATGAATAGTTTGAGAGTCGAGACCCCGAAATCTCTTACGAATATCGTAAGTGAGATAATCGGAAGTGTTGCAACCGTATGCAATAATGCCCTGGAGATAGCCCTTTCAATGGGATACGAAGCTCAGCTACTCACCACCACCCTTGACTGCGAAGCAAGGGAAGCGGGCCGGTTCATGGCCGCGATAGCCAGAGAAATAGCCTCAAATGCCCGCCCGCTGAGAAGACCATGTGCAATCATATTTGGTGGTGAAACCGTTGTTCGGATCACGGGCTGTGGAAAAGGTGGAAGAAACCAGGAACTGGCATTGGCTGCTTCAAGAGGGTTGCAGGGAATAGGCAATGTGGCTCTCCTGTCTATTGGAACAGATGGAACGGATGGGCCAACGGATGCTGCAGGGGGGCTGGTTGACGGAGACAGCTACGATCGTCTGCTCAGTCTGGGAGTTGATCTTCACGAAACACTCAAGAATAACGACTCTTATGGTGCTCTTTCGCGAATCGGTGATCTTGTGAAAACCGGACCTACAGGAACAAACGTTAATGACCTCGGGATTCTTCTGCTTGGTTAGTCCTCAGAAGCTTGAACGTCCGACGTGAGTGTCTCCACAGACTCATCGTTTATCTGTGCATACTTCAATAATCAGTTCAACAGCCTTCGCTGAAATATCACTGTGCATATAAGGTGTGCTTGGCTTGCGAACAGCCTGTTTTTCACAAAGGGGGAGATGCACAAAAAGAGCGCGAATCCTGTCCTTACTCGAACAATAGTCCATAACTCTGTATGAAAGGAAGTTACAAACAAATGTGCCTGCAAAATACGAGATGGTATTCGGGATGTGTGCATCTTCAAGTGCCGCGGAGATTTTTTGTAGAGGAAGGTTCGCCTGCAAAGCTAGAGGTCCGCCAGGACGGATAAGCTCATGGGAAGGTTGAGAGCCCTCGTTATCAGGGATCCTGGCATTAACGAAGTTCAGTGCTACTCTTTCCAGTGATATTGAGCACCGCCCAGACGCTTCCCCGAGCATGATAACCAGTTCAGGCCCGAGTGATCCAATAGTGTAAAGCAGCTCATCAGCTGCGCGTGAAAAAATAGTCGGCAGAACGGCATAATGGAGGTCTTTTCTTCTCAACGAAAGCACACTTACCGCTTCCTGAGAAGCGTTGATGAATTCTCCATCAAAGGGTTCGAAACAGCTTACCAGTACAGACATCAGGTCACCTCTGTCATATGAGTTTCTCTGCTTCGATGATGCCATGGGAGGTCGCGTAAGTGATGGATCGGGTATGCCCACTGCAGTCTCCGATGAACTTCATTCTTTCAAATGCTCGATTATCAAGCTTATTCGAGTAGAACTTTACTTCAACTGCGTACATCAGGTTATCATCATAGCTTATTCCCGGGATAACTTCATTTAACCTGTTTATGAATTCTGTGAGTGAGAGAGTTATCCTTCTTGGAATGACAAGATTAATATCACCCAGTATGTAATCCTGGCTTCCTAGTGTGGGATTTACTCTTCCCAGTCTCTTTGTTCGCTTGCTTTCAAGGAAGTCTCTGAAAGTCTGAACTATGACCTTTCTTCCGCCCGCAAGTATATTGCTCAGTCTGCTTATATATGAGCCATAACCAATAGGGTCGTTGAACGGTTCTGTAAAACTGGTTGTACATAGCACCGCGAAATTAGTGTTGCTTGAAGAGAATCCTGAATTGGAATGCCCGTTCACCGTCACGAAATCGCCATAGTCTTCGAGAACAACAACTCCCGAGGGGTTGTTGCAGAAAGTCCTCACCAGGTACCCTGTTCTTGTTCTCAATCTTACTTTGAATTCGTACATCTCTTCATTTATGTGCTGGACCACATGATCAGGGAGTTCATAACGTATTCCGATATCTACAGTGTTGCTGGACATAACGATTTGTGGGTATTTGCGAGTGATTCGTTTTATCAAACCGTGACCACTTCTTCCCGCAGCAACATAAACGACATCACACGTTGCTTCAAAATCCCTTCCTGAAAGCACGGCACAGTCATTTCTCAGGTCTATGTCCTCGACTTCTGAACCGAAGTGATAATGAACATTCTTGTGTGCCGAGAGCTCTTCATAGATTGCCTGAAGCACTACAGAAAGCTTGTCTGTTCCAATGTGCCAGTACTTCGCATGGACTGGCTCAAACCCCTTGTTGTAAAAGGTCTGAAAATACCTCGAGTCATTATCAAAAGACACACCTGTTTTTACCTGGTGCCTGTCTTCAGGGGGAAGCTTGCCGAGATAGAAATTCAGAACTCCTTCCTGGATTTGAGCTGGAATATCGATATCTCCTCCCATGTCCGAAGACACAAAGAGTTTACCGTCTGATCGAATACCGCTTATGCTTGAACCGTGTACATCTGCTGACTTCTCAAACACGTGGATTTCGTGATCCGTATCTTTGATTCTCTTAATGAAGCCAATTGCAGCAGCCCCAAAACCTACTATCCCGATTTTCACACCTTCTGCCTCCAATGAGAATAACTCTAGTAACCACAATAATAAACTACCACTTTAGCGACATGCTTTCAATTGGCTGAACATAAGCATGATTCTGATATAATTTGATTGGGGCAAACAGAAAGTGGCACTTCCACATGGGGGGTGATGGAATGTCAAAAGCAGTTCTTCTAATCCTTGGTGTTATTCTCCTTTTAATGGCACTTCTTGCTTCCTTTCCTGGAATGACCGCAGTTACGGAACCGACGTGGCATGTAGTCATGAAATGGATCGGTGGCGTAATCGCAGTAGGCGTGGCACTCTTTGACAAGAAGAAAGACTGATACTGGCTTGCACCAGGAAATGTTCATGAGAAGAGCCTCATATGAGGCTCTTCTCATACAGGTTTGTTGACATTAACGAGGTGAGATTACTTGCTTGAAGGAGATACCGTAAGGCTTAGAGAATACAGGAAAGAAGACGTGCCGATCGTATGGAATTACTGGAATGATCCTGACATAAAGCGCTGTTTGATGAGAGATACCCCCTTTCCAGTGCGGGAAGAGGATGAGTGGAAATGGTATGAAGGTCTTGCTGAGAAAGGCGATAAGTACAATTTTGTCGTTGAGCGAAAGTCCGACAGAAAGAACATCGGGGGATGCATGATCCTGGAAGTGGACTGGCCAAACCGCTATGGCACAATCGGTATCTTTCTTGGGAAGAGCTTCTGGTCAAAAGGGTACGGCTCAGAAGCAGTCAAGATCCTTTCAGGCTTCATGTTTGGAGAGATGGCACTTAACAGGGTTGAACTTGTTGTTCTTGCATTCAATCGTCGGGCCATAAGAGCCTACGAGAAGAATGGATTTGTGCTCGAAGGCGTTTCTAGAGAAAGGGTTTATAAAGATAGCAAGTACTGTAATCAATATCACATGAGTATTTTGCGAAACGAGGTCTCCCTGTAGTCGAGACCACCCCGAATTGCTGCTGATTTCGAATGTCTGGAGGCCAACAATGCTCAAATACGCTGCCAGAAGATTTCTTCTTACAGTTCCAGTGCTTCTTGGAGTATCTGTCCTTGCATTCTTGATCATCTA
>CAZSXB010000024.1:14410-30099 GCA_964611155.1 uncultured Thermotogaceae bacterium
GTTGGTGTTTATGTTGCTCTCAGGAAGGATAGAGTTTTCAGTCAGATAATCAGTGCGATTGTATTCGTGGGGATGTGCATACCAGAGTTTTTTCTTGCTTTTTTGTGGAGGTATATTGCATCTTATTCCCTAATGCTTCCGGGTTCGGGGATTAGATCTCCCGACTATATACACTTATCTGTTGTGGAGAAGCTTCTTGATAAGGCGCTTCACCTGGCGGCTCCTGTAGCTATTCTCACAATCACAAAGATCGGTCCGATAGTAAGACTGATGAGGGGGCAACTGCTCGAACAGCTGAAGGCTGAATATGTCGCTTTTGCCAGAGCAAAAGGAATTCCGGAAAGGGTTGTGATAAGGAAGCATGCCATCAGAAATGCCTTCAATCCTCTTGTGACGAACTTGGGATTCGTGTTTGCCGGACTGATCAGCGGTTCGATATTCGTTGAGACAATTCTGGATCTACCCGGTCTGGGAAGTCTGATTCACCAGGCGGCGGTCCAGCAGGATGTCTTTCTAACAATGGGAGCTCTCTTAATGAGTGCAATAATGCTGATTGCGGGGAACCTCATCGCCGATTTGATACTCGCATGGCTTGATCCCAGGATCAGGTTCGAGTTAGCCAAGTAAAACGTAACTCATTTCTCTGCTATAGAACAGAGATTATATGTGCAAGGGAAAACCGGCAACGCCTTCAGCAGCATCTTTTATTGCTTCACAAATTGTTGGATGAGGATGAACCGACTTCAGTAGAGAATGGATGTCCAAGCCTTCATTTATAGCGATAACACCTTCCATAAGGAGTTCAGTAACACCCGGTCCTGCAAGAGAGATTCCCTTAACTTTCCCCGAGCCCTTTTCGACGATTACTTTGGCAAACCCGTCTCTTTCTCCAAGAGTATTTGCCCTACCATTCGCACTCATGGGGAACACGAATTTCTCAAGATCCTCGTCAAGACCATTATCGCTTTCCTTTACACCGACGGATGCAATCTCAGGATCACAGAATATTACTCCCGGGTAGAGTTTCTTATGAACCTCTTCAGCTTTGCCGGCAATAACGGCAGCAACGCTGACTCCTTCAGCGCTTGCCACATGAGCCAGCATAGTCTCTCCCCGAACATCTCCAATTGCATATATGCCATCAAGCGCAGTTGCGTACGTATCATCTGTGATAACTCTACTCTTGCGCACAATATCATTAGCTTCAAACCCGTCAGGAACAACAGGACTTCGACCAATGGCTATTAGAACATTTTCTGTCTTCACAGTCTCGCTTGATCCATCAGCAGTCTCAATAACAGTAGAAAAGCCCGTATCGGTCTTCTCTATCTTCTTCACTTTCGAAGAAGTGAATACATTGATTTTATCTCGTTTGAAAGAGTCTTCAAGAACTCCAGAAGCTTCAACGTCTTCAAAAGGTATCAACCTGTTCATCATCTCAACAATCGTCACTTCGGTCCCAAAAGAACTGAAAATCGAGGCCATCTCAACACCGATATACCCTGCTCCAACTATCAGAAGACTCTCTGGGAGTTCTTTGATGCTGAACACATCATCAGATGTCCACACTCCGGGCGAATGGAGTGTTTCAGGAACAAGAGGAGACGAACCAGTTGCCAGAACGATCTTCGAAGCAGCAAAAGGCGCTCCTCTTTTTTCAAGAATGAACTGCCCATCCTTGTAGAGAGCAGTATCGCGAACGATTTCAACGCCATACTTAGTTAGCAGGCTTTCTATACCTTTACGTGAGATCATTACTGTCCTGTTAACATGCTTCATCAGTTTTCCGAAATCGAGTTCTGCACCGGAGGAGATTCCCATTCTGGGGCCCTTTTTTCGAGAGTCTTTCAGGATCTTTGCGGCTGCAACCATCGCCTTTGTTGGTATACAACCAACGTTTGTGCAGGTTCCTCCCATATGAGCCTTTTCAACAAGAAGGGTTCGCTTTCCGTACTGTGCCAATCTTATTGCGCAGTCTGCTCCTCCTGGGCCTGCTCCGATCACTGCAACGTCGAACTTCTCCATGTTACACCTCCACTCAGTCTATTTTCTCATGAAGATAAGCGGGATTTCCATCTCTTCAGGGGTCAACCCTCCGTGTCTTCCTTTCATAGAGTGTTCCTGCCCGGAGTACTTGAAACAAAAGGATTCATCATGCTTGGGTACAACGATCAACTCTCCTATGCGAGTAGCAAAGTTCTCATCAGGAACTCCACCAAATAGAGACGAGTCTATGGCTTCCTTTCTACTCATTATGTATGCGCTGTCATTGTAATGCTTCAGAAGGAGGTCTTTTAACCGTTCGGCCTGGTTTGTGTGCAGGTACAGAGCTCGATGCTCACCAGCCGGCAAGGTATACAGGAGGTCGTAGATATCGTCATGTTTGTTCAGCCAGACCTCTTTCTCCCAGGGAGTGCTTATTTGTCCGTGATCTGCTGTCACAAAGAAAGCCGTTCTGGAAGACCTCAACCTCAAGAAAAACGCTTTAACCGCTTCGAGGTACCATCGAACCTCGTCGATGTAAGCCATCGATTCCGGTCCATACTTGTGTCCAAAAGTATCGACCAGTCCCCAGTAAACCACGATCAGGTTCTTTTTTGCTCCAGAATGAAGCAGATCCTTGACTTCCTCAATCATATCGCCAATACCGTGAACTCCCTTGGCAATACCGCCTTTTGTGTGCATTCGCGTGAGACCAGTGTTTATAAAGCTTTTGGAGGTAATGTGGTAAGCACGTATACCTGCATCATGGAGTAATTCGAAGATTGTCGGAACAGGCAAGAACTTGAGAGGATCCATCCCCATCCTTGTAAGACTGTCTCGTTCCTGAAATATCGGTGTTAGTTCAATCATGTTGGAAATACAGCCGTACTCTTTGAGGAAGAGATAGTAACCCAGCATTCCATGAACAGCAGGGGGCGTTGCTGTGTAGAAACTCGTGAGTGCCGCGGTTGTTGTGGATGGAAATACAGATGTCATGGTAGACACAATGACAGGATCGGCCAGAAGTGAATCATGTCGTTTCATTAGTGGTAGAAGATTAACGTATCCTACAGCATCCAACAAGAAGACAACTATCTTGTCAATGCCCTCCATATCGATGCCCTTTTCCGAAAGAACCATTGGCTCAGCAGGAGGTAACGCTCCATAATGCTGCAGCAAAGATGATGAGAAATCTGCGATCGTGTTTTTCCCGTATTCGGGTATCATAATCGACGTCTCTCGTGTCAGCCTTTAACAGCTCCCTTTGTGAGACCACCCACGATGTAGTCCTGTAATATCAGAAAGAACAGCAGCATCGGCACGGCACCGACAAGGGCAGCGGCAGTGAACGGCCCCCAGGCAGTCTCAAACCTACCGGAGAATTGCCACAAACCAACTGCATAGGTCCATCTGTTTATACTCTGCAACATGATTTTTGCAAGGACAAACTCGTTGAAGATACTCATAAACGTCAGGATTGCGATAACTGCCAGAATCGGTCTTGCCAGGGGAATTACTATCTTGTAGAATGTCTGGAATCTGGTTGCACCATCTATCAGGGCGGCTTCTTCAAGCGTGTCCGGAATCGTATCAAAATAGCCCTTTATCAACCATATGTTGAAAGCAATTCCCCCAGAATAAACAAGAATCAGCCCACCCAGAGTATCGAGTCCAAGCATGGGAATATACCTGCCAAGGAACTGCAGCAGAGCGTATAGAGCTATCATGAACATAACTGAAGGAAACATCTGGATGAGCAAGAGAGCCAGCAGTCCCTGTTTTCTACCAAAGAATCGCATCCGACTGAATGGGTATGCTGCAAATGCCGAAGCAGCGACCATTATAAGGGCGACAGTCAGAGCAACGATGATGGAGTTCAATAGCCATCTCATGAAGTAGAAATAGGTCATTTCTTTCTGGGCCCACACCTGGTTTGCCCTGAACAGCGCCGAATCAAGCCTTCTCAGGTCCCTGCTCAGCTCTGTTGAGTAGCTTGTGGGGGATTCGAGAAGCTCTGATAAAAGCCTTGATGCTCTCTGATAGCGGGCGTTAAACGTTGGAAATGCCCTGTTGTACACGTTGATTATCTCTTCAAAGTCTTCCAGTGTGAAGGAAGCTCCCATCGCACGCAGATGAATATAGTCGAATATCTTTGCTTCCAACTCCTCTTTCATTGTCGAGATATCATCTATCATCTGATTCAGCACTAGGGTCCCTTCCTGAGCATCAGCATATGCTCTCTCAAAGTCATTGAACCAGGTGATGGCACGGTACCTCCTGGAGGCTCTCTGATCAAACAGGGGTGCGGCAATTGGGCCAACCCTGTCATAGTAGAGCTGTGCAGTCTCGCGAGAGTGAATGGATTCTGAAGCCCTGAAGCTAGCAAGATCCAACCTGGCGTACCTCTCATACAGGGATAGTTCACCTGTTCTCTTTTCTGCATCTTCCTTAAGCGAGACCAGAAGCGCTTCTGCGTCTTGTATTTCGTTTCTCTCATCTTCCAGCACCGAAGTCTTCTCATTCAGTGTTTCTTTCATTGAGGCAAATTGCTCAGACGCATCCAGCAGTCCGGGCATCACCCTTCTGATCCCCGTGATGGAAACTCTGATGATCTCAAATGCCCTTCTTATATCGGGATCGAGGTGCCTGCTCAGAAGCTCTTGAGATCTCTCTTCGTACCAGGTCAGGTAGGAAGACAACTCTTCCAGGTGACTGACAACTTCTTTGTCATCGAACTCTGCAGTCTTGAGTTGCAACAAGGAAACCCTGAGGTTTTCGCTTGCCCGGGAGAGTTCCTCCATCAATGCAAGCATGGTTCCGGGAGCAGGTTGTTCTACTGGAGGCTTCTGAAGGGCCCTGTTAACGCTTGCCTGGAGAGCCCTGAGCTTCTCGGCTTCAGGAACGACCACAGGTGAGATCATATCAAGCACAAGGCGGAGTTCTGTGATGGCTGAACGTATGGTTGCAATCTCTGATTCGAGCTGTGTAATGCTGTGTTCGCTTTCCTGTATCGTTTCAAGCGCAGATTGGTACAACTGAGGGGCTTCACCCAGGAACGCGATCTGTTCCTGTTCCAGCTCCTCAATCAACTGTCTGCTTGCCTGCTGAAGGCTCTCCCAGATTTCTGAAGCAGACACAAAGGTGTCAGAAAATGCTTCCCATTCGGCGTTTATTAAGTCAAACTGCCCGGCCTCCACGACATCTTCCAGTGCAGCAATGTTTCTATCAAGACGCCTCTCTTCTCGCCTCCGCCAGCTTGAATAGTCTATAGAATCAGCAGTAATAAACTCTTCAGCTGTTCCAAGAAGCTCAAGCGTTTGCTCTTTGTCAGGGAAATCGCTTTCTTCAAGCAGATTCACAAGCACGTCTCTCTGATTCAGCACGAAGCTGACAGATTCCTTGTAAGCTTCGGCATACTCTCTGACTGTTTCGGCACGTTCTCCCAATTGTTCAAGATAGAACATATACCCATCTGAAAGAAGGGGATGTGAAGGCAAAACAGTGGCAAGAGCCGCCCGGTAACCACTGCTCTCTGGAGAAACGTCCAGCCCTCTCATCGTCTCTGAGAACTTCTCCAAGTCGATAATTCTCAGACGCTCCATTTCAGCAATCATCTCACTCTGTCCTTCAGTCTTCATTGCAGCCCAAACGTTATCGAATCCCGTTGAGACTGTTCTGGAAATCCCTGACGATTCTTCAAGCAGAGAATCGAGTTTGGCGAGAAACCCGGTCACCGACTTGATGATACTCTCCTCCGACTTCTCCCTGTACTCGCCTGTTCTATACACAGCGCTTTGCATGTCCAACACAAGTCTTGGAACACTTCGCTCAGGGAAAATCAGATTCCGATAATGCTGCAATGTCAGTCTCGATGAAAAGAGCTTTGAAGAAAAGGCTGCCTGGTCACGCCTCAAAGAGGTGGTAACCAACCAGAGCATGGGAAATAGCACTATCGCGAGAACGATGATCAGGATGAGGTGTCTGAGCCAGTACCGCTTTCTTTCGACAGCCATTACCTGCTCACCTCCTCAAAAGATCTCGAGACCTTGAAGTTGAGCCAGCTGAACCCCGCGACGATTGCGAATATGATAATTGAAATGGCACTGGCAAAACCAAAGTCCTGACCACGGCCGAAGAATGCGAGTTTATACGTGTAAGAAATAAGGATATCAGTCGATCCAGCCGGTGTTGTCGCACCCGGTATAGGCGGTCCTCCTTCAGTCAGTAGAAAGATACCAACGAAGTTATTGAAATTGAACGCGAAGCTTCCTACGAGAAGTGGTGCGATTGTTACCATGAGCAATGGAAAGGTAATGCGTCCAAATTGCTGTGGTTTTGAAGCACCGTCAATGGAGGCAGCTTCATAGAATTCATCCGGGATGCTTTGAAGAGCACCGAGACAAACAGTCATCATGTAAGGAAAGCCTAACCATGTATTCACCATCAATACCGATACCCTTGCCCAGAAAGCTTCGCCCAGCCACTTTATGGGCTCTAAACCAAAGAGTCCTGTAACAAGAAAGCGATTGAGGATTCCGTACGTTTCGTTGAACAGGCCATTCTTCCAGACAAGGACAGATATGAATGAAGGAATCGCCCACGGTATTATCAGAAGAGTCCTGTAAAGCTTCTTGCCTTTTAGCAGCCTATCGTTCAGCGTTATTGCGAGCGACAATCCCATGACAAAAGAAAAGAAAACGCTCAATCCCGCCCATGTGAAGGTCCATGAGAATATCGAGAAGAATGGTCCTCTAACCCTGGGATCTTCCAGAAGGCGTCTGAACTGTCGGAAGCCCACGTTTGATACGTATCCCATGACGCCAAATTCCCTGCCGAAATTATCTATATCGTAAAAGGTTCCGTCTCTTTCAATAAGATTATTATCGGTTTCTCTGTTGTAAACAACGGTCACCTGCTCAGGTCTTTGTCCTGAAAAATCTGTGATCGTTCTCAATCCGTATTGGCGTTCTATTGTGGCAAAGGTTCTGTAAAGAGTCTGGGGTGACAACCGCAACGTATTGCCAAGCTCATCAGTGAACTCAGCATTTCTGAGCCATCTTCCCCTTACTTCTGAGATAAAATGAGGAGTGTTTGCTGACATGTCAGGATCCTTTGGTGCGTAGAAGTACTGGTATGCTTCTCCAGCATCTGATATCAGTGTGATAATTCTTTGTGTGTCTGGATCTCGAACAATCCGGTAGCTTCTATCGCCAATCTCAGCACTATTTTGAGTCCCCTCGTACAGCTTGCCAACAGCGCTTGTGATATTTCCCTGACTGTCTCTGGCCTCTGCTACAGGCCTTGCAGAAAAGAACTCTTTTCCATCGTCCGTGCGCTCAAAGAGAACGATAAACTCGTCCGTGGGTTTATAATCCCTGATTCTCAGGAATATTGAGAAATCGTACTCTGTCGGATCTTCCGGAATGTAGAAGTAATCATTCAGAAGTCTTTGAACAACTTCCTGTCTGGTGAAGAGATGACCCGTACCAAAGTTGGTGAAGGCCACTTCAAACGTATAGTACATCGGGTACAGTGTTAAGGTGAAGAGCAGCACAAGGGCTGGAATCATATACCTGTAAGGGTAGCCTTTCGGATTGAGCACAAATAGATCGATCAGTACAGTAAGAATGCCCAAAACTACCATGAGGCTAAAGCGTCCGTCCATGTAGAGTACAAAGATTCCCCAGACCATAAACGCATTGAATACTGCAAGGAACGCAATCACCAGCATAAGGATAATGAGCTTTTTCACTGTCATGCTGCTCCCCCCATCGTTATAATATCAAGCTGGCGGAGCACAGAAGCCCCGCCAGCAAGCATTACAGATTTCAAGTCTCAGTGACAACTACTCAATTGCTGCCTTGATTTTCTCTACTGCAGCATCAAGGGCATTCTGAACCGTATCCTGAGCATTTATCACGAGGTTCAGTGCATCTTCCATCGAACCCCAGACAGCTGCCATTTCAGGAATGTTGGGCATTGGTGTTCCAACGGAAGCGCTTGCTGAGAACTGAATAATATCGTAGATCTCGGGTCCGCCCTGGGTCTCTACCTCAGCGTAAAGATCACTTCGGACTATACCACGCCTCTCAACATCAAACATGGCTTTCTGACCCTGGTAGCTTCCCATGTAGTTTACTACGAATTCAACGGCTTCGATCTTGCTTCTTGATCTGGAGTTAATCATGAAACCCTGAACCCCGACAAAAGGTTTGGGAGTTAGCCCGGGTTCAAGCTCAATTTCGGTGAACGGAATGATACCGTAGTCAATTCCTGCGTCTCTGTATTTAGGAGTTTCCCAAGGTCCGTTGATTATGAATGCTGCCAGACCTTCGACGAAAAGACCGTCCATCAAGGAGTAGTTTGCACCACGCGGAATGAGGCCCATATCGAACCAGCTTCGAATAAGAGAAACGCCTTTAGCAGCACCCTCGTTGTTCAAACCGATATCAGTCGGGTCCAGACCGTCTGCAGTTTCTTTGAAGATGTATCCGCCGTAACCAGCAATGAATGGGAAAGAGAAGTAGAAGTTGGGGGCATCGTAGACAAATCCAACTATCTCGTCGTCTGATACATCCACCGCAATACTCTCAAGCTCTGAGATGGTTGTTGGAACTTCGTCCTCGAAAACCAGGTCCTTGTTGTAGACGATCGCAATCGATTCAAGAGCATACGGAAGGCCATAGAGTCTGCCGCCGTAACTGAAGGCCTCGAGCGCCACGTCATAGTAAGCATCACGCTGAGGAATGAAGGGTAACGGTTCCAGAAGACCGTCCTGTGCAAGCTCTCCAACCCAGTCGTGAGCTCCGACGATAATATCCGGACCTTCTCCAGCAGGCGCAGCGACCAGGAAGTTCGACTTAATATCGCCGAAATTCACTTGCTGGACTTCTACCTTTATGCCGTAGTCTCTTTCAAACTCTGCTGCCAGCCTTTCTAGAGCAGGCACCTGGTTCTCGGAACACCAGACGACCAGTTTGGCACTCACAAATGAGGAAAGCAAGAGTACCAGAAAGACAACAACAAAAAGCTTCTTCATAACAAAAACCTCCTTCTAATAATAAAGTTACAACCAGTGTTGCATTTAGATTTTAACAGATGGTGTTGACTCAGGTTAGTATTTCTTGGATCGAAGAAACACGATTACGGTGCAATGAATCCGTTCAGACACGAATAGAAACAGATATCTCCATTTTTCTCCGCTATGGTTTGGAAGTTAGATCGGATATACAGCAAGCCCTTCTGAATGCTTCTCTGCAAGCGAGAAATCAACTCCAAGAGACGACCTGTATTTTCTCAGAAGGAAGCTCTTTCCAACCTCGCCCAGTAACAGGTATGTCAGCAAGTCTTCATCTGTTTTTGCCAGAAGTCCAATCTGCTCCCTTGAAGACTCGACTTCTGCTGGAATAAGATCTGCTGCTCGACAGTCCAGAGATGTCTCATCTCCAAGGATTCTGTCACGGAGATACTGGGAGACTTCAGCTGGTGGTCGGCCATAGTAACCCTTGACATAGCGTTCCACTTCTTTGGTCACCAGTTTGTAGCGTTCGCCGCTTATCGTATTGAGGACGGCCTGAACCCCCACAATCTGAGAAGTTGGAGTAACAAGCGGGGGATAGCCGAGGTCCTCTCTTACACGGGGTACTTCCTCAAGTACTTGTGGAAGAAGGTGGCTGACGCGTTGGCTCTTCAGCTGGCTCAAGAGGTTCGAAAACATGCCTCCAGGAATCTGGTTCTCCAATATCTCGGGCATAATGGTTTGCATGACAGAATCGTTGCCTCTATGGTTTTCGCGCACCTTTGTGAAGTGGCGATTGATATGTCTGAGCAGACTATAATCTGGAGGAGATGCCAGCCCTAGATCACTGAGCGCTGTCCATATAGCCTCAACGGCAGGCTGAGAAGTTCCAAGGGCCAGAGCACTCGTTGCGGTGTCCAGGATATCTGCTCCGGCTTCAGCTGCAGCTACGTACGAGATATCGGCTAGACCTGTGGAGAAGTGAGAGTGTATTTCGAGTGGGACATCATGATTCTCTTTGATAGCTTTCACAAGTTCCCTGGCGGCTCCAGGAGTCAGAAGTCCCGCCATATCCTTAATGCAGATGGAGTCTGCTTCCAGTTCCATAGCAGTGTCTGCAAGATTCACAAAGTAATCAACGTTGTGTACAGGACTCACAGTATATGATAAAGCGATTTGAAGATGCATCTTCTCTTCCCTTACACAATCTGCGGCCTTCTCCAGATTTCTGAAGTCGTTCAGTGCATCAAACATACGAACAATATCCATCCCGTGCCGTGCAAGAATCTTTACGAAGAGTTCGACCACGTCGTCAGCGTAGTTTCTGTATCCCAGGAGATTCTGTCCTCGGAGAAGCATTTGTATCCTGGTATTCGTGAATTTATCTCTTAGCTTATCGAGTCTCTCCCAGGGATCTTCATCGAGATAACGGACTGCTGCATCGTAAGTAGCTCCCCCCCACATCTCCACTGCGTGGTAGCCAACAGTGTCGACAAGAGAAGCAATTGAAACCAGTTCAGGGGTAGTTATTCGCGTTGCCAGTAAAGACTGGTGAGCATCCCTCATTGTTGTGTCCACAAACGATACTTGAGCCACGAACAGGCCTCCTTCCTGTAGTACAATTATACAGAGAAGAAGGAGGGTTTTCATGCCGGTTGATCCGAAAGACTATACATATGATGTAATCGTTATTGGAGCCGGGCACGCAGGTATTGAAGCGGCTCTTGTTGCAGCGAAAATGGGCCAGCGGGTTCTCATGATGGCGATAAACCTGGATAGCGTGGCCTGGACCCCTTGCAACCCCGCAATTGGTGGCCCAGCCAAGGGTGTCGTTGTAAGAGAGATCGATGCTCTGGGTGGATTCATGGCAGTCGCAGCTGATCAGGCGGCGATAAACCTGAGAATGCTTAACACAAGCAAAGGCGCGGCTGTTCGTGCTTTAAGGGCTCAGATAGATAAGTATGATTACAGCAGAATTGTGAAAAGGGCTCTGGAGCAACAGCCCCGACTCAGAATAGTGAACGAAATCGCTGTGCGAATCCTCACCGATTCAGGTTGTGTCACGGGAGTGCTAACGCATTTTGGGGTCGAGTACAGGAGCAGAGCTGTGATTATCGCTTCTGGGACCTTTCTTGGAGGGCGTATATTCATTGGTCAGAAGTCCTTCAGGGCAGGCCGAATGGGCGAGTTTCCCGCAGAGGAACTCAGTGTATCACTAAGGGAACTGGGTTTTAAAATGGGACGTTTCAAGACAGGTACCCCTGCACGTATATCAGCAAAGACGATCAATTTCTCAGAGATGGAAAGACAGGGGACTTCACAGGAACCCCTGGCGTTTTCGTATTCGAGTACACCTAAAGTGCTTGCCGACGATTTTCCTTGCTGGTTGACAAAGACAAATCCCTCTACACATTCGATAATCAGAAGAGACCTGAAGTACTCCCCTCTCTATGGAGAGACAAAGCTGATACATGCAGTGGGCCCAAGATACTGTCCTTCAATAGAAGATAAAGTTATGAGATTTCCTTCAAAAGAGAGTCATCAGCTTTTTGTAGAACCTGAAGGCAGAGAGACTGACGAATACTATGTGAACGGTCTTTCCACAAGTCTTCCGCAACAAACACAGAGAGAGTTTGTGCAGACAATAGACGGTCTGCAAAATGCCGAGATTGTCAGACCCGCTTATGCAGTCGAATACGACTATGTGCTTCCACAGCAACTCTTTCCAACGCTGGAATCCAAAGTAGTTGAAAACCTCTACTTTGCAGGGCAAGTAAATGGCACAAGCGGTTACGAAGAAGCTGCCGCGCAGGGACTTGTTGCAGGTATAAACGCTTCAGCAAAGCTTACTGGTGGAGCGCAACTAATACTCAAACGCTCAGAGGCTTATATAGGGGTTCTGATTGACGACCTTGTGACCCGAGGTGTTGATGAGCCATACAGACTGTTTACTTCAAGAGCTGAATATCGCTTGCTTATAAGGCACGACAATGCCCACCTCAGGCTTTCTCACCACGGTTACGAGTACGGTTTGGTGGACAGAGAATTCTACGAGAGAGTTGAAAATGCCAGAAGCCAGGTTGATGAGAACATTGAGAGGCTGAACGGGGTAGTATTGAAACCCACTTCAGCATTAAACAATGTTCTCGTTTCCAGGGGAACTACTCCCATCTATCAAAGTGTTAGATTTGCTCAGTTGCTTAAGAGGCCAGAGATCGGATACAGAGATCTCGAAACCTTCGACTCTCTGCCGATAAAGAACTCAGAGATTCGAGAACAGGTCGAGACGTTGCTGAAGTACGAGGGCTATCTTGGAAGACTCGAAGATGAAGTGAAGAGATTCAACCAGATGGAAGACGAAAAAATCCCGGATGGGACAGACTTCAGAAAAGTACCCAATCTATCGAATGAGGCGATTGAAAAATTAACAAGCGCCAAGCCTGCGTCTATGGGTCAGGCAATGCGGATACCAGGAATTACTCCAGCAGACGTAATGAATCTTTCAGTGTACATAAGGAGCCAACGACGAACAGCTATCGAAAGAAATCGCGAAAAATGAGGGCTATTATTGGCCCTCATTTCTCCAATAGAACTCTCAGAAGGTTCTCCATTTCATCTTGACCTAGATTTTTGCCGTCCTTTAGGAGTTTGAAAGCTGCTCTTATTACAAGAATTCGGGGATACTTGCACATCAGGTTTTTAACCGGGTCACTGTAGGTTTGAGAGTTCAGGGTGTGCTGTCCGTTCATCTAACCATCTCCAAAACCCCTTGACACAGAATAAGAGGAGTATTATAATCAGCAAAGTTGGGGCTCGTAGCTCAGTTTGGTAAGAGCTTCCGGCTCATAACCGGGAGGTCGGTGGTTCGAATCCACCCGAGCCCACCAGGCGGCTCAAAGCCGCTTTTTTGCATGCTTACAAGAATTTTACCATAATTGACAGAATACGTCAAGATACTATCCGGGGTGAAACATTTGTGTTACAATATCTTCTAACAAATGAATTTCTCTGGTTTTTATTTCTTGTGTGCAGCCTGTTCATATCCTTATTCCTGTACAGGGTTTTCGGCAAACAAGGGCTTTACATTGTTATCGTTTCGGGGGTTGTCCTGGCGAATATCCAGGTAATAAAGCTTGTTGACATCTTTGGATTCACGGCGACGCTCGGGAATATTCTTTATGGCTCGGTTTTTTTTGCTACAGATGTTCTTAATGAGATTTACGGAAAGAAGGAAGCCAGGAAAGGAGTAATGCTTGGCTTTGCGGCAATGATTGTTGCTGTTGTATACATGCAGTTTGCTCTGGTAATAAAGCCTTCCCCTTTGGAAGAAGCTCAGCGTTTCCACGACTCACTGTCAATGATCTTCTCAGTTCTTCCACGGATAGTTTTTGCCAGTACGCTCGCTTACCTGTTCTCTCAGCTTCACGATGTTTGGGCCTATCAGTTCTGGCGAAGGCTCACTTCCGGCAAGCATCTCTGGTTGCGCAACAATGCATCGACGTTTGTGAGTCAGTTTATTGATTCGGTTATTTTCACATTTGTTGCGTTTTGGGGCGTTTATGACCTTAGTACCTGGTTCCAGATAGTGCTTACCACGTATGTCTTCAAATGGATTGTTGCTGCTGTTGACACACCGTTTCTGTACGCGGCAAGAAGACTCTCGAGATCTCGAGAAAGGACGTATTAGAAAACCTGATCCGTAATGTGATAGAACAAAACGGCCAGGGGTCAGACTGCAAGCTTCACGACAGAGGATCTCCGCATCAGTCAAGAATCTATTGATTGCCTTAATTATCTCTATCTGACAGACCGGAGGAAACTTTTCACATGATTCAGAAACGCAGACTGGTTTTCGTACATTGGGAAGTGCGCACAATTGTCCATTACTACAAGCATGCTGTTTCTCAAGATAGTGTTTAGTTCTTGTGACCGATCGGTGGGAGAAAGCAGATCTTCTGCGCCCTGAATAATCAAGACGGGCCGGCGAATCGTGTTCTGTTCTTCTGGAGCATAATCCTTATTTGAGTGATAGTAATCAATGATTGTGTCGGAAGATGTCCAGTAAGACAATGAAAACTCAAGAAGAAATCTCTCCGAGTCAAATGAATCTGTATTGTGATACTTCTGCCCTGCGACCGAGCGTTCAAAAGGGTAGGTTCCAAATACATGTTTCAGGAGCATTTTTGAGAGCCGCTTCTTCGACAGTAACCATTCAGGAAGAGGTGGGTTACTGGCAGGAATTGAGGGATTCACTACTATTACTGACCGGACAGATTGAGGATATTCCCGGGCAATTGTCAGGGCGATCTCGCCCCCAAATCCATGACCCATGAGGTCAATACTGGATACTCCAAGCAAAACAATGAGTTCAGAGATTGTCCTGGCCATGGAGATTATTGAATAATCACAGTTCACGGAGATTCCTGAAAGCCCCAGCCCCGGAAGGTCAAGCAGATATACTTTTCTCTCAGCGGAAAGCAGTTCTGCGATTTCAATGAAAGTTAAACCTGAAGATGATAGGCCGTGGATGATAAGCATCGGGTCACCGCTACCGAAATTCCTGACGAAGATCCTTGTATTGTTAACAGTGTAGTGTTCACCTTCATCCGGCACTTTGTCGATGTTCCTAATAGCAATGAAGGCGCTGACTGCTGAGTTAGAACCTAGCAGGATCATCAGCACTGCAATTATGATCAGGAGAATCCTCATAAGTGTTCTAATCATTCTGAAGTGAACAAACCTCCCTGTAATAAGACCAAATCATCTACTGAATACTATTCTTCCGGCAACAATCGTCATCAAGACTTCTGCATCGTTCAAAGTCCTGCTATCAGCTTCGACAAGGTCTACCGACACGGCAATGAGATCTGCAGCATTGCCTGGTCCCAGTTCTCCGTAGCGGGAGTTTCCTTCCAGGTCTTTTCCCTCGACTGTGTAGTACCTTATGGAGTTGGTTCGATCGAAAAACCTGTCAGCCGCAGAAAGGTTCCTGAAAATACTCACTGACTCGACCGGAGAATCACTCGACAATGCGAACCGAATTCCTTTGTTCTCCATTTCTGCGTAGGGATATGTGTGGGGTAGCCGCGCCTCTCCAAGCCGTTTTACAACGATATCACTGTCAGAAAAGAAGAACAAAGGCTGAATCGAAGCTCTCAGGCTGAGCTTTCTCATATTATCCAGCTGATCAGGGTTCGCTGTTTGAACATGAATAAGTCTGTGTTTTAGAGGGTTTCCGGGGGCAGTTCTTCTGAATCCTTTCAGTGCTACCTCCATGGATCTGTCTCCTATGGTGTGCGCACAGACCTGTATCGATTTCTTCTCAGCAATCTCGACGATTGACTCGAGTTGCTCTGTATCCATGTAAAGCATTCCACAGTTCATCGGATCATCACTGTAAGGCTCCAGTAACGCTGCGGTTCTGGCGCCCAGAGATCCGTCAAGGTAGATTTTGATGGCGCCAGCAGTGAAGAAGCTGTTTGAAGATTCTCGAACGAGTTTGAAAAGCTCGATATCGTCTTCTGACTCCATTTTCACTTTCTCAAACACCCTGAGATTCCTTTGGCTTCTGATAACATCTATCAGTAGCTTATCATTGAAACTTCCCATATCATCAGAATGAACACTTGTTATGCCGTTTGATATGAACTCTTGTATTCCGAGTTCAACGAAAGCCTCAAGCTCCGTC
>CAZSXB010000025.1:0-2951 GCA_964611155.1 uncultured Thermotogaceae bacterium
AGAGGTGAAAAAGGATGAAGAAAGTATTGTTAGCAGTGTTAATGGTTGGATTTTTAGTAACAGGGTTTTCGATGAACATTGTAGAAACAGCAGTATCAGCAGGTAACTTCACAACACTGGTAAAGGCAGTTCAGGAAGCAGGGCTGGTTGAGGCATTGTCAGGAGAAGGTCCTTTCACAGTATTTGCTCCAACTGATGAAGCATTCGCAAAGCTTCCCGAAGGAACAGTTGAAGCTCTTCTTGATGATATTCCTACCCTTACAAACATTCTGCTCTACCATGTGGTTGCAGGAAAGTTCATGTCAGGAGATGTTGTTGCAGCTGATTCTCTGACAACACTTGAAGGCAGCGATATAAGTATCAGAGTTGAAGACGGAAAGGTTTATGTGAACGATGCGATTATAACCGTGGTTGATATAGAGACAAGCAATGGGGTTATACACGTTATCGATTCAGTTATTCTCCCACCTGAGAAAGAGACAAGGACAATAGTTGAGATCGCCATTGAAGCAGGCATATTCACAACACTGGTAGCAGCAGTTCAGGAAGCAGGACTGGTTGATGCTCTCATGGGAGAAGGCCCATTCACAGTATTTGCTCCAACTGATAGAGCTTTTTCCAGGATTTCTAAAGAACGAATGGATTCGTTGCTGAACAATACTCCGGCTCTAACAGAGTTACTACTGTTTCATGTGGTACCTGGAGAATATCGGGTAGAAGACCTCGTTGATTTTACCCTTCTACAAACACTACAGGGGCAGAATTTGATTATTGAACCTTGCCAGAATCATGGATTGCACGTCAACGGAGCTACTGTAATAACAGCGAATATCATCGCCGCAAACGGTGTGATTCACGTTATCGATCAGGTAATGATTCCTTTGGCCGATTAGTCTAAGTTGTCACAACGCTTCAGGCCCGGGGCTCAGGCGCCGGGTTTCTTATTCTTACTCCAAGTGTAAGAGCCTTGAATAACTCAGAAACCCGTCAAGACTCCAGAGGCAATGTTCTCCGAATGATCGGAAACTCTCTCCAGGTTGTGAACAATTTCAAGGTATGTCGGACCGGCTGCGGGGTCGCAGATCCCCTGTTTCAGCCGCTGATAATGATTCTCCTGTAGCAACTCATCCATAACGTTAACTTCCCTCTCAAGGCTCAGAACCTTTCTGGCAACATCCTTGTCGCCTTGAACAAGAGCCATTACGGAGTGCTTAAAAGAATCCATTGACAACTCATACATCTGATTCAGTTCTTTCTGAGCCTCCTCAGAAAACTTGATCTTATGATCTTTCTGGTAATCTGAGAGTTCCATGAGGTTGTATGCATGGTCTGCTACTCTCTCAATATCTGTCACACTATGGAGAAGAAGACTCACCTTCTGAGATTCTGACTCCGAAAGATCCATCGTTGAGATACGCGTCAGGAAATTGTCAATGAGGTGATGCAACTCATCCACACAACTCTCCTGCTCTTCAATGAGCTCACAGAGACGAGGGTCATGCTTGAATAGGAGATCCTTTGCATCCTGTAGCATGTCTACGGCGATATTTGCCATTCTCTCAGTCTCTCGCTGAGCCTGATATATTGCAAGACTCGGGGTGGCCAGGATCTTCTCATCCAGATATTTCACACCACGATCGATCTCAACTGGCTCACCTGGAAGCACTTTCTTGACAAGATGCTGCAGCAGACCAACAAAAGGCAGTATCACCAGGACAACTGCAACGTTAAACATCGTGTGTGCATTCGCGATTTGACGAGAAAGGGTCGGACTTGTCATCTCGACCAGGCGGCTAAATGGTTGTATGAAGGGCAACAAAGCAACCACTCCAATAACATTTGTCATGAAGTGAGACATTGAGAGCCGCTTTGCATTCAGTGATGAACTAAAGGAGGCCAAAAACCCTGTAAAGCAGGTACCTATATTCGCCCCCAGCATAAGAGAGATCGCCGCAGGTAAGGCAACAACACCTTCAAGCCCCATTGCAATTATTAGTCCGATTGCAGCTGAACTTGACTGTATCATTCCAGTAAAGACGGCCCCAGCAAGAACACCAAGAGCTGTATACTGGCCAAATGATGCCAGCATGTTCTCAAACATGGGCAGCCTGCCAATCGGGCGCACTCCCTGACTCATGAACGTCATTCCAATGAAGAGTATCCCAAAGCCAAGTAGGATCTGCCCTGCATAGATCAAGAGCTTCTTCTTCGTGAAGAGATGCATAACGAAACCAAGCGCAACGATCGGTAAAGCGTATAGTCCGACTCTGAAAGCGACCAGCTGAGCAGTGACCGTGGTACCTATCTCAGCACCGAGCATCACGCCTATTGCCTGCTTCAGAGTTAGCAATCCGCCATTAAGCAAGCCTATCAGGGTAACCACCATAATGCTCGAACTCTGAATCATCATGGTGATGAAAGCACCCAGACCTGCTCCCTTGACTGGATTTGAAGTGAGTTTGGCCAGTATACTCTTGAGTTTCTGCCCGGCGAATTTCTTGAATCCACCGCTCATCAGGTGAAGACCATACAAAAACAGGGCCAGACCGCCAATTATGTTGAATACATTCTCGACCACGAGACCACCCCCCGCAAGTCGTTATTTCCAGATCAAGGCGGCACCTATTCTATTGACCAGGGGAATCACACGCATTGATCCATACTCGAATGGCCAGGGATTGCCAGACCATATCAAGCTTATTGCCAAAATGGAAGGATTGCAAGGGGAAAGGAGCAAAATCACTTGTTGGCGAATAGGATCAGTTGGATAGACTCGGTTGAGTAAGTGCGGGTATTGGAAGAGCAGCAGATGGCAGATAGCTGATAGTCAAGAGCTGGTAGATGAATATGAAGGACCAAATCACAAAACACTCTTACAGGAAAACTTCTACATCATATACCATAAGCTATGTGCTATCTGCTGATTTTATGGATCTGCGAATGGCATATGG
>CAZSXB010000025.1:3051-28198 GCA_964611155.1 uncultured Thermotogaceae bacterium
ATACCATAAGCTATGTGCTATCTGCTGATTTTATGGATCTGCGAATGGCATATGGCTTGCGGCGCCCAGTTCCTGGTTCTCGGTTCTCAGCATCGCCACAGTTCTTGCAGCTACGCTTCATGGCCTGAATCTTGCCATCCCGCTTCGGACCTGAACCTGGTCCTCCCTTCTTGAGCGTTCTTTGCTCAATTCGCTTCTGCCCTGCTCCTGGGCATTCGCTTCTCCGGCTATCTCTGCTGGACTAGCTTCGCGCAGTGTACTTCTGCGTCCGCTTTTTGATCGTTCTTTGCTCAGTTCGCTTCAAACTTGTCCTGGCTGATTGCCTCGCAACTCATGGAGTTGCTCTTTCTATCTGATCAGCAAATAGAGTACTGAGAAGAAAGGAACCGCTATTGCTGAGGTGATGAGATTCACCATGTCGTTGCTGATGATACTCCAGCCTTTTCTTTGGTAGTTCTGACTGTCCAAATACTTTGGTTCCTTCTCAAAAACCTCGCCTTGGCTGGACACGTATTTGACTTGAATAGTAGCACCAAGCAGTGAATCCAAGACACCACCAAAGAAACCTGCAAGAGTCACCAGAAAGAAGACACTCAGTGCATTGTCTGCAAACAAGTCCCTGCTAACCACAAGAAATACGGTAGCAATTACCATGGAACCCAGAAGCGAAGCTGCAGTACCAAGAAGTGTCACGCCGCCTGACAGACCGCGGCGTATCCGTTTGAAGCTCATTATCGATACTGGGTTTTTGGAGCTGAGGTTGCCCACTTCACTTGCCCAAGTATCGGCGTTCGCGGTTGCAAAGCAAATCGCAGTAGCAATAAGAAACAAGCTATTCCCAGTCAGTGCAAAAAGCAAAGCTGTAATAACTCCTACGATGCTATTCGCGAGAACCTGGAGGTAATCCCTCCTATGCCCCTTTTCTGCTACACTCATAGCAGCTCTCTTCTTTGATTTCCCGATCTTACTCATCACAGACGATGTGATGAAGAAAGCCATCAACATGAAGTATGCGACCAGGCTTGATAAGAAGATAACTGTGCCGACTGTTATCCCTGCAATAAACCCGCTCGAGCTTACTGCCTTCTTGCGAAAAGCAGCTGCCGCAATAATAAAATTCACCAGGATGGCCAGCACGAGTCTATAATCGCCCAACGCCAGCGTATGCACAGCAAAAGCCGTCAGAATTGGTACCGAAAGGTTGTCTAACCCCACAGGTGTGACAATCTCGATGAGCATTCCTGACAATCCTATCAAGAAGGCAAATAATAAAGCGCTTAAGAACGATACCTGTATTGAAGGATCGACCAACAGGTAAACGAAGGATACTCCAAAGGCAATAACTGCGAAGGTCAATGAGCCTTCCAGACTCTTATTTGGCGAAAAGTCGAACCAGTATCTACCAAACTTCTTTCCTACTATTGCTGCCATTCCATCTGCATATCCCATAACCAGAATACCAATTCCTGCAGCAGCCTTCGGGATTATTCCGCTGTAGGAGAGCAGAACCAAAAGGAGAAGTGATATCGGAAAGTAAACTGTCCCAAGATTTGACTTCTCTTTTGTTTCCATGCCCTTGAATATCTCGAACCTGTATGACAGGTAGTTAAGGATGATGAACGTTATCGGACCAAACGAAGCCAGAAGAGTATCTTCCATCATCAGAACTGCGATAAACCACCAGTTAGAGACCCCAATATGTACAATTTTCCTAGTAAGGTATTCGGAGAGTTTGAACCTGGTCTTCAGAATAGTAGATAATCCAAGGAGCCCGAAAACCACCACGTATGACAAAACCAAACCCAACCAACTCAAGATTTCCGCCTCCATAAGCTGTGGTGAGGTCTTCTATAATGCACGCAGTATTGTCTTGCCGAGTATTTCATGGACTGATTCCTCTAAGAAATGCGCGCATTAACACTCTGATCTTCGATGGTTTGATCTTTCTCTCATAGATAACAAAGGGATCCTTCAGAATCTGCATAGATGTCCATTCATACATGTCTGAGGCTGTCGAAATAGCAATTCTGTGCCTTCTCTTGAGAAAACGGAAGCCTTTCCTCGCAATATTCAGCCATACCTGGTATCTCCTAACACTCAGGTGTATGAACTCGGTGAAGTCCTTCTCGTGACTTCTAGCATACTCTTCTTCATAAATGCTTTCATGAAAGTGCTCTGTCGGCAAGTAATACCGTCCCAATACGAGGTCCTCGGGAATGTCACGAATGAAGTTCACATACTGGAGAGCCCTGCCCAGCATCCTGGCATAATATGATGATTCATCAGGCAGATCAAGGATCCTGGTCATCATCAGTCCGATCGTTTCTGCTACCCCGTATGTGTACTTCAAAGTCTCCTTCAGTGTTTCATATCTACTCTTACATGTGTCCAGTCTCATTGAATGAAAGAACGCCTTGACCCATTCAGGATCAAATCTCTTCATTACTGAAAGTTTTACGAAACTGTCCATAATCGGGTCATCAGAGAACCCTCGCCCCCGGGACAGCTCGTATTCATGGACAAAGCTCTCCAACATGTCAGGTCTTTGTGGACGGGAATCGACATAATCATCCGCGACTCTCAAAAAAGCATAGAGTCTGTAAACGTTTTCTCGAATGTGTTTGGGAAAGAAGAGACTTGAGCTAAAGAATGTGGTACTCCCTTTCCTGAAAATCGCTGCTTGAGTTTTCAGATCGCGAGACATTTCTCTTCAGATGACGAAGCAAAACTGTTATTTGCCTGCTTCATCAACTCCCTCATAAGCAGATAACCTCCAAAGGTCCTTCGCCTAACAATCAACCTGCTGATGCCTATTTTCGATAGATCTTCCAAACTACTATCACATGAACGCTCTTGCCTAAATGGCAGTAACCGTATTCTTTCCTTTGGTCTTGGAGATGTACAGAGCACGATCAGCTCTTCGAAGGACCCTGTCATAATGGTTTTCATCTTTGTCGACACTCGAAACTCCCATACTAATGCTGAGTTTGCCAAGAGAGGGGATCTCCTCAGCTGCGATTTCCTTTCTTAGTTTTCTGGCCATCTTGTGAGCACTCTTTAAATCGATCCCGGGGGCAACTATGAGAAATTCGTCTCCACCCCATCGCCCGAAGTAATCACTCTTGCGTATTCTTCTCCTCACAAGATCAGCGATTGCTTTGAGTGCTTCATCACCAGAACTGTGTCCGTGAATATCGTTTATCCTCTTAAGATCATCAAGGTCAAACATAATGATAGATAGCGGCTGGCCGTAACGCTTTGACCTTTCAGTCTCAATATCCAGCGCATTGGTCAGGGAATACCTGTTCATCACATCTGTTAACATGTCCGTAGTTGCCAGTTTCTTGTACAGTGCCTGACTCTCTTTCAAAGCTTCTTCAACAATCTTGCGAGATGTTATGTCGGTCAGCTGTATTATCAGACCTCGCAGTTTCCCGCGTTTGCTGTAAATAGGTGTTCTTCTCAACTGATAGTGTTTGTCATCTATTTGAGCTTCAGTACTTTGATCACCGGATTCAATAAACTCCTGAACTTGTGAGATACCTGAAAAGGCTTCTCCAAAGTGAACACCCGAGACCTCCCTGTCTGAGATGCCAAGATACTCTCTTGCCGCTGGATTAACATCTACAACAACGTCCGAGCCGTCAATTACGATTATTCCATCCCGTAGATTCTCTATAAGTGTCTCTTTGGCAATTGGTCTAATATCCAGAAGTCGATGTCTGAAAACACTTATTGCCAGTACAAAGGCAGCAGCGGAAAACACAACCGGGGTCAGATCAATATACCCTACCGGGAACACTCTCAACAAATACCCCGCATTGAAGATAAGGGGGAGAGTAGAAGCTATGAAAACAGGCGAAAGCTGTTCACGGTAAGGCTTATCTGCATAGACGAAATCTCTCACCAACACCACAATACCTGCGATCATCATGAGATAGGAGTAGACTACCAATATCAAGAAAACAGGACCGTGTACGATCTTCTGGACGGGGAAAGCCCAGTCAAGATCAACGGAACTCTCCAGATAGAAGAGATTGTGCAGCTCGTTTGTCCACATCGAGATGTTCATTATTGTGGGAACAATGAACAAAAGCACTACCCTTTTGATAGAGAGCCACTTGCTTCTGTCTGTGATGGCCATGATGAACAGGAAGAAAAGAACAGGAGAAAACGATATGCCTGGATATGAGATTCGTGTCCACACTCTCATAGCATCTAGACTTTCGCTTATCAGCTCGAAACCATATGCAACAGACCAGAGGGTAATGGAAAAAAGCAGAAAGGCAAGTACCTTTGCCCCAAGAAGCTTTCTCTTGCGGAGACTGTAGACTCCCAGAAGTCCACAAGCAGCACCCGAGGTAAACATCATTACAGCATATATGTTCATATACAGCTACTCCCTCTCGTACAGCCCGATGAGAATTATACATCAGTCTCACCTTATTGCCTGCACATTCATTTTAGCTTACACCCCAGAAGGGCAGAATAACTCGAACAATGGCTTCTATTGTCTTACCGCAATCGTTTTTAGATCGGGTGTTTATTCATACTTGACTTCTTGCAGAAAAAAGTGTATCTTATGACTGAGCGGTCATATGACCATTCGGTCACAAAGAGGAGAACGATGATGCCGAAAGCGACTTTCTTTAACCTTTCCGAAGAAAAGAGACAAAAGATAATCGAAGCAGCGGTTTCCGAGTTCGCGAAAAAGAACTATCATCAGGCAAGCATCAACTCAATCGTCAGAGCGGCTTCTATTCCTAAAGGAAGCTTTTATCAATACTTCGGTGACAAGAAGGATTTATATCGTCACATTATCAATCTTGCCTATCATAAGAAGATGGAGATAATGGCACGTCTCATGACTGATAAAGGAGGAGAGAGCATATTCTCCCTTCTTCGAAACATGATCGATGCTGGAGTCGAAATGGCAAAAACGAATCCTGAACTATCTCAGATAACCAGTCGTATGATGTCAGACCGACCTCTCTACAAGGAAATCATGGACGAGTACGAAGAGAGATCATTCGAGTTCATGAAAGAACTCGTTAACAAAGGGGTGGCTCAAGGCGATATCACCGACAGGATCGATCCAAAGCTTGCGACAAGATTCGTGTTGATGGCAATGAGGTCAATTACCGAAGAAGTATCTGCTTCTGGGTATCTCAGTTTGGACAGAGTTAGTGAAACTCTCCACTCATTTGTAGACATAATTGAAAACGGCCTGAGGAGGCGAACAACATGATAAGCGTTAGAGATCTGTACCACTCCTACACGAACGATGAAAGATATGCTGTGGAAGGAGTGACATTCGAAGTTAAAGAAGGGGAGATCTTTGGTTTTCTTGGTCCCAATGGCGCAGGAAAATCAACGACTCAGAAGATACTTACTGGACTTCTCAGATTGCAGAAGGGTGAGGTAATCGTTGCAGGGACAGACATCAGGCGAGCAAAATCAGATTTCTTCAATTTGATTGGTGTCTCTTTCGAGAATCCAAACATATACAGGAAGCTTTCGGGCCTGGAGAATCTCAACTACTTCAAAGCGATGTACGATGTGCCAACGGAGGATCCCATGAGGCTGCTCGCCATGGTCGGCCTTGAAGAAGCCGCTACAAAGAAAGCCGGAGAATACTCCAAAGGCATGCAACAGCGCCTGGTCTTTGCCAGGTCACTGTTGAACAGACCGAAAATCTGGTTTCTCGATGAGCCGACTGCGGGACTTGACCCTACTACTTCAGCGTCAATTAAGGACATAATCAAAGAACAGAAGAAGCTCGGAACTACCGTGTTTCTGACAACTCATAACATGTATGTCGCTGATCAGCTTTGTGATAGAGTTGCGTTCATCAACTCTGGAGAGATCGTTCTTATAGATTCTCCAAGAGAGCTCAAGCTAAGGTATGGAAAACGACTCGTCGAGGTTGAGCACCGAGATAGCGGCGGTTTGGAGAAGAAGGTCCTCTCTCTGACTGATGAACAGGACAGGAAACGTGTAAACGAACTGCTTGAATCAGGCAGCGTTGAGACAATTCATTCGATGGAAGCCACCCTTGAAGATATCTTCATAAAGGTAACGGGCAGGGAGCTGACTGTATGAGACTTCTCAGCAATATAACAAAGGAATTCAGACTGGGCTGGCGAAGTCATCTCTTCACACTCACCTTCCTGCTCGCATTGCTGTATTTCTTGGTAATTGCATTCATCATCCCAGATGATGCTCCCTTCTCGCTGGAGCTTGTCGTTTTGAACAAGATTCAGACCCTGAACTCTGCGGAAACACTTCACAATACCAGGGAGCTTTCGGAAAGCAACATAACACTTGTCTCAGAGAGAAGTGCGCTTGAAGCGGCCATGGAGAAGAATCGGGGGTCTATAGGTGTAGTAATCAGTGGCGATCTCAAGGATCCTTTCATTGAGATCATATTTCAGGGGCATGAGAGTGAGGAAACTCGCAGGATCGTTTCTATTGCTTTGCTTTCTCAGCTTTCTCAGGGAGTTGAGCATAACGATTCAGTCACTCTCGTACAAATCGGCGACCAAGCTGATGGTCCGATCATCTCTACTTCTGAGAGTTTGCTACCGATATTCCTTCTGTCTGAGGCTGCATTGATGGGAATGATGTTCATATTCGCGCTCGCATTTGCAGAAAATGCCCAAAAGACCGTTTCAGCCTTTGCCGTGACACCGGGCAAGCTCTGGGAATACCTTGGATCGAAAATCGTCTTTCTCATATTGCTTGGCATCATTTTCACGTTAATACTGACACCTCTGATCGTTGGATTGAACGCGAATTACGGCTACTTGATACTTGTTGTCTCAATCGGAAGCTTCTTCTCAGCCTCAGTTGCACTCATCTTCGCAAGCTTCTATAAGAGCATGTCTGATGGATTCATGCCCATGATGGCACTGTTCATTATCTTCTTCCTGCCAGCAATAGCCTACTTTTTTCCGACATTCAGACCATGGTACATAAGGATAATACCTACCTACTCTATACTGTTTTCTCTGAAGGAAGCCGTCTTTCCCGGTAGCACACAAGTCGGGTTAAATGATCTTCTCTGGCCCACAGCACTGGGGCTGATTGCCTTCCTGACAGCCGTACAAATCTACAAGCTACGAATATCGAAGGCATAGGGGTGAAAATCATGAGTCCAAGAAGAGTTATGAATGTATTCAAGTTCGATCTGACCAATGGTCTCAGGGACAAAATCACTCTATACATGCTGGTGGCCCCGATTCTTATGGCATTCGTTGTCCGCCTGCTGATTCCTGGTGTGCAAAGCGTGAGCTTGTCATTTGTTACCCTCGAGACTGAAAAACAGCTCATAGAAAACCTGGAGAAGTACGGAACAGTCTACACTGCCACAGACCTCGAGAACATGTATCAGATGATTCGGGAGCACGAAAACCTTTTCGGTGCTGTGAAAAACAATGACGAGTATTCCCTGGTCCATTTCGGAAATGAGCCTGCTGAAGGTATTGAAGTCGCCAGAACAGTTCTTATCATGTCTTTGAGAGGTTCCGACCCTCTTGAGAATGTTGGTGTTTCAGATCTCGGGAAAACTCTTTCTCCAGTTGCACTCATCTTCTTCATTTTCGTTGTAGTGATCTCCTTCTTGCTAGGTGGCCTTGCAATTGGATTCAACATAATAGACGAAAAAGAAAGCAAAGCAATGAAGGGGCTTTCGGTTACGCCAATGAAGAACTCCGAGCTGATTCTTGGTCACAGCATAATGGGTGTCGTTTTGCCCGTCATTCATGCGCTGGCAGCAGTTTTCATTCTGGGACTGCTTGACGTGGAGATCGGCAAACTGATTCTTGTAACAGTGCTTAGCTCTCCGGTTGGAATCCTTACCGGTTTCTTTCTCGGTCTTAGCTCAGCAAACCAGATGGCAGGAATCGCAAGTATGAAGATCGGAAATACCTTCCTGCTCATTCCTATAGTGCTTGCCCTGATCCTTCCAGAAAGCAGACATGTGTTTCTCTACTGGATTCCGACTTACTGGTCGTACGCTGCTCTCAACGATATACTTCTTCAATCGGCAGATTGGCCAAGCCTCTTCAGGCAGATCCTCTGGTTGCTGCTTACCACGGGGTTATTTGCTGCTCTTCTGGGGACGAAGATCAGATCAGGACTGAGGACTTACCTCGAATAATCGTTCTTTCTAAGAAACTAGGCAGGGGCCTGCTTATCAAAAGCAGGCTCATCCATTCTATCTTTCTTACTAATAGCCTTTCCGTTATCGCAGAAGTCTTGATCGGGCCTGTTCGATAATCCTATCGCACTCTCATACCTGGTCCTCTGTAAAACTCTATGTTATTGCGTCTTCGGACTTGTATTTCGTGTTGCACGTCGCTTGCTCTCTTCCCTGGAGGGTCTCCTTCAGCCAGAAGACATCTTCCTGTTCATTCTCTCCTGGCTTATTGACCAAACAAGAAAACCCATGTATTATTGTGCATATATACATGTTTTCTACGATCGGTAAGGATGTGATGCAATGGATCTTGCCATTTTTTTCAAGGCGCTTTCAGACGAGAGCAGGTTGAGAATCGTCAGCATTCTTTTCAAAGGTGATATGTGTGCCTGCAAAATAGTAAAGTATCTTCCAGTAACTCAATCAACTGCCTCAAGACATCTTTCCGCACTGCAACACGCCGGAATAATCAAGTACAAGAAAGAGAGCCGCAAGCACATCTATTCACTAAACAAGAACCTTCCACTACCTGTGAAAGAGATCCTGAGGCTCGTTCACGAAAACAAGAGGATCAGAGCCGCAGCAGAAGACTTCGAAAACGCTGAAAGTGTAGCTCATGAGAGCTGAGTTACGAAAGCTTCTCATAATCACTGCGATATTCCTGTTCTTCTACTTCGTCCCTTTAGATGCAGATCACGTAAGAGACGCAATAATGAGCGGCCTTGAGTTACTGAGTGAGTACGCAAGAGAACATGTCCTTCTCTGCCTTGTGCCTGCATTCTTCATAGCTGGAGGAATAGCGGCTCTGCTGAGACGAGACTTCATAATCAGGTTTCTTGGTAGCTCGGCCAGGCGTTACATTGCATTTCCTGTGGCAAGTGTTGCTGGTGGTGTTCTCGCAGTGTGTTCCTGTACGATCTTGCCGTTGTTCGGCGGGATTTACAAGAGAGGTGCCGGCATAGGTCCTGCTGTGACCTTTCTCTTTGCCGGTCCGGCAATAAATGTAGCAGCGCTTTTCCTTACAGGTCGTGTCATCGGATGGGAGCTTGCAGCTGTAAGAGTCGTGGCATCTATTAGTGCTGCAATCCTTATCGGAATGATCATGCAGAGACTCTTCAAGGAACGTGGGCAGGGGGATTTTGTCGCGACAGATGAGTCAACTCCACCCACTCCACTGACTGTGGTTTTCCTTCTTTTGATGCTGGCATTTCTGATCGTGGGAGGCCTGGATATGCAAGGCGCGTTGAAAACCCCACTGCTCGGCGTGCTGGGAGGGCTGGTTGTCTTCATAGCTCTGTTTTCTTTTGAGAGAGGACACACAAATTCGTGGTTGTCAGAAACCTGGGACTTTTCAAAGAAGATTCTTCCGTATCTCTTTGTTGGTGTTTTTGCGGCAGGCATAATCTCGTCTGCTCTCCCGGAAGAGGCTGTTAGAACCCTGTTGGGTGGAAACAAGATCACGTCTGTGCTATTTGCTTCCGTCTTTGGTATGTTCATGTATTTTGCAACGCTGACAGAAGTGCCCGTAGTCAGTTCACTGATGTCGCTCGGAATGGGAGAAGGGCCGGCTCTTGCGCTACTCATGGCAGGAAACTCCCTCAGTCTTCCCAGCATGATCGTGATAAGCAGACTGCTTGGAAGAAAAAAAGCGTTTGTCTATTTCGCTCTTGTTGTGCTAATGTCCACAATCGCTGGATTCTCCTACGGATTGACGAAGTGAGATTTCCTATATGGATTAAAGAAGGGAGGATATATAATGAAAAGAGTGGAAGTCTTTGGTTCTGGATGTGCGAAATGCAAGCAAACAGAGAAGATCGTCCAGATGGCTGCTGATGAACTCGATCTTCAAATCAAACTGCAGAAAGTGACAAGTATTTCGGAGATCTCGGCAAGAGGAGTTATGATGACTCCTGCAGTGGCAATTGATGGTAAGGTCGTCGTAAGTGGAAAGGTCCCGAACCTTGAGGAAATGAAACGTCTTCTGTCGCAATAGTTGATAGCTTACCGGATCCTTGAAACTTGGCACCGTGGTTTTGGGCAGGAGTGAGCCCTGGTTCCTCAAGGCTCTGTAGAAAATCAAAGCTACCTTTGTTAAGTTACGTCAGGGGGAGTGGTAGGGATGTCAGTCGTCTTTGTTCACGGCGGGTGTTCCAGCAGAAACATTTCTGAAGAGGAACAGGAGCATTGGACAAGAGGGCTCTTTGAAGCCGGTTACGAGTCTTTCGAGCTGCTCCGTAAAGGTGGCTCATCTATTGATGCAGTTGAGAGAGCTGTGAGAGTAATGGAAGACAATCCTGTATATGATGCTGGAACAGGCTCTTATTTCAACATCCTCGGAGAGATCGAGATGGACGCAATGATAATGGATAGTACTGGACGCACCGGCGGCGTCATTGGTATAAAACATGTGAGATACCCCATAAGTGTGGCGCGTAAGGTTATGGAAGAGATCCCCCATGTCCTGCTCTCTGGTGAAGGAGCAACCCGCTTTGCTCGAATCATGGGATTTTCGGAGTATGATCCCAGTACGGAAAAGGCACGGAAGTTCCTCGATTCCCAGTTAGAGAAGGCTCCTGATTCGATCGAGAAACTTCTGACCAGGTACCGCGGTGACTGCAATGATGCCGAAGACTATTCGACTGTGGGAGCTGTTGCAATTGACGACAAGGGGATCCTCACAGCGGCCACCTCTACCGGCGGAACACCGCTCAAGTTCCCCGGAAGAGTTGGAGACTCTGCGATTATTGGAGCCGGTACTTACGCCAGCGAGCACATCGCTGCATCTGCCACAGGAATGGGAGAAGGAATTCTCAAGCTTGGGGTTACTCGACGAGTATCCCAGCTTGTAGAAGAGGGCATATCGGTTGAAAAAGCCTGTAGAAGAGTTATTGAGGAATGTCATTCTGCAGGGTTTGTCTGCGGCGTCATATGCGTTGATAGACATGGCAGAACATCAGCCTTTCACAACGGAGCTTTTATGCCTGTCGTGCTCTTCAGTAACCGGGATCCGACTGGAAGGTTAATATTCCCTGAGATCATCTCCTCTGATATATAGCAAACACTTCTCAGTTAATGGCTCGTCGGTTAACCAGGTCTGCCGTGAAACAAAATGAAAAAAGCCGCTGCTGGCGGCTTCGTGTTCAGTTCTATCTACTGTTGCTTGCTTAGCGCTCAGAGAGTTCCTAAGAATGGGTGTTAGTGGTTTTGCCTGTGAAGTGTTGACTCCTTAACTGAAAGGCTTAGAAGAAAGACATGCTCGTTCTTCAGAAGATCCTCGAACGCATCCTCAGAACCAGAGAAGATCTCGCTGTCCACAGGAACGAGTGAGCTCGAAGACATTACTCCTGCAACCACAATGATCGTCCCTTCGTCAGGAATGGCTACCCTCTCGGCACCTTTCCAGCCCCAAGCGCTTACTGTTGCTGGAAAATCAAACACTTTGTTCTGCTTTGCTGTGCCCGAAGAGGTTCTGAAAGAAATGCTCATGAAGTTCTGCGGAGTGCCAAGGACATCCTGAATAGAGAAAAGCATCGCTATGGACTCAGTGTTCATTGTAGTGAGACCACCTGATGCGATTACGTCGCTTCTCTTTCCTGAAACATAGTGTTCAAACGCCCATTCAATATCTCTTCCTGCAGGCACATTAGAAATCTCATAGCTGGCAAGAAAAGGAAACACGAACATCTCTGCGAGCTCTAGTTGAGACTTTTCAAGCTCCAGTCGGTTTACTGCACCTGTCCCGTGATTATTACCGGCTAACAGCATCACAACCGTCAGAAGTGACAAAACAACAAATAGTCCGGCTATCTTTCCCATACTCTCCTCCACACGCTACAAAACCATAGTGATGCTTGCGCTCGATACTCACAGTTCTTACCACATCAACCATGCTTCAGATATCTCGCTCAATAGAGTTTACAGGATTCCCGGTCAACTATCAAGGTGATGCCTTTCTTGTCAGTTGTCAACCTATTTCCAACTGAACCAGATGGCATACCCTGTGCAGCGAATGGCAAAGAAAGAATAAACCCCGGAATGTGATAAAAAGCGGCCTTGAAAAGTAGATCGCGGTGCGAGTTGTGAGCATTGACTATCGCATGAGAACATCACAAGATTTCACTTGTGTTTCTTGCAGTGTTATCAAATCCCTCTGACTCGCGTGACTATATTTGATGAAGCTGATTGTGCAGAGTCTAAGATAGCTTCTTCATATCTCGTTAGCTCTCTGAGAGACGGTGACGTCGGATCTCATACGAAGATCACAGCAGTGCTGGTCATTACATTGTTTTGATGAGAACTCTGGACTCTAACAGTACAGTAGCCAGTGATTCCGGATCCTTTTTCAGCCGTGAGCCCCTCTCTTCATTAATCAGACTCGAATAGTGAGGATTATTTACGGTTAGATCGCTCGCTCTCTCCGAAAGCAATGATTACTCCAAGGATTCCAGGTTGATTACCTTGCGACCCACTTGTTATAATTCCTACGTCTGTACGTACAATAGTAAGTTCGTATGTACGGAACAATTTCACTAGGAGGGATTAGTTAATGCGCAAAGTACTTGTTCTTCTGGCTGTGGCCGCTCTTATTCTTGGTTCTACGCTTTTTGCGGCCTATGAAATCGCATTCATAGTCAAAGCCACAGACTCAGATTTCTGGCAGTACACCATTGTTGGTGCAAGAAACGCTGAACATGACCTTCAGGGACTCGTGAATGTCACAGTTTACGGTCCTCCATCGGAAGCAGATATCGATCTGCAGATTGCAATCCTGGAGGATGTTGTAAGCCGAAGACCAGATGCCATTGTCATGTCTTCGACAAGTTCTGACGCACCCTCACACATCCTGGATGAAGCCTATGAAATGGGCATCAAAATCGTGCTGATAGACAACTATGTCTACGACACACAGTTCAATTCTTTCCTTGCAACTGACAACGCAGTCGGTGGCGGACTTGCTGCTGATATGCTTGTTCAGGCTCTCAAAGATGCTGGCAAACCTCTCCAGGGAAAGATCGGGCTCATTAGTGCTATGGCAGGTGTTCAGGTACTTGTAGACAGAACAGATGGTTTCCTGAACAGGCTTGCAGAAATCGCTCCAGGTCTTGAAGTTCTTCCCGTGATATACACAGACAACGATATCTCAGTTTCTGCAAATGCAGCTGAAGACCTCATCATTGCTAACCCTGACCTTGTGGGTTTCTTCGGAAACAACAACCACACAGGTATTGGTGTTGCCCTGACAATCCAGGAGCTCGGCCTCGAAGATGAAATCCCAGCTGTTGCATACGACTCTGACCCGCTTCAGATTGACGCTCTCAGAGACGGTGCTCTCGATGCCCTGATCGTTCAGGACCCCCATGGTATGGGCTATAAGGGTGTGTTCTTTGCACTCATGGCACTGCATGACGAACCGCTTCCAGACTATTTTGACACTGGGGTCTACGTAGTGACAAGAGAGAACCTTGAGGAATCAATGATGATCCTGGATCCGTTTGCAAGGAGACGGTACTGATCTGGTTCTGATATGATTCAGATGTGGGCAGCTCACGCTGCCCATTTTACAATTAGGGCAGTGAAGGTGGAGGTTATCATGATCAATAACGACATGAAATTCAGCAAGCGCTTTGATAACACTCTTCTCAAACCGGAATCGACATGGAATGAGATTGTAATCTTCATAGATGAGACGATAAGTTATGATTTTCGAAATCTTGTGATTCCCTGGTACGCGATACCTTACGCTTCCAAAAGGGTAAGAGACACTGACGTAGGAATCAATGTGGGACCAGGCGCATTCCCTTTCGGCTTCTCACCTACTGAGCTGAAGTTGCGAGAAATCCAGTACTATCTTACACTGGGTGAGACAGTCACTGATTTTGATATTGTCATAAACATCTCCGCGGTGAAGTCTATGGATTGGGATTTCGTTGAGAAAGAGATGAGAGTTCTGTCAGAACCCGTCAAGAAAGCTGGCAAGGTGTGCAAGTTCATTATTGAAACGAGTAGGCTGACCGAAGAGGAAATTGTCAAGGTCTGTCAGATCATAGTCGATGTTCCAACAGTTGATTACGTGAAAACTGGCACGGGATTCGGACCACGTGAAACGTCGTACCGGGATGTAGAGCTTATTAACTCCGTGGTTGAGGGCAAGAAGCTCATTAAAGTTTCTGGTGGAGTAAGAACACTTGAGCAGGTCCAGGAGTTCATGAAACGTGGAGCTTCGATATTTGGTTCAAGCTCAAGTGCCTCAATAGTTGATGAGTACAACAGAACAGCACTCAGAAGGAAGGGATAATCGCATGGCCGAGGAAAAAGCGATTCTCCAACTGGAGAAGATAAGCAAGGCATTTCCTGGGGTACAGGCTTTGAGTGACGTGAGCCTTGGTCTGAAGAGAGGCGAAGTCAGAGGCCTGGTTGGTGAAAACGGTGCAGGAAAGTCAACCCTCATAAAGATCATCACCGGTGCTTACACCAGGGATTCTGGCTCTATTCGCTTCGACGGTAACGAGATTGTCAAGAACTCTCCAATCGTTTCCAAGAGTAACGGGATATTCGCTGTCTATCAGGATGTCATGGTTTCACCCCACCTTTCGGTAGCAGAGAACTTTTTCCTCGGAAATCAGCCAATGGTGGGACCTTTCGTTAATTGGAGGAAAATGTACCGTGAATCCCAAAGCTTCTTGGACGATCTTGGAATAGACGTTGATGTTCGAAGAAGCCTGAGGGAGCTCAGTCTTGCAGAAAGTGAAATGGTCACGATCGCGAAGGCTATCTGGGGCAAACCGAAGCTTGTTATCTTTGATGAACCCACCGCAGTGCTAACAAGAAACGAAACTGAGCTTCTATTTCGGATAATAAGAGATCTGAAGGATTCAGGTATTGCAGTAATCTATATTTCCCACAATCTTGAAGAGGTTTTTGAGGTCTGTGACACTATAACGGTTCTGAAAGACGGAGCAGAAGTAGGAACATATACAAACGAAGAGCTTGGAGACGTCGAAAGACTTATTCCGTTGATGGTCGGAAGAACGATCGAGCAGATGTACTACAAGGAAAGTGTTGAACTGGGTGAAGAGCTTCTAAGAGTGGACAATCTCTCGGGTGAGAAATTCGAGGATATCAATTTCAGCGTTCGATCAGGAGAGATAGTAGGTCTATTCGGTCTCATCGGTGCTGGAAGAACAGAAGTGGCCAGAGCAATCTTCGGTGTTGATTCGCTGGAGAAGGGAACAATTACAATGAGAGGTAAAGAAACGAAGCTGAGAAGTCCCAAGGATTCTCTCAGGAACGGTCTGGGCTATCTTCCTGAAGACAAGAGAAGTCAGGGGATATTCCCGCAGCAGGATATTGATTTCAACATAAACATAATCAACTTCGATAAGGTTATGAAGGCTGGTCTAATAAGATACAGAAAAGCCCATGAGCAGGCGTGGGATTTTGTCGATAAGCTTTCTATCAAGATATCGAGCATATACCAGTCGATCTATGAGCTCAGTGGCGGTAATCAGCAGAAAGTGATAATCGCACGATGGCTCTGCAAGAATCCTGATGTGCTGTTGTTCGATGAACCAACTGTAGGAATCGATGTCGGTACAAAATCCGAAATCTACAGGCTTTTTGCGGAGATTAGCAAACAGCGAAAAGGAATAGTTCTTATTTCTTCCTATTTGCCAGAACTGATGGGATTATCTGACAGGATATTTGTGATATCTGCAGGAAAGCTTGCTGCGGAAGTGCCGAAAGAGGATTTCTCAGAAGAGCATCTTCTGAGACTTGCAATGAAGAATGTTGTTTCATCAGCAAAGTTTGAGGAGGCAGGATAGGATGGCTGGGAGAAAAGACAGAAAGATTTTTGCTGAAAAGAACCTGGTGATAATAGTAATTGTGATGTGGGTATTTCTGGCCATCGCAACACGTGGGAACTTCTCGTCTTTTGCAAATATCACCAACCTGCTAAGGCAGTCGTCGATAAATGGTGTTGTTGCCATCGGAATGACCCTGATAATCATCACGGGTGGAATCGATCTTTCCGTGGGTTCTGTTGTAGGTTTGAGTGGAATGGTATATGCCCTGATGGTTTCAACCAGAGGGGATATACAGATGGCGACTCTCCCCGCAATACTGATAGCACTCGTTGCTGCCGCTGCTGTCGGGCTGGTTTCTGGTATTGCTGTCAATGATGGTAAGGTTCCTCCGTTTATTGCGACACTCGGGATGATGACCCTGGTTAGAGGGCTGGTTATGTACATCTCCGGGGGGAGAATGGTAACCGGCCTTCCGCTGGAGTTCAGGCAATTCTCTGCACTCAGAATACTTGGCATACCTGCATTAGCGTGGATCTGGATAGGACTGGTAATCTTGATGCTGTTTGCCCTGAAGTATACGAAATTCGGCCGGAACCTCTATGCCATAGGAAGCAACAAGGAAGCCGCCAGGCTTAGTGGAATAAATATCCGTCTCAATATGTACAGTTTCTATGTTCTCGGAGCTTTGTTGAGTGGTATTGCAGGCCTCATGCTGGCCACAAGAATGTCTGCGGGTGTACCTACTGGCGGGCAGACATATGAGCTCGACGCAATCGCAGCGGCTGTCATTGGCGGAGCAAGTCTCAGTGGAGGTTCAGGAACCGTTCTTGGAACTGCTCTAGGGGCGGTGATCATTCAGACCATGCGAAACGGTGGTAACCTCCTTGGAGCCGACCCGTTCATAATGCAGATGCTAATAGGGGCGTTGATAGTCCTTGCTGTGTTCTTGGATCAGTACTTGAAAGCCAAGAGAAGAGCCAAGGTCACAAAACGTGGCGCAAAGGAAGCATGAGATATGAAGATAGACAGGTTCTTTCATGTTGCGATTGAAGTCCCGAACCTTGATGAAGCTCTCAGGTTTTACACAGAGCTTCTCGGTCTGAGACTGGTCAACAGTGAACAACTACCCGAGAAGAAACTGGAAGTAGCCTTTGTTGCCGGTCAGGGCTGTGAAATAGAACTGATGTGTTTTCAAGATAGCTACAAAAGGGCGTTTGCCAGAAATGATGAGTCTCACATTCAGCATCTGTCTTTCGAAGTCGATGACATTACTCAGGCAATGGACTATCTTAAGAGAAGTGGGGTTGTCCTCGATTCTGACGAACCTATTCCAGTATTTGATGGAAAAGTGTTGTACAACACGTTCAACGGCCCAGGAGGAGAACTCCTGGAAATCGCACAGGTTATGAAGCGTTAGAGGAAATAGCCGCCAGGAGGTTTAAGCTTGAGATGAACAAATTGACCGTTTTTGGTAGTTATGTCATGGACTTGACGACATTTTCCCCACACATACCCGTAGTGGGAGAGACTGTCTTTGCCGGACCTTTCAAGATGGGACCGGGAGGCAAAGGCTTCAACCAGGCTGTTGCTGCCAGAAAAGCAGATTCAGAAGTGAAGTTCATGACTAAGATTGGCAAAGACCTGTTTGCGCCGTTCGTGAGGGATGCTTTTGATAGATTCAGTATCTCAAGAGAATATCTTCTCGAATCGAGCGACGCTACAACAGGAACAGCACTGATAATCGTTGACAAGAACAATGGAAATAATGCCATAGCCGTAGCGCCTGAGGCATGCAACGAACTAACCGTTGATGACGTCAGGTCTCACAAAGAGATATTCACATCGTGTGACGTTTTCCTCACCCAATTTGAATCAAATCTCGATGCAACTTACGAAGCCATAAAGCTTGCAAAATCCTCTGGAGCAACCGTGCTCCTTAATCCAGCACCGGTAAAAGAGTTTGATCAGGCAGTCCTGAAATACGTTGATGTTTTGATTCCGAACGAAATCGAAGCAAGTCTTATTGCAGGGATATCTCTGGACGGGCTAGATTCGATACGGGCGATTGCAAGCAAGTTGAAAGAGTCTGTTGGCACTGTCATCATCACACTGGGAGAGAAGGGCGTGTTCTGCCCCTCAATAGGCGAAAACCTGATTCCAGCATTCAGTGTTAAGACGGTCGATACCACTGGGGCAGGTGATGCTTTTGCTGGAATCCTTGCCTCCTATCTTTCAAGGGATCAGACACTGGAAAACAGCATTAGATATGCCCGGGCTGGTGCAGCAATCTCCACAACGAGGTTCGGAACGTCACCATCAATGCCTTCCAGAGAAGAAATAGAATCGCTTGCCAAGCAGGAAGGGAATGTCACATTATGAGTTACATTATTGCTTATGACATTGGCACCACCGGAAACAAAGCTACCCTATTCGGGATTGACGGTACTCTCGTTGCGAGTTCTTTTGCACCATACAGGACCTACTACCCAAAGCGTAACTGGGTAGAACAAGATCCTGAAGAATGGTGGATATCAGTGAAAGCAACCACCGCAGAACTCTTATCCAAAGCTGCTGTTGACGTAGATAGCATAAGAGCAGTCAGCTTCAGCGGGCAGATGATGGGAGCTGTTCCGGTTGACAAAGACGGTAGCGCACTGCGGCGCGCGATAATATGGGCAGATCAACGAAGTGTCGAACAGGCCGAGAGGCTTTCAGAGATTGGGAATGAAAGAGTCTACAGACTGACAGGTACCAGGATCACCCCAACTTACTCTGGACCGAAGTTCGCCTGGATAAAGGACAACGAGCCAGAAATCTACGAGAAGACTCACAAGTTCCTAATTGCAAAAGACTATATTGTAGCAAGACTGACCGGAGAGTTTGGAACAGATCATTCAGATGCTTCGATGACCCTGGTATTTGATATCAACAGACTGGAATGGTCAGAGGAACTCGTAGATGCGCTGGGACTTGATATGGAGAAGCTTCCTGGATTGTCTTCGTCGACTACCATCGTCTCAAAGATTCTCCCAGGTATAGCGAATGAACTCGGACTCTCAAAGGAGACGCTGGTCGTTCGTGGAGGCGGGGATGGCGCTTGTTCTTGCCTCGGAGCGGGTGTCGTGAGCTCAGACGAAGGGTATCTTTACCTCGGTTCTTCAAGCTGGATAAGCACGTGTTCTACAAAACCTCTCTTCGACAAGGATGCAAGAACATTCAACTTCGCTTATCCGGTGCAGGGTTATTACTGCCCCACGGGAACAATGCAATCTGGTGGCGGTGCTTATCAGTGGGCAAAAGACACTCTCTGTCTCCATGAAGAAGAAAAAGCCAGGGCAATCGGTTTGAGCGCTTTTGCCCTCATGGATGATCTGGTTGACAACACAAAACCTGGTGCCGGAAAACTCATATTCCTCCCATATCTGCTAGGTGAGAGAAGCCCAAGATGGAATACAGATGCTCGTGGTGCTTTTGTAGGACTGTCTTCTTCCCACACCAAGTCTGATATGCTGAGGGCCGTCCTTGAAGGTGTTGCATTTAACCTGAAGATTATCCTGGATATAATTGAAACGGAAGGTCAGTTTGAGAGGATCAGATTGATCGGTGGCGGCGCAAAGGGAAGAAATTGGAAGCAAATTATCTCTGACGTATTCGGACGGGTTGTAACAGTCCCAGAGTACCTCGAAGAAGCTACTTCGATGGGGGCGGCAATAATAGGAGCTGTTGGAATAAAGGAAATCAATCTCGAGGATGCTTCCAGCTTTGTCAAAGATGTTCAGGTTATCTCGCCGAATATGAGCAACCACAGGGAATACAACAGGATATTCGAAGTGTTTGACAATACTTATTATGCTTTAACAAAGACATATGAGGATTTGGCCGCTCTGTAGGCTCAGACCTCTGATTATGAAGGAAGGTATGGGATAATGCTTCTCGATCCAGAGAAACGGATAACACTGGATAGAAAAAGCCCGGTTCCTCTATATTTCCAGATATTCGAGATCATAAGCGATTATATGAAACAGCCTGATGCAATCGGCAGAAAGCTTCCTACTGAAGAAGCCATGATGAAAATCTTCGATGTCAGCAGAGCTACAGTGAGAAGGGCGATTCAAGCTCTCGAAAGCACCGGTCAGATCTCGAAGATGCGTGGAAGAAGAACTGTTGTAGCAAACATGGCAAGTCAGGAACTCCTAACAACAATCAGGAGTTTCACCGACCAGATGAGGATAGAAAAGCATGTTCCAATTACCAAGGTTGTCGATGTCAGACATGTTACTGCAGATCTCAAACTGGCAGAATTGCTGGATGTGGCTGAAGGAGACAATCTTCTCAGACTCACGAGACTCAGAGGAAATGAGGAGATCTTCCCGCTTGCTCTGTTCATCTCTTACCTGACCGAGCACAGCGGTCTCACCGGAGAAGAGGACTTCGAGGGTTCGCTTTATCAGCTTCTGCGAGAGAAGGGTACCGCAGTCACTGAAGGGGATGCTGTCATTGAGGCAAGGCTTGCTGAAGGGAGCATAGCAAGACTCCTTGAAGTTGATGTTGGAGCTCCCATTCTTTATTACGAAAGAGTCGGACAGGATACGGGGAAGCAAATCGTTGAGTACGTTCAATGCTGGTATGTAGGCAGTCACTACAAGTTCAAGATCCATCTGAATACACAATACTCAAAGGAGACAATCTGATGAAGAAGAAGGGCATACTGAACAGGGAAATCTGCAGTCTGATCGGTTCGATCGGTCATACCGACATACTCGTGGTATCCGATTCAGGCCTTCCGATAGCCAATGACAGAACCAGGGTTGATGTGAGCATAGTGGGAGGAAAACCAGGGATCTTCGATGTACTGGAACCAGTTCTTGAAGAACTCGAAATAGAGAAGGTGATCTTCTCTGAAGAAATCAAGTCCGTCAGTCCGAAGACCCTTGAGGAAACCATGAAGAGGCTTCCACAGGGGGTCGAGGTGGAGTTCGTTCCTCACAACCGATTCAAAGAGCTTACAGACACAAAATCAAAAGGTGTCATTAGAACCGGTGAACAGATTCCTTACTCAAGTGTAATGCTCGTTGCTGGTGTAACTTACTGATGTATGCTTCTGCAATTTGCAAATGACCTTGTAGAGAAGAGCGGTTTCCTTGCTGCCACCAGGAAGGTCTCTTCTCTCATAGACATCCTGGAAATCGGAACACCAGCAATAATCGCAAACGGTATTGAACTGGTTGCAGAGGCAAGACGTTTCTTTCCGCAACAAACTCTGCTTGCGGATATCAAGATAGTTGATGCTGGATACCTGGAAGCAGAACTTGCTTTTGAAAGAGGCGCTGACATCGTTACGGTTCTGGGTTGCGCGTCAGATGAAACTATCAATCAGGCAATCAGAGCCGCAAGAGTATTCGATGGTCGGGTCATGCTGGATACAATTGGAACCGACAACCTGAAGTCTATCATGAATAGAGCAGCAGCCATCTGTCCCGATTACGTTTGTCTGCATACTCCCTCAGACAAAAGCAGAGTTGGTGAAACTGATTTCGTGCAGCTTGTTAGAAGAGATATGGCTGTTATAAGAGAGAATCTGCCAGAAACGAGAATAGCAGTTGCCGGAGGAATATCACCTGAATCACTTGAGCTCTTGCTTCCACTCAAGCCAGATGTTGTTATCGTAGGACGGTTCATATACGAATCGGAAGCTCCAAGGGAAGCTGCTTCCAGAATCCGAAAAGCGATGGTGTCTGTATAGATGGATTTCGAAGATATTCTACCCGGTATTTTGGAAGAAATCGCGTCGTTAATGCCTCAGAACTTAAATGAGAGCATTGATGTAGCTGTGTCTGAGATACTGATGGCTGAAAGGTTATTTCTGTTCGGCATGGGTCGAACCGGATTAATCATGAAAGCCTTTGCGATGAGACTAATGCATCTTGGGATGAAAGTGCACTTTGTGGGAGATGTGACCACCCCTTCAATCAGGGTTGGAGACCTCTTCCTTGTCGGCACTGCATCAGGAGAGACTCCCTCAATAATACACTCCTGCAACAGGTCACGCAAAGCAGGATCCAGAATTCTCTCTCTGACAGGTACTGAAGAGTCTACCGTTACTTCACTTAGTGATAGAGTCGTGCACATAGGCATCAAAGGCAAGAAAAGCCGGGAGAAAGTGAACTCCCTTCAGCCTATGGGCAATGGCTTTCAACAGACACTTCTGATACTGACTGATATGATTATTATCGATCTCAAGGAGAAGATGGGCATCAGCACCCGGGAGATGTTCTATAACCATACGAATCTTGAATAAGGAGGGATCGGCATGAAGTACAAGAAGGTCACAGGAATCAAAGAAGAACTCTCCGCACTGGGATACGGCTGTTGGGGGATTTCTGGACCGAGCTTCTGGAATGGCACAACAGATCAAACATCGATTCAAACAATACAGAGAGCAATTGATGCGGGCATCAACCTGTTCGATGTTGCACCCGTATATGGATTTGGTCACGCAGAGACAACTCTAGGGAAGGCCATAAAGGGTTTGCGCGACAAGATTCTTATAGCTTCAAAATGCGGGCTTGTGTGGGATGAACAAAATCGAATAACCAGATGCTTGAAGCCTGAGAGTATTCGTAAGGAAATTGTCGAAAGCCTCAGAAGGCTTGATACAGATTACATTGATCTGTATCAGCTACACTGGCCTGATCCCAATGTTGGGATAGAAGAGACGATGAATGTAATGCTTGATCTAAAAAAGGAAGGGAAGATACGATATATAGGGCTTTCGAATTTCTCAGCAGACGAAGCTAGAAACGCCATGAAGACTGCCGAAATTAACAGCATGCAGTGTCTATACAACATGCTCGAAAGGAATCCCACCAGTTACCATAACATCCCTCTTGAATACCGAACAGAGAGAGAGATACTCCCGTTTGCTCTTGAGAATGGTCTGGCGTTTCTGCCGTACAGTCCTCTATTCCAGGGATTGCTTACCGGAAAGTTCAGGCCCGAGAACAACTTCAGTCAAAACGATGTGAGGTCGGAGAACCCAAAACTCAGCACCCAGGAGTTCAGAAAGTACTATGCGGTAGTAACCCAGCTAAACAGTCTTGCCCAGGAAACCGGCAAGCCCCTGAGTCAGATTGCTATTAACTGGCTTGTGAAGAAAAAAGCAGTAACATCGATAATCGCAGGTGCACAAAATATCGAGCAGCTTCAGGAGAACCTTGGCTCATTTGACTGGGAGATGAACGATGACCTTTATGCAAGGATTGAGAAGATCATCGGAGAATCAGGGATCGAACTGTGAGGTGACAGGAATGAAAGCTGCCTTTGTCAAGTCTCCCTTTCAATTTCAGATACGTGATGTTACGTTGCCTGAACTGAAACCAAATGATGTGCTTATTGATATAAGAGCTTCCGGTATCTGCGGAACCGACCTGCACATAGCAAGAACTGAAGCAAAGGAATGGCAAAGCTTTGGTCACGAGGTTTCCGGCGTTGTGGAGAAGGTCGGCTCAAATGTGGAAAGTGTGAGTATTGGAGACAGCGTGCTTGTAGAAAGCGGATCATTTTGTGGGATATGCCCTGATTGTCGAAACGGAAGAGTTGACCTCTGTCACGAGAGGGCTCCGAACATCTTTACCAGGGCAGAAAGTGAAGGCCTGACAATGGGCTTTGCGGAGAAAGTGGTGGTGGACAAGCAGAATGTTGTGCGGTTTGAAGGAGTATCGCATGTGTGGGCTTCGCTTGTAGAACCCATGGGAGTTGCTCTTGACCTTACGTATACTGTACAACCAGAGCTTAACGATGATGTACTCATTGTTGGGCTTGGTCCTATTGGCCTTATGGCTGTTCAGATCGTACGTGCCATGGGAGTTAGGAGAGTATTTGCAGCCAATCATTCAAGATCAACTGCAAGAGTAGAAGCAGCAAAGTGTTTTGGCGTTGACGACCTCATTTTGGTTGACAAGACGCCCATAAGCTCGTATGACTTCCCAAAGGGGGGAGTAGATAAGGCCCTTGTTACTGCTCCACCATATGTGATTCCTGAGGTTCTCAAAGTTATGAGTTTCGGGGGAGTCGTTGGTTTTATTGGAATTGACTATGGTGAAGGGCGATTCGTCAGTTTCGACGCGAATGAGTTTCATTTCAACAAGCTTCAGCTAAGGGCCTCTCATGCTGTACCAGCTCTGTACTTTCCCAGGTGCCTTGACCTGATAAAAAGCGGGACAGTAGAATTAGAATCACTCATAACTCATACTTTCGAGCTCCACGAAATCAGCACTATGATGAACAGGGCTGAAAAGGAAAAGCACGCAGTCATAAAAGCTGTTATGGTCAAGGATTGACAGAACGCCCTGGACTGAATCGGGGAGCAACGATCGTTGAAGGAATACACTGTTAATTGCTAAAGAAATGAGAGATTGCAGTAATTTACCACTCAAGTCTTGTGTGACAGGGTTGTCTTATGAGAACTTGGGTGAGCATATCATAGCTCTAGGAAGGAGAAAGCACTGATGAAACTGTATATCGATGATGGAAATATCAGTAAGATTACTGAGTTGTTCAAACTCGGAGTTTTTTCCGGTATTACTACAAACCCCACGATATTAAGAAGGTCAGGAAGAAACCCCGTTGAACTTATCAAGGAGCTGCTATCAAAATTCTCGGGAGACCTTTTTGTGCAGTGTGTTTCCGCCGATGTCGAGTCGATCGTGAAGGAAGGAACGAAGCTGTTCGAACTTGACCCAGAGAGAATTAAGCTGAAAGTGACTTTCTCCCGGTTCGGTCTGAAGGCCCTGGCAGAGTTTAACCGCTTGAAGCTACCCGTCACAATGACAGGGTTGTTTTCTGTTCCTCAGGTCCTCCTGTGTTGTGAAGGAGGCGCAGATTACGCTGCTCCTTATGTCAGCAGAATGGAAAACCTGGGTATTGACCTGTCAGAAGTTGAGAAAATGCAGAAAGTCATAACAAACGGTTCGTACAGTACAAAGCTCATCGTAGCGAGTTTCAAGACCATGACACAGATCTCCAGAATGGCTGAAATGCCTATTCACAGTATGACGCTTTCTACTTTGATGTGCGACGAAATCTTTGAGCATTGTGGCACATTGAAAGCAATAGAAGGCTTCGATGCTGACTGGCAAGCAAT
>CAZSXB010000026.1:0-27886 GCA_964611155.1 uncultured Thermotogaceae bacterium
CAAAGACAATCCCAGGGCTCTCAGTCTTTCAGACATTATCTGCGAAGAGTACTGGTTAAGTGCATTTCGGACCTGTTGAGCAGCAAAGCTGGATCTCCTCGACGTTGACCTGTAGTAAATCTTTGCATCCAAGGTTTTACCCACCTGAGTCAAATCGCTGTTCGTTCCCTCGAGTTCAACGATTATGTAATTGTCGGACTCCATAGCTCTTGTATAGTCAGGTACTCTGGCATCATCACGCTCAAAGGTGAGGAAGTTCTGAAGGACCTCTGCGAACCTGCCGTCTTCATCACCGATTATGTTCACCATATACACGGTTTCAGCGTCAGTTCTTTGCTGAGCGCTCGTAACAAAGCCAATTGTCAGAAAGATTATCGGCAAGATAATCATGGGAAGTATGAACACGGAGAAGATTGCTCGTCTGTCTTTCATGATGTTCTTTAGTTCTTTCCTGTATATGACAAACGAGTCTTTAAGCATCTTCCAGCACTCCTTCCTTCTCTGGAACAGTGAAGAACACATCCTCCAGGTTATCGGTTGAGTAACGTGCATACATATCCTTCAGGCCGTCATTCTCGGCGATTCTCCCTTCAAGGATTATTGCTACCCTGTCACACAGTTTTTCTGCAACAGACATGACGTGCGTAGAGATTATGACTGTCTTTCCTCTTTCGCGAAAGTCCTTGAGAAAGTCGGTAACGGTCTTGCTGGTTATTATGTCAAGCCCGTTTGTCGGTTCATCAAACACGATAACATCGGGATCATGGATCAGTGAGACCGCGATTGCCGCCTTCTGCTTCATGCCGGTTGAAAGCTTGTCTACTGAACGATCAAGAAAGTCGTTCATATCTAGATAATCTGCCAGCTCTTTCATCCTTTTTTCTGTAACATCTCTTGGCACCCTGCTGAGATCCGCAAAGAAGAATATCAGGTCTTTCGCAGAAAGATTCCCGGATAGCCTCATATCGCTTGTTAAAAAACCAGTTATCTTTCTTACTTCCTGAGGACGCTTCAACGTACTGAACCCGTTAACTTTGACCTCACCCTCATCCGGTTTGAGAAGAGTAGCTACGGTTCTTAACGCAGTGGTCTTACCTGCACCGTTAGGCCCAAGTAGTCCAAAGATCTCACCCGGTATAGCCTCAAAAGAGACCTTCTCCAGGGCTTTCACTTTTTTCTTCCGGGAAGTAAATGTCTTACTGATATCTCTTACAGAAACCATTGTGCACCTCCTTGTTCACGAAATAGTATATGGCAGTCATCTCACAAGGTCAATACATCAGAAAGATCCTGCAAAGAAGAGCCCGCTGGACTATCAACACAGCGGGCTTGCACACTTTCTCGCAGCCTAATGACACTCAAAAACCCAGGGAGATGGTTTTGCGTCCACAACAAGAGAAACAGCTCTATGAAAGAACTCGCTCTAAGAGATTATCCCTTGACACTGCCTTCAGTAAGCCCTCCAGTAATGTATTTCTGCATGAAGACGTAGAAAATGATCACTGGGATGGTTGTGATCATTCCACCTGCCATCAGCTCATTCCACCTAACAACAAAATCGTCTATGGACGCGACAAGGGCAACTGTGAGCATTCTCTTTGAATCAGACATTATCAGGGTATTCGCGAACATGAACTCGTTCCATGCCATAATAAAGCAAAACACAGCCGTAGCTGCTATTCCTGGAGCTGAAAGCGGTAGGATAATCTTCGTAAAAGCTCTGAGCCTCGTACAACCATCAATTCTGGCCGCCTCTTCGAGTTCTGTTGGGATATTTCTGAAAAAACCCCTTAAGAGCCAGATAGAAAACGGCAAAGAGAAGACGGTGTATGATACGATAAGGCCCGAAAAAGTGTCTATCAGCTGCAAGTTACGCATCACAATGAAGAAGGGTATAAGGAAAACCACGGCCGGAAACATCCTTGTTGCCAGAATGAACATCAGGTACAGTTTCTCACCCTTCATTCTGAACCTGGCAAGTGCGTATCCTCCCATACAACCGAAAAAGACTGCCACCAGGGTAGTCATAAGGGCTACGTAGAGGCTGTTTATGAAATAAGTACCCAGTCTCATATTCCTCCAGGCTGCCAGGTAATTCTGAAACGAAGGGTTCTCGGGCATAAACTTCGGAGGGAATCTCAGAGTTTCGACCGTTGGCTTGAGCGAAGTAAGAACCATCCATATTACCGGAAGCAGTATCACAAAAGTTAGTATGAAAAGGGAGGTATGGACAAACACAGCTCTCTTGATTCTTTTTCTCCTGCTTGAAAACACTGCGCTTCACTCCCTTTAGTCTATTCTCTTGCCTTCCACTTTGTACAAATACAAGAAGATCACCACGGCAAGAAAGGCGACCATCAGGATCGATTGCGAAGAAGCAAAACCGAAATTGTACCTTTGAAAGGCGGTTTTATAGATGCTGGTTGCCAGAATCTCTGTTGCACCTCTTGGACCTCCCCTGGTCATCACCCAGATCATGTTGAAACTGTTGAAGGTCCATATGGTAATAAGAGTTATTGCAACAACTATTGAAGCCCTTAGATACGGGATTGTGATGTTCCAGAACCTCTTCCAGGATCCTGCTCCATCCACTTCTGCAGCCTCATAGAGATCATAGGGAATCGTCTGAAGTGCAGCATGGAAGATCAGGGCACTGAGGGGGAACTCTTTCCAGATTCTGGCAATCACAACCCATACTCGTGCAGCAATAGGTCTTCCAAGCCACGGAATAGGTTCACCAATGAAGCCGAGCCTGACTGCAATGTCGTTGACAAAACCGAATTCTGGATGCAGAAGCCACATCCATGCCAGGGCAGCCACTGCAGATGGGACTGCCCATGGTATAAGAATCAAGGCTTTGTAAACTCCCACTCCTTTGACACGCTGGTTCACCAAAAGAGCAATACCGAGACCCAGCAATACCTGTCCTCCGACATTTGAAAGGGTCCACCATATTGTATTCCAGAAAGCCATCCAGAAAGTGCTGTCTCTGAGAGCTCTTGAATAGTTGCTCAGTCCGATAAAAGGAGTTCCCCTGTGCAGAGTCAGCAAATTGTAGTTGAAGAAACTCATTACAAAGCCGATCACCAGAGGTAGAACTATCACCAAAACCATCACAGCGATCGTCGGACTTACTAGAAGAAATCCCATGTGTTTGTTCAAGAATCGTCTCATACTCATACATTCATCACGCTTCCATGTCAGAGATTTCTGGATCGATCACGAGTATGAAGTAACGGAGGTTGTCTTCAACCTCCGTTACCTCTCACTTCAACCTCAGTTATTGATCAAGCACCTCGTCCAGAGCTTCCTGAACCATTCTTGCCGCCTGATCAAGTGCCCTGTCAGGATCCTCGCCATATACCATAACTGCAGTAAAAGCATCTCCTAGAACTGTTCTGGAGTAGTCTCCAACCAGTCCAGCATGGTTTATGCCATAGGGAAGCTCCCTGAGGAACTGCAGTATCAAAGGATCATCGATATAACCACTATCTGCAGCATCCACTCTTGCAGGGAATCTACCATAAGAGAAAGCGACACCCATGTTTTCTTCGTTCGTCAGGAAGTCGAGCCATGCCCACGCCGCTTCCTGAACTCGAGACCCACTCCAAATACCCAGACTGCTTCCGCCAAGGGAACTAGCTCTTCTAACCTGCATCGGATGAGGTATGACATCAATCTCGAAACCTGGATTTGCCTCTCTCAGTGGCAGAATCTCCCAGTCACCGGCGATGTACATTGCTACTCTTCCACCAAGGAATGAGTTCCTGAGATCGCCCCAGGTATCGTAGGCGATTGCTCCAGGGGGAATGACTTTGTGCTTTGTGTAGAGCTCTGCGTAGAAGCGGAAGGCTTCCTTTCCTTCAGGAGAGTTGAAGAGAACCTTTGTTCCGTCTTCACTGAAAATCCTTCCTCCATTTGCCACCAACCAGGGGAACCAACCATAAGAAGCCCCACGACCGCTTCTTATTCCAAAACCATACTGATCACCATGGGTCAACTTATCTGCAACTTCCAAAAACTCATCCCAGGTAAGCGCTTCTTCGCGAGAATAATCGATTCCTGCTTCTTCAAAGGCCGTCTTGTTAATAATCAGGGCAGTCGCATCAGAGATCCACGGAAGCGCATAGATGTTTCCTCCAAATGTGCTTGATTCAAGCGCACCGGAAATGACTACTTCATCTTTGCCGCTTTCATGGATGTAGTCGTTAAGTGGCAGCAATGTACCGATTGCGCCCAGCTCAACAGCCCATGTTGTGGCGACATGGATAATGTCTGGTGCAACACCCGCTAAGCTAGCTGTGATGAATTTCTCCATGAGGCCCCTGTGAGCCATGTTCTCGATTCTCAGTTCGATATCAGGGTTAAGTCTCATGAACTCTTTCTGAGCTCTTACAAGCTCCATTTCCTCGCTTGCCGCCATTTCATCGTAGACCCACATTGTTACTACTGTCTTTGCACTCAGAAAAGCGAAAAACGCGAGCACTACGATAGAGATAAGAAGCATCTTCTTCACTGACATCCAGTTTTCCCTCCTATGATGTGGTTTGGTGCAGTTTACCTTCCATCAGTAAACTACTACCTGCTTTCTGGAACTCAGGTCCCCGAATTTCCGCTCCTTATCTTCAGTGAGAGTCGCGGTTACAATCTTCTCTCTTCCTGTCCATTCCTGAATGATCACCAGCGATCTCCTGAAGTGCTTGGAGCTGCTTGCCAAAACGTATATTTCGTCACATGCATTGCAGATCAATTTCTTTGTCTCGGCTTCAAGGATATTTGACGCATAGTATCCCGTTTCATCCAGTCCGTTTATTCCGACAAAGGCCTTGTTGACATTGTAGCGATCGAGAAAGGGATTGATCTCGAAATCAAGGAAATTCATCGTATTGTGCTGGAAAGTACCTCCAATTACAACAAGGTTCATTCTTGAAGACTGAGCAACAGCGTTGATTATGTAAAGTGAATTAGTAACAACTGTAAGAGTAACAGGGGGGTTCTTGCTTAGTTCTTCGAAGAAGAAGAGGGTGGTACTCCCTGAATCGATGAAAATCACATCATTCTTTTCGACGAAGCCGACCGCTTTTCTGGCGATCTCCCTTTTCTCCTCAACATCCATGGCTATCTGTTCCTGGAACTGCGGATCGTATCGCTGTATTCTGATCTGAACTGCACCGCCATGTACTCTCTTCAGTAGCCCTTCCTTCTCCAGTTCCTTCAAGTCGTTTCTGACCGTCACTTCAGAAACTCCAAGCTCTTTCGCAAGACTTGCAGAATGGACTCTCCCGTGGACACTCATTCTGTCGAGTATGTGTTTTTGCCTTTCCTCTGCAATGATCTTAATCGCCTCCATGAGAAGACATTAGCACTAACCGACCAGGAAAACTCAATCGGGAGAATGTCCAAGAACGAGGATTATCTCTGTTTATTTTGCGTCAGCTTCTTAACGCTCTTCCTTATGCATTTGTTTACTTTTGGAATATTTTCGATAATTCTTCATTTGCTTGTGTTTTCAACCCTGCTGTTTCTGCGAATCGTAAGAGAAATCTGTGAGGTAGTGATCGTTCGGCGTAATGAACGACGATATGGGATTCATTCCAGAGGAGCTTTGCAGTTTGTGAGTCTGCACAGATAGTCTTCCTGATCTGATATGCAATCGAGTGTTGATAGAAGGCACTTCCGAAAGCCTGTGACATGATGAGATGCTGTAGTCTGCGACTAGTTGAGTCGGCTTCCGCAGACTACAGAACTCAACAGAAGCACCAGCTCTTAAGAGCCATGTGCTTTCAAGAATTGCAGAACTGAGCGAACGTCAGTCACTCAATGTCTAGTTCAGGCAGTTTTCCTTTGCCGGTGAACCACCCTGGAATGATTGGCTCTTCAAACTCCCTGCAAAGTTTGTTCTCGATCTCTCCAAGATATTTCTCCGCGGTGGCTTGCCAAGTGTACCTGGAAAGGACCCTTCTTTCACCCAGCCTTTTCATCTCATGAAGGCGATCTCTTCTTTCTGGTCCCAGGAGAGAAAGAAGGCCATTTCTGATGTCGTCGACATCAGTAGGATCTACGAGTACACCGTACTCGTTATCTGAGTCTTTGAGCGACTCAGAAGGACCTCCGTTTTTCGTCACAACCGCAGGCAATCCGCATGCCATGGCCTCCAGTGGGGCAAGTCCAAATGGTTCGTAAAGTGTCGTCAGGCAGAAGGCAGAGTTTCTTCTGGCAGCAAGACGATATAGAGACGCAAGCTCTTTCTGGTTTCTGATATCTGCAAAGAGAACGCGATCCTTCAGATCGCTTCTTGTAACAATATCGACAAGGTTGTTAAGCACCTCTTGTTCCGTATGTGAAGCATCGAGAGTTCTGCTGTAAGGATCACTTACGCCGCTGGTGACAATGATCAGATTTACTTTATCTCTGAGATACTTGCTGGAAATATAGGCTCTAAGAAGGCTAACATGGTTCTTCTTCTTGTCGAGCCTGCTTGAAGAAACAATCATGGGTAGTCCTGATCTCTGACGCGAAGAGAACCTGGCAAATAGCTTCTCTATTCTTTCTTCGACCAGATAGTCTTCAGGCATTGATTCTGTATGGAAGACATCTGTATTCACTCCGGGGGGAGCAACACAGAACCTGTCGTCATCGTTTACATCGACATACCTCTTGTAAAGGTGGTGATCGTACTGCTCAAATCGCTCCATTGACGTGCTTACGAAGTTCACGGCAGAATGCTTCATTGAAACCCCTTCAGCTACTATTCTTGCGCTGAAGCTATACTCCTTGTCGAACTCAGAGAGATTGCTCTTGTTTACACCCAGTTTGTCCATCTTCTGTGCACCCAGAGAATGTGCTGTAAATGAATATGGAATTCCTGTTGCTTTTGCCAGCATTGCCCCAGCAATTCCCCCGTCACCATAGTGAGTGGTTATGAAGTTGGGGCGTGTCTTCTCCTGGTCATAGAACTGAAGAGTCTTTTCAGCGTATTCGGAAATGTGAGGCCACAAGAGTTCCTTTCTGAGAAATCGTTTCCCTCCAAATTCAACCCGAACAATTCTCAGATTGTCTATGCCGTTGTAACCATCAAGCTCTCGTGAAAACTCAGGCCATTCAGCATCTTCGATTCTTCTTGTAATTATGTCCGCTTTCACACCCATTGAAGCCATCGCTATCGCAAGTTCCTTCACGTAGACGAGCTGCCCTCCAAAATCAGGATGCGTTGTCCAGTAGGTATCTTCAGGGTCAAAGTTGCCTTGAGGATTCAAGAATGCTACTCTCAAATTATCACTCCAATCCATATCTATGAAGGATTTCTCTTATGGGTGGTAACGGATCATTCTTGGCACTACTCTCAACACGATGTGCTGCGATAGCACTACCAAAACTCGCCGCAGTGAATATATCCAGATTCTGAGAAAGAGCAAAGTACATTCCAGACCAGAAACCATCACCAGCACCAGTTGTGTCAATAACAAAGCGAGCAAGCGTTGGTATATGTCTCATTTTGGAGCCGTCGGAAACTATCGCGCCTTTTTCACCAAGACTCAGTACAACGTTCTGAACACCATTATCATGGAACAGGGTCACGGCCTGTTCGGGTTCCATTTTACCAAACATATTGTACACGTCATCAAGTGACGGTTTTGATAAGAAGACGCCATTAAGTACATTCTCTTTGATGAAATACACTCCATCATGTCCACTTTCCCAGAACTTCTTCCTGTAGTTAGGATCAAAGCAGATACTAATACCCATCTTTCGCGCTTCTTCAATGATTCTGAGCGTTGTCGACCGGGATGGCTCCCTTGAAAGAGGCCAGGCGGTCAGGTGAATAAACACAGCATTATTCAGCAGCTCATTCAAATTCGTCGGGAGCATTATCCTGTAATCTGCCTGCCTCAAAGGAAGGAAGAGGGGTGTTCCTTTCGATCTTGATATGAGTATGAAGCTCGTACACCACTCAGGGTCTACCTGCACGAAATCTGTCTTCACCCCTCTATCAGAGAGATACTTAATATGAGCCTTACCAAACGAATCGTCCCCAACCCTTGCCAGCAGGTACGTTTCAAACTTGAGGTCTGCAAGATTCAGAGCAAGATTTCCGGGAGAACCAGCAAAATACCTCGAGAAAGTCGAAGCACTTGCCAGATCATCAACGTATTCGGTCGATATCATATCCACCAGGAGTTCTCCAATAACGACAATCTTGCTCAAGATCCGCTCCCTATTTTATGCCTGACTGGGCAACACTTCTCACGTACTGCCCCTGCAACAACACAAAGAGAGCAATAACAGGAAGTGTCATCATTGCCGCAAATGCCATAATGTCTCCCCAAAGCCTCGGATACTGGCCAAAGAATACCTGCATTGCTACGGGTAAAGGTCTGAACTCCGGACCAACTGTAACCATGAGCGGCCACAAGAACATCCCCCACTGCATCAGAAAATGCAGTATCGCAACACTGGCGATAATCGGTTTCGACAAAGGCAGAGCGATCTTCCAGAATATCTTCATCCAGCCTGCCCCGTCAAGTAATGCGGCTTCTTCCAGGGCCACCGGGAACCCAATGAAGAACTGATAGAAAAGGAATAGATAAAGCGGGTTTGCTATGAACGGTATTATCTGAACATGGTAACTGTCAAGCCAACCCCAGCGCGCTGTCATTAGCAACAACGGGATCGCAATAGCCTCAAACGGTATTATCATCAACGCAATAACCAGTGACACCAACGCACCGCGACCCCTGAAAGTGAACCTTGCGAGCCCGTACGCGGCCATACTATTCGCGATAACACCGATGAAGACTGTGGTACCGACAATGAACACTGAGTTGAACAGATAGCGTCCAAAAGGCATCCGATCGAAGACGTTTCCATAGTTCTCCAGAGAAACCTGTTCGGGAATGAACGCTCGGGCTGATCCCATCTGCCTTTCTATAGATCTTTCGTCAGGATTTAGCGACGTGGTTATCATGTATACAAGCGGAAACAGGAAGAAAAAGCCCAGTATGATCAGCAGGATGTAGCTGATTAGCTTACTGATGAAGTCAGTTTTCTTTTTGCTCCTCAGTTTCTCCACTCAGGCCACCTCCCGTTCCTCTTTGAGTATCAACCGCTGAGTTATCGATATACCAAGCACTATGAGAAAGAAGACCACTGTCAGAGCAGATGCATATCCGACATTCTGTCTGACAAATCCTTGAGTATATATGTGCAGCATAACTGTATAGGTTGCTTGCTCGGGACCACCACCCGTCATCATGTAAACCTGGTCAAACAACCTGAACGCCAAAATGGTTGTCGATATGACCACGAAAGTTGTGGTGCTCCTGAGTTGTGGAAGAGTTATGTAGAGAAACTGCTTCCTGGAATTTGCCCCATCTATCGTAGCCGCCTCATACAATGATTCCGGAATACTCTGCAGACCTGCAAGATAGATGAGCATCTGGAAACCCACTCCCTGCCATATTGACATCAGCATTATCGCGGGAAAAGCCCACGCTTTGTTGTTAAGAAAATCGATGGGGGTCCAGTTCCCAAATGTGATGGTATTCATGAAACCATTGAAAAGCCCCTGAGGATGATAGAGAAAGCTCCAGATTACCGAAACCACTACCATTACTGTGACCGTAGGCAAGAAATACACGGTTCTGAAGAATGTGGCTCCCTTGATCTTCTTATTCACCAGGATTGCTAACCCAAGAGCAAACATTGTTTGAACAGGAACTACAACAGCAACAAAGTAGAAGATGTTCAGGAGAGATCTTCCGAAGACATCGTCCTGAAACATCCTGACATAGTTATCTAGACCTATGAATCTCGCAGGTATCCTGGCTATCAACCTCGTGTTAGTGAACGAAATTATGAAAGCAGACACAAAAGGAACAATCATGAACGTAATAAGCAAGGCCAGGCCTGGAATCAGAAAGATCAGGGCGTGTTTGAATCCTCTTCTTCTATCTGTCGAGACGTGTTTCGCCATAGAGACCCCCCAATCAATTCAGGGTGGGCTATTTGCCCACCCTGATCTTACATTAAGTCACTACCACTCAAATGGATACCCGTCGTTATCTCGAATATCCCTGTCAATGTCCCTGACTGCCCTATCAAGAATCGCCTTGACGTCTCCGCCCTTGATTATGTTATCTGCAGCATTCGCAAAGACCGATGTGATCGTTGGGTACGCTGGTGTCACAGGTCTTTCAACCGCAATTGTATTGAGCTGCTCGACAAACAGTTCAAGAGGTCCGCCTTCCTTATAGTATTCAGAAAGCTCGACTGCACTGAATCTTGAAGGTACTGCACCATTTGCATTGGTCATCTTCACGATTTCTTCGGGCTGGAGAATGAATTCAAGGAACTCCCATGCAGCTGCTGGATCTTCACACACAGATGTGATGCTCCATGCCCATGAACCCATGCCTGTTGCCTGACCCGCAGGGAATATCGGTGGCGGCACGAGAACCAGATCATCTCCCAAAGCCTCATTGTATCCCACAAATGCCCAATGTCCTACCCAGGAGAGCGCTGCTCTTCCTTCAACAAACTCAGCATCTCCTGGAGGATTAGGATGAGCAAGTCCTTCCGTAAACAAGCTCTGGAACCATTCTCCTGCTTCGATACCTTCAGGTCCATTCAGAACACCTTCTGCAGTCATGAAGGTCTCCCTGTCGATGAGGTCAGCACCGAATGCCTGCCAGAACGGGGAGAATCCGTATGTGAACCATTCTCCAACACCATAGTTGATCTTGAAGTCAATCGGATAGGTTACTTCAGGGAGTCCCTTCAAGTCGTAGAGGATTTCCATGAACTCATCCATCGTCCATGCATCTTCAACACCTTCGGGAATCCTTGCACCCACACGTTCCAGGTAAGACTTGTTGGCATAGAAACCCAGTCCGGAGTCAAACGTACCGAGGGCCCAGATATTGTCGTGGTAAAGACCCTGCTGGATTATGCTTGGCAAGAAGTCTTCCATGAGTTCATCAGTCATGAACTCATCAAGTGGATAGAGATAGTATCCCCAGGCGAAGTTCGCAACAGTTGGTCCGTCAAGATCAAGTATGTCAGGTAGTCTACCCGCTAGCGCTGCAGCGTTCACCTGCTGCGTATAGGTTCCTTCGGGTATCTCAACGCCAACGATCTTTATCCTGTCCTGGCTAGCGTTGAATCTCTCGATTTGATCTCTTATCACTGCTCTCTCGAACTCCTGACCATCGTGATACCAGACAGTAAGTTCAATCTGCGCAAACGCCATTGCACTAAGCAGCACAAATACTGCAAGTGTCACTAGTACTGTGATTCTCTTCATGTTTTCCCTCCTGTTGTAATGGATTCTCTCTGAGCATGTGCTCAGACTATCAACACGTGTTTCTCCTTACTCAGTCCTTCAAATCGGTGCATGATCTCTTCCCCCAGATCCGGCAAAACCAATCGCTCGTTCCCTGACCATTCACGAATTAGAACCAGGGATCTTCTGAAGAGCTTGGAACTGCTGGCCAAGACATATATGTCATCACACACATCACAGATAAGCTTCTTTGCTTCCGCTTCGAGTATGTTGGATGCGTAGTAACCACTCTCATCTATGCCATTTATCCCGAGAAATGCTTTATTGACGTTGTACCTGCTCAGAAAGGAGTTGATCTCAAAATCAAGGAAGTTCATGGTGTTCTGCTGAAAGGTTCCTCCCATTACAACAAGGTTGATTCTACTTGTTTGCGCCACAGCGTTTATTATGTACAGGGAGTTCGTTATGACCGTAAGATTCAGTGGAGGAGACTTGTATAACTCTTCGAAGAAGAACAGGGTGGTACTTCCAGAGTCAACAAAGATGATGTCGTTCTTTTCTACAATCCTGGCCGCTTTTTCAGCGATTTCGCGCTTTTCTTCAACGTCGATGGCGATCTGCTCCTGGAACTCGGGGTCATATCTCTGTATCCTTGATCGCACTGCACCTCCATGAACTCTCTTAAGGTGACCTTCTCGTTCCAGCTCCTTAAGGTCGCTTCGCAGAGTTACCTCGGAAACGCCCAGCTCCCTGGCAAGTTCTCCAGAATGAAGTCTTCCTTGACTATTGAGTTTGTCGAGAATGTACCTGCGCCTTTCTTCAGCAAGAATTTTCCTCGCCTCCTGTATTCAACGTAGCATATTTGGAGCGATAAGCATAACCTGATCATTGCCATTGTATCGAGATTATTTGTGGTTACAAGCGTTATGCTTGCTATTTCTCTTCTCTTTTCATGTCTTTCTTTTCTTTAAGCTTTCTTTTATTTTCGCTTTGCTTTCTTTATCACAATCATCCGGTCTTCAATCCTGACAATGTATAATTGCTCTGGCTGGAGGTTATGATGAAAAACAACGTCTTAGGCAAAACACTTGCTTTTGCTCTTGCTACCATGATCTCGAGATTGACAGGCTTACTCAGGGATGCCCTTTTTGCTGGCTATTTCGGAACTTCCGAGCAGTACGATGCTTATTTGATTGCTATTCTTATTCCTTTCTTCCTAAGGAAGATATTCGCTGAGGGCGCTATGACCCTTTCTTTTGTACCCATATTCAACGAAAGATTGAGAGTTTCACGAAGACGTGCTCAGATCTTTGCCACGACAACGGTAATCGTGGTCTGTGCTATTGCAGGAATTGTTACAGTTGCCGGCATCATATTCTCAGACCAGCTTTCTACAGCCTTTGCTGGACCCCTCAGCAACGAAGTAGTCGAGTTAACGAGCATGCTTATGAAGGTATCTTTTCCTTTTGTTATGCTCGTTTCGTTATGGGCAGTCTTCTATGGGATTCTCAATAGTCTCGATGCTTTCTTTATTGCAGCCCTGAGTCCAACCATAATCAACTTGACTACTATTGCAGGAATCACTCTTTCATCGTACACAGAACCCGCAATTCTTGGAGCTACGATCGGTTTTGTTCTTGGTGGGCTGGCCCAGCTGTTGCTTCTTGCCTTCTTTGTGAGAAGAAAAGGCTTCAGGCTTCTTCCGGCGTTTTCCAGGCAAGATGCAAAACAGTTCCTGTTGTTCTTCGTAGTGGCTTCCATAGCACCTGCTATCAATCAGATAAACTCGCTCGTTGATGTTCGGGTTGCCACAGAGCTGGGAACCGGAGTGGTGGCTACTTTACAATATGCAATGAGGGTCTACCAATTGCCACTTGGAGTCTTCGCAGTTGCTGTTGCAACTGTTGCGCTACCGGAGTTGTCGCGAGATAACACAGACCGTGTTCTCTTCGTCCGTTCTCTATGGAGGCTTCTCAGGCTCCTGTTGTTTCTTCTGTTGCCAGCAACCCTTGGCCTGCTCAGCCTGAGGACGGGAATAGTATCCCTGTTGTTTGAGCGAGGAGCTTTCACCGCAGCAGATACTTTGGCAACGAGCACACTTCTGGCAGCTTATACGCTGGGATTGCCATTTTATGGGGCTTTTGGTGTTCTTTCTCGCGCATACTACGCTAAAAAGAGCGCAAAACTTCCCTCTTTGATAACTATTATCATGGTTGGAGTTAACGTGTTTCTTGACATCTGGCTGGGCCTCACTATCGGACCGATAGGGATAGCTCTGGCAACCAGTATAGCTGGAGCTGTAGGATTTGCATTGCTGGCGCTTTCTCTTCTCCGGGATTCTCCACCTTCAATGGAAGATCTTGGAAGTATTCTCAGATCTCTCGTTTCTTCTCTTGTTATGCTGTTTGCAGTATCCCTTCTGAAGCTGATGTTTGGGCCAGGTCCTGCAGCCACAATGGTTCTACTGTTGATCGCTATCGCCACTTTTCTCATAACAGCCAGGATCCTGAAATCTCAAGAGATTCAGGAACTTGTGCAGCTCTTTAGATTCAAGAAAAGGTCATCAAACAACTCCGACAGGTAAATCCAGGACCATCAAGTCACGGAACTCACCTGTTTTGACAATGAACACACAATAGTGCCCATGGAGAGGTGTTCTCTTGTTCTACCTTATCGTAGCAATTCTCTGTAGTTCGTCGATCGCCATCATTTTCCGTTTCAGTGAAACCAGAAAGATGAATCGCCTGGGGGTCACTTCATTCAACTATCTGGGAGCGGTTATCGTATCTGCTTTGTTGCTTGTTCTTAACCCTCCTGCGCTGGTCGGTCGCGGGGAGAATTTCTTCAAGGAACTGCCTTCTGTATTCACCAATACTCATCAGGTATTCGAGGGAATCAATAGTGTCTACTGGGCAGTTCTTGTTGGGATTCCCGCTGGTCTTTTCTTTTTCCTTGCCTTTGTTTTTTATCAGAAGAGTATTCATCACGGGAGCATAAGCCTTGCGGGTGCGTTCTCCAAGCTGGGAATCCTGGTTCCGATGACAATGGCGATAATACTGTGGCGTGAATTTCCAACCACAGTACAGTGGACAGGAGTGTTCCTTGCTCTTATCGCGATTATTATCATCTATAAGCCTTTCGGAGTATCTCTTAACAAAGAGAAGCTGCTGCCACTTGCTCTTCTGTTTGTTTTTGGTGGAGTAGCCGAGTTCAGCAACAAGATCTTCCAGCACTACAGTGTTTCTGGCTACAGGAGCGTTTTTCTTTTTTCGGTGTTTAGCAGTGCTTTTGTTATCAGCAGTTCTGTGCTCATCATCTCTAGAAAGCGTTTTGGCCAACGTGAAGTGTTAACAGGACTTATTCTCGGAATACCCAATCTCTTCTCGTCGTTTTTCCTTATAATGGCATTAGAGTCAATGAAGAGCTCAGTTGCGTTTCCACTATACAGCGCCGGTAGTGTAGCACTAATAGCGATCTGGGGAGTGCTCTTCTTCTCAGAAAAGCTTGAGCGATCTGAAGTGCTCGCGGTTACTCTGATCCTGTTTTCCCTGGTTCTTGTGAATCTTTGACTACTTCATTGGTACGTTTCAGAAGGAGATGAGCAGAATGAAGAAAATCGGACTATTGGGAGGAATGAGCTGGGAGTCAACGATTCATTACTACAAGATAATCAATGAGTCGGTCAGAAATCGACTTGGGGGGCTTCATTCCGCAGAATGCATTCTTTACTCAGTGGAGTTCGCGCCTCTTGCAGATCTTATGAACTCAGGGCTATGGAGTCAAGTCGCTTCAGTACTCTCTGAAGCTGCCCTCTCCTTGAAGAAAGCGGGAGCAGAATTCCTCGTGATCTGCACAAATACTATGCACAAAGTGGCTAGTCGAATTTCGGACCTTTCGTCTCTTGAGGTGCTCCATATCGCTGATTCAACTGCCGCAAAGATCTCTGAAAGTGGTATAAACCGTGTTGCTCTGCTTGGAACGACTCATACGATGGAAGGAGAATACTATCGTGAACCGTTTCGCCGAACGGGTATTGAACTCCTCGTTCCTGGAAACGCGACCCGAGCGATAATGGATAGGATAATCTTCGACGAGCTTTGCAGAGGTGAGGTTCTGCAGGAATCAAAACAGATTCTGCTTGATCTTATTGAAGAGATGAGGAAAGATGGTGCTCAAGGTGTAGTACTTGGCTGTACAGAGTTGCCCAATATTATCAGACAGGAAGACGTAACTATCCCTGTCTTTGATACAACAAGAATTCATGCAGAAGCTGCCGTAGCCTACGCGACGGAGTGAAGCGACTTACTCAATCTGTCAGTGGTCTCGAGAATCGCTCATCGTATGCTGAGTTGTTCTTCAGTATGCGGTCCCAGTATGGGTGCTTCGTCCCATCTCCCACATAACTCTTGACTGCTTCGAGAGCAGTTCCCTCGAAGCGTTCCGGGGTTGCGAGCTCTTCCAGAATCTCACCTGAAAGCTCCCCATACAATGCCAGGTGTTTCCCGAGTTCCCTCAGCTTTGGCAGTAATTCACTTCTCGTCTCCTGAGAAAGAAGTCTTATACCTTCAGAACCACCTTTCACGATTGCCCCGACATATTCACAGTTGCATCGAACACAGAATTTCCTGCAGTATCGCTCGACAGCTCTGGAGTGAACTGCTTCTGGGAATCCTGAATGGATCAGGAAGGCCATTCGCTTGCCTTTGATAGAATCCCGCTTCTCATAGAGGTGTTCGAGATACTCCTTGACTATTCCCGGCATTGAATCCACGTAGAGCGGAAATCCTATCATTATCAAATCGCTTGCTGCTGTTGATCGGATCAGAACATCCATGCCTCTCTCCAGCATCAGGTCCAGTGAAACAATCTCGTGATCGCTGACAGCAACGTAGCCTTCAATCAGAGCATCAAGAATCACTCTTGTATTGCTTGATCGTCCTCTGGGAGAACCATTCAAAACGAAAAGTCTCATACAACCATTATCTCCTTTCGCTTTCTGTCAAAGGCTTTGAAGAAGGCCAGGTCTGTAGAAAGATTCAAGGAGTTTCTTCTGTAGACATCAAGGATTATCTCCAGATCCTCCTTATCCGTATCCTCTCCTGTGAAGAGCATTACACCCAGCAAGGGACGCTTTTCGTACCTGGGAACGTGATGGATTTCTTCTTCCAGTATTGTGAAATAGGGCAGAACAAGAGGAATCAATCTATCCGTGAAACGCTTGAGAAGAGCACTGATAAAACCTGCGACAATCGGAGAAGCAAACACAACAAGATCCGACTTCACGACTTTACTCAGAACCTCTCTGACGCCATCATTGTGAAAGCACTCCCCTGGGGTCTTGACCCAGCAAGACCAACAGCCGATACATTGATTGATTGTCAGATCTGACAGATCAACGATCTCAACTTCATCACCTTTTGAAGCAAGATCATCAACACATGTCTTCAAAACCTCCCTGTATTCATTTTCCGTGTTCACAGGTGCTCCACTTATCACGATGATCTTCATGCAATCCCTCCTGTTTAAAATAGCTTACACCAGATTAACCCTCTGTGTCTTTCCACCGTCATAAGGCTAGCAACTTCATACGTATCTGTTCGGTAATGTATAGTACTCCTGAAGAGATCTTTTTTCTACATCAATCAGAATGATGACTGAAGGAGGTTATCAAGATGGAGTATGTCTCGCTTGGCCATTCTGGTTTGAATGTCAGTTCTTTGTGTATGGGTGCAATGACTTTTGGAAGAGAGACGAACGAGAGTGACAGCCATCGTATGCTTGACATGTTCAGCGCCGCGGGAGGAAACTTCATTGATACTGCGAATGTCTACTCCCAGGGGCTCTCTGAAGAAATCGTAGGATCCTGGCTTTCAAGAAATAACAGAGACAATTTCGTAATAGCCACCAAGGTGCGTTTTCCCATGGGAAATGGACCGAATGATCGGGGACTCGGTCGAAAACACATCCTGCAACAGGCAGAAGCCAGTTTGAGAAGACTGAAAACCGATTACATCGATCTCTATCAGCTTCACTGTCAGGATCCATACACACCTCTGGATGAGACCCTTTACACCCTCAATGAACTCGTTAGACAGGGCAAGGTCAGGTACATCGGGGCGAGCAATTTCTCCCCTTCGATACTTCAAAAAGCAGTCGATATAAGCCGTTCCGAAGGCTGGGAAGCTTTCATCTCTTTTCAGGCGAAGTACAATCTTCTGGTTCGTTCCTCAGAGTGGGAATTGCTGCCTCTGTGCGAGAGAGAAGGCCTTGGATTCATGGTGTGGGGGCCGTTACTTGGTGGATGGCTTTCTGGTCGCTACACACGGGGTATGGAAGGCCCTCCACCAAACAGCAGGGTTGAAGACGCAGAAAAGGAAGGTTGGTTTGAATCCTGGACCAACTACAACAACGAGCACACCTGGAAGGTCATTGATGCTCTTCTTAAGATTTCCAGAGAAGTCGGCCGATCACCTGCACAGGTTGCTCTGAACTGGCTCCGATCAAACTACTCCATTACCATCCCCATAATTGGTGCAAGAAAGTTTGAACATCTCAAAGATAATCTGGATTCGGTAGACTGGAGTCTTTCTTCTGAGCATGTAGAATACCTCAACAAGATGAGTGATGTACCGAGACCCTATCCTTACGATAATATTGAGCAAAATTGCTGTTAGGCACTTTTGTTGATCATGGAGGTGCTCTCTTGAAGTTTGTCTTCCTGAACTCGATTGACGACTACTGGCTGGAAAAGCTTGAGTATCTGAAACAACGTTTCTCTGAAGACTCTTTCATAACTGGCCGTGATCATCCTGATTCCTGTGAATTGATCGAAGAAGCAGACGCACTTATTACCGGTCGCCTTCCTGACGAAGACCTCAGAAGAGCAAAGAAGCTCAAAGCAATATTCGTTCCCTGGGCCGGGGTCAACAATCTGCCCCTTAATAGTCTAAAAGAAAGAGGTATCGTTGTCTCAAATAACCACGGAAATGCAGCGATCGTCGCTGAAAGAGCCATAGCTCTCGCACTGGCAGTCACTGGCCGGGTTGTTTTTCTTCACAATGAAATGGCAAGAGGCATATGGCCCGGCAGAACTGACGACAGGGATACCTCATGGTTCTCCATTCAGGGAAAGACCTGTGCCATTTTGGGACTGGGGCAGATTGGGATCAGGATCGCGAAGATTCTCAAGGCCTTTGACTGTAAAGTGCTGGGTTACAGGAGAGACCTTTCGAAGGGTAAGCCAGATCATGTTGATGTGCTTGCAGATTCTTTTCAGGATGCTATCAAGTCGTCTGCGATTGTGTTCCTTGCAATGCCCTTGACTGATGATACCAGGGGTCTGATAGATGTGGGTGTTCTGAAGAACATGAAAGACAAGTTCCTGGTGAACATCAGCAGGGGCGAGATCATCGATGAAAAGGCGCTATTCGACGCTTTGAAAAATGGAACGCTTGCCGGAGCAGCGATTGATACCTGGTATCATTACCCATCTCGGAAGCATCCGGTTGTGTTTCCTTCCAAGTACCCTGTTCACACGCTGCCGAATATTGTAATGTCTCCGCACGTTGCCAGCTGGACACCTGAAGGTATCAGACTGATGATAGATGAGACTGTCAAGAGCATCGAATCATATATTCTGAAGGGAAGACCCATGTACGAAGTAGACCTTGATCTGACATACTGAGAGTTCCTTTCTACATAACTACAGTGAGAGAAAGGTGATCAATAATGGACGAGAAAACAGCAATGTCTAAAGGACTTGAACTTGTTGAGAGATCAAAGATTGCATTGCTTGGAACAAACGGACCCGGTGGCTATCCCCATATCAAGGCCCTGTTAAACCTCAAGCACCTGGGGCTCAAAGAGTTCTGGTTCAGTACAAATACTACTTCAAGACGCGTGAAACAGGTCGTTAATGATGGGAAGACCTGTCTCTACTTTGTTGACCCGGACTCATTTGAAGGACTGATGCTCCTGGGTCATGCGGAAATAACCCAGGAACCAGAAATCAGAGGGGCATTATGGTTTGAAGGAAGTGAGAAATACTATCCCCGGGGCGTTGAAGACCCGGACTACTCTGTCATACACTTCACATCATTTCGAGGCAATTACTACCACGGGCTGTGTAATATATATTTTGACACGAAGTAGTTTGCTGCCTTCAAACGTGGACCCTACAGAAGTCGTTTTATCTCTGGTTCGATGCTCTCAGGGCTGGTGTTTGGTGAGAAACGATTGACGATTTCGCCTTCTTTGTCGATGAGAAACTTAGTGAAGTTCCATTTGATTGATCCACCAAAACCTGGATTGGTCTTCTTCGACGTCAGGAACTCATAGAGCGGGTGCTTGTTTCTTCCCCTCACTTTTACCTTCTCAAACATAGGAAACTGCACACCAAAAGAAACCTCGCAGAACTGCTTGATTTCATCATTTGTGCCGGGTTCCTGACGCATGAAATCGTTTGAGGGGAAACCAAGTACAACAAATCCTTTGTCTTTGTGCTTCCTGTACAGCTCTTGCAACCCTTTGTACTGTGGTGTGAAACCGCACTTGCTTGCTGTATTTACGATCAGGATCACCTTTCCCCTGTAGTCATCAAGGCTTTTCTGAAAGCCCTCTATGGTTCTCACAGTGAAATCATAGATTCTCATCAGCTTGGTCACCTCACTTACGGGATGCCCCTCTTAAGTTAAGGGAATAATAGGACTCCATCATACTTCTCAAAGAACCCTCTGGTTCTTCTGTTGCTTCCAAGAAAGGCTGGAAAGGTTCTTCTATTTCTTGAGATCCATTCTGATACGTCCATCAACGATTTCAACGATCCTGTCTGTCTCTTCAGCTATTCTTCGGTCATGCGTAACAATGACAAATGTGGTCCCAAATCTCTCGTTGATCTCCCTCAGCATCCCGAAAACCTTCTCAGAAGTGTCTGAGTCAAGGTTGCCCGTGGGTTCATCAGCGAGAACAACCCTGGGGTTGTTTAACAAGGCTCTTGCTATTGCAGTTCTCTGTTGCTGGCCACCGGACATCCTCGTTGCAAGGTTATTCTTTACCTGGTCTATTCCAACGATCTCCATGAGTTCATTCGCCCTTTCGGTTACTTCCTTACTCACAGAACGGTTACCAATTCTGAACGGCATAAGCACATTCTCCAGAGCCGTGAACTCCGGTAGCAGATAATGGAACTGGAATATGAAACCGATTGTCTTGTTTCTTAAAGCTGCGAGTTCAGTATTCTTCATACTTGAAGTTTCTTTCCCATCTACAAGCACTCGTCCACTTGTTGGCCTGTCAAGAGTACCGAGTATGTTGAGGAGCGTGCTCTTTCCGCTCCCTGATTGACCAATGATCGAGTTAAAACTTCCCTTCTCAAAACTCAGATCTATATCGAACAGCACCTGAGCCTGCACGGCGGTCCCGTAGAACTTGTTCACATCTCTGAGCTCAACGATATTATCCATTACGTATCACCTCAACAGGCGTGAGTCTTGCAGATCTTCTGGCTGGAACAACTGCAGCAATCACTGAAGCACCAAAAGCTATAAGACCTGACAACGCCATAAAACCGTAATTCAGGTACAATCCAACAACAGGTTCACCGTCTGGACCAAGTGCAAAAGTAGTGAAAGCAACGCTTAGTCCTAAACCCAACAGAACGCCTACCACTGCTCCACCTATACCTATGAGTGCACCTTCAAAGAGAAAGACCAGGCTGGCCGTCCTGTCTGTAACCCCCATAGCTTTGAGAATTCCAATCTGCCTGGACTTCTGGACCACAGTTATTACAAGAATGCTCGATATTCCAAGAGCGACAGCGATTATCACAAATACCTGTATCATCAGACTCGATATACTCTGACCCTGCAAGCCACTTAGAAGTTGCTCGTTCTGATCCTTCCAATTGTCTACTCGAATCCCTTCAAATCTCAGTGTCTCAGTCAGGCCGGCGGCAATGCTGTCAGCTTCGAACACGTCAGAGACCTGCATTTCGATGCCACTTACCTGACCTTCTCTTTCGCTTACAACTTGCGCGGTGGAAAGCGTTCCGAGCACCCAGGAGCGGTTCAAACTGGCTACCCTCAGATCAAAGAAACCAGAGATTATCAATTCTGTCGTTCTTCCTTCAGCGGTGAGTATCGTTATGCTCTGATCAATTGAAAATCCCAGGTCTTCGGCAAGCTCTTTTCCGATCAGAATTTCTCCCTCTTCGGGCTGCCTTCCCTGGTATATCCTGTCCTTAATACCATATATGGCGTCGGCAGCTCCAAAATCAAATCCTCTCAGAAGCACAGAAGGGACTGCACTCGCACTGGTTATGAAGACTGGACTCTCAAGAACCGGGGAAATAGCACTTATCTGAGGTTTGACTGAGGACTCTTCTATCTGCTTGACCAGGTCTTCCCAATCCACTATACTCCGGTCATCCCGAGTTGACACGATCGTGACCTGGGAAGAACTCCCTATTGTGCTGTTAACCAGATCCTCCTGAAGCCCCTGGATCAGAAGCCCAATGAAGAGCTGAACCGATACCCCAATAGATATTCCAAGTATGATCAACATCGTCTGTGCTTTGCTTGAGAGAAGAAATCGAGCTGCAACGCTGAATGCGAACCTCATGGTTTGACCTCCTCGTCAAGACTGGCTATCGCCTGAAGGTCTTCAAGGTAGATATCTGCATCTATCTGTTCCAGTGCCTTTGAGTTATTTGCCAGTGCAGGCCCGGATACTATGGTTTTCATCGATGGAAATCTATCCTTAACCCTGCTTACCATCTTCGCCGCGTTGACCAGGTTGTAGTAGTTACTGACACTGATCGCTACGAAATCGGGCACATAGCTTTCGAGACCTCTCATAAATGCTTCAACAGGTGTGCTGGCTCCGACGAAGACCACTCCATAACCGTTCATCCTGAAGATATCTGCCGCCATACGTGCCCCAAGCTCATGAAGCTCTTCAGGGGGGCACACTATTACAACCTTGCCTCTCTTCTGGACTCCGCGTACCGATCCCGTTTCCCTGATAACCTGAGGAGCACAGCATTCGATAATCGTTCTAATCGTTGAGCTCATCATATGTTCCTTCCAGATACAGAGAGCCTCTTCCTTGTAATCACAATCCCATCCCTGAAGCATTGGAACAAGTACGTTGACATACAGTTCAGTGACACTGACTCCGTCTTTCCCAAGGTGATCAAGAGCAATGCGAATCGCTTCTTCCCTCTTTTCTTCTTCCAAGAGTCGCTTCAGTGAATTCCTTAGCTTGTCAATCATCAAACCACCTCTTCCTCCGATTCTACACGATATGACGGAAAATAACCCTCAGCACAAGCCTGAGTGTGAATTGCCTGTCGATAGTGAGATTCGTCATACGACAAGTCAGACAACAAATCTCGTGGAATCTGCTCAAGATATTATTGTGATTATCGGCTGAAAGTGATAGAATTCTCTCTGTGAATCGCATGACCTTGCTCCAGATTGCCTCAACCGGGGACGCTATAACCTCTCTCTTTGGAAGCCCGGGTGTCAGCACAGACTGGAAATGATCTGAGTGATTCATGAGCGCGGCTCCAGTATTGCTGGCTGAGTTGACCGGGGGTTTGAATGTGCCTTGTCGCCTGAAATTGCAGGAGCCATGGAGGGAGGCAAGCAGAATGTTGAACCAGCCCAGAATAGAAGATAGCAGGCGAAACGAGAGTACCACGGCGAACCCTGCAGCACTTGGACTCTTCGGCCTGGCTGTTGTTACGCTAGTTGCTTCATCGCATAAACTGGGTATTACCTCAGGGACGCTTTATCTAATTCCCTGGGCCATCTTTCTAGGAGCAACTGCGCAGCTTATAGCTGGCTTTCTCGATTTCAAACTGAAGAACACCTTCGGCGCAACCGCTTTTTGTGGCTATGGTCTGTTCTGGCTTGCCATAGGAATGACATGGATGCTCAACAACGGTGTCCTGGTATCCCAAGCATCGGCTGTTGCTGATCCAGCACAGCTCGGCATTGCATTTCTAGGATACCTGATCTTCACGGCTTACATGACTCTGGGAGCTGCAGGCACAAACAAGATTTTGTTCATTATATTCGTCCTGATTGATATGCTTTTCCTGGGATTGCTCTTCAGTACTCTTGGATGGGCTGTAGCATTCTGGACATGGTTCGCTGGACTATCTGAAATGGGAATTGCTGTCTTCTCATTCTATGCCTCTGCTTCCAATGTGCTCAATTCTCACTATGACAGGATCGTGCTTCCTCTGGGTTCGCCTTTTGGTCCATGGATAAGAAGACCCGAAGCACGGAGAACAGAAGAAGACTTTGAGATTAGAAAAGCCAGCTAACCGTGTCCGCTGGTCTGTAGAGTTCTCCTGGTTCTTTCTCAGGCCTGAAGTCAGACTACATGAGCATTGGAACAGTGGTAATGCACATATCAAAGTCCTCTGGCCCTTACGTATTCTTCAACATCTACGTTGTAAACTATCTCTTCAACGGTGAAGATCGCCCAGGGTTTACTATCACCCAGCCAGTATACCGAACCGACTTTAGGCAACCTATAATCGCCCACTGTCTCCCATTCCAAAATCTCATTGATCCACAGGATTTTGCTTTGACTGTCTTCACTCTTGTAACGCATTGCTTCCATAAGAACAGGAAGGTTGCTCTCAGGATCGAACCTTACAACGAAGTGATCTTCTCTTTCGTGAAAGGGCACGAAAAGCAGTGCGGTATCTTCGTCTACTGCTTCCCAACGAACGCGAGGATCAGTGACCATGATCGAGGGTAGCCAGATCGATTCTGCCCACAGACCAAGATTAGCTGCCTGATCGATCCTGTTCCCTTCTTCTACTATGCCAAAAGGGAGTTCCATTCTCGCCTTTCCGTCGATGTAGCGTTCATTCACTCTCAAAACAGGCAATCCGAAGAAGGTGAGCTCAATATAGTGCCTGTAGTGCTGGCCGGCGACATGAGTGAATCTGAACCTTGCCTGGAATCTTATGCCGGCAATAATCATCTCTGCGCGACCGGTAATGACTGCTGAACTGATTACTGGAACTCTTTCACCATATATGCTACGGAAAAATGAATCTACCGGAGCGGGAAGCTCATCAGGCAGTTCAACGTAATGGAAGTCCGGCTGAACCTGCGCAAAACTTTCGAATGACACAGGTTTGACTCTTATTCCTGCCCAGCCAGTCACAATGACTGCAACGAATACTATCGTAATCCAGGTTATTACCTTTACCCATCTTCTCATAGAATCCTCCTTGTATGATGATTTGAGGCATAATGATCTTTGTCCCCTACAGATTAAGATAACACAAGACCTGTTTTCAAAGGAATCATAGCATCCCTCACAGTGTGCTCAGAACCTAACCGTACAGAACCTGTCGGATATAAGTCAAAAAAGTACATCGATATCACAGCATCAAATGAGATAATATGTACACGATATGCCTTCTTGGGTTTGTCAATAAGCGTTACGAACGACTGTTAATAACTTGAAACTATGCGAGTCAGGGGGAGTAAGATGAAAAGATGCTTCCTGTATATGTCAATAATATCGATAGGCCTTCTAATGCTTGGGTGTTCATTTTCACTTTCCTTATCTCCTGCCTATTTCGAGAAGGTGATCTCCGCACAAAGCGGTGGAAAGATAATGCTTCCAAGAGGAATAGAGGTGGATTTCCCACCAGGTACCTTCGTTTTTGACAGACACGTCAGTATTGGTTTTCAAGACAGGACACAATTGGGCTCATCAATAATACTGTATTCCACGAATCCTCTTCCTCTCCTTCAATCAATAACTATCACGATACCTTCGGATGTTCTTGCGCTGAGACACGATGAGGTATTGATCGTGCAACCGATATTCGGCGAGGCTCACCTGGACCCTGCTTCTGCAGAGTCCGATAGTATCGAGGATTTTGAGATAACCAGTGTTACGAAGAATGGAGACGCTGTTCTCAAGGTCAAAGGAGGTTTCCCCTACTGCATTATTGTGGGTAAGGCCGATGCCCTGTACTCCGTTCTACATTTGCCCGGCAAGTATTTGCTTGAAGGTGACTTGCTCTACTATATAGACATGAACTGGTTTCCCGGGCATGCCGGATTGTACCTAGGCGTCGACGAAAGCATCGCGTCTGGTTACGAAAACCTGGGACACAACGATGGAAAAACCTTTGCAGATTCCTATCCTTACCAGAGTTATGGCGCCAATCTTGCCATAGAAGAGGGCGTATTTGTTTTTCCAAACGATATAGATCCTTCCCCTTATGTGCCCGTATTCAGATATGATTCTTACGAAGCACGATGGCTGGGCATATGGGCTGATAAGTTCATGGGACCAAGACGATACGAAGGTGATCTCACACCTGAAGATCGACGAGATATTTCAAGCTATGCATATGAGGCCTTCAGGAATGGTTCACTGTGGACAGTTGGGTTTGCCTGGCGCGGTTATACCCCGATTCCCTTTTCCAGGAAGGCGTTGTATTCGTGCGTTGGCCTTCCAGAGAGGGCATATCAGAGCGGCGGCGAGAACATCGTGCCTTTTTGGAGTTCTCTCTTCTACCTGACAACTTCTGAACAGTATTCACGAACCATACCCGTACCTGAGATAACAGAATTTCTTGGTGAAACCATAAGCTTCAGGGTAAATGGTCTTGCTGCTCAGACTGCAATTGGCTGTTCTCCGATAAAGCAGAACAAGTGTATAGAAGTTGAAGGATGGAAGTGGTTCTCATCGAACAATGTGGAACTGCTCTCTGAATCGACTGGTGATCTGTATTGCAACTACAAATTCTGCACCTACGAGTGGACCCCCGCAGCGACTGGTAGCTTTGAAGTTGTCTTCAATTTCTTTGCGGATGTTGATGGAACCATGGTTGAAAGAATCCAGAATCTGACTATCCACGTCATCGATCCTGATTGAAGCGTTCCCCGCACAGAAAAAGGTTGTCAGAGCTCGAATGAATAGTCGACATGCTCGGAGTTGTTACGGGAACAGTGTGCTAGACTCGTAACATACAGGTTGCTGGTCTTTCTGATTTGGGCAAGGAGGTGGGGTACGATATGCCTCTCGAAAAAGTCAATGGGCTGAAGCTTTACTATGAGCTACATGGTTCAGGCGAGACTGTTGCCCTGCTGAATGGTATTTTCATGAACACTTCGAGTTGGACAGCCCAGGACTCTCTGCTGCAAAGACACTATCAGGTGGTCCTGCACAACTTCAGAGACCAGAAGAGATCCGATAGATCTTCAGCCGAATACTCGATGAAGACACACGCAGAAGACTTCATGGCACTTCTGGAAAGACTTGAGATCGAGCGCGTTCATGTTGTCGGAACGTCTTATGGTGGAGAAGTCGCGATGATGTTCGCTCACCTCTTTCCAGAAACCGTGAGAAGCCTTTCGCTGATTACAACAGTGAGTGAAATACACTACGAACTGGAGCTGATTGTACGCAGGTGGATTAGAGCCGCTGAGACGCACGATGTTATCTCATTCGTTGATGAATGGCTGGCGGACATCTATTCTCACGATTTCCTTCAAATAAACAGAGAGAAACTTGTTCCAAAGATTATGAAGCTCTATGAGGAATGCGATTTTGAAGCTGCGATAAGACTTTGTAGATGCTTCTTGAGACTCGTTGATGACCCCTTGACTCCTTATCTCGTAGAGATACGCTGTCCTGTGTTACTGATAGCAGCTGATCAAGATGCTGTCAAACCCCAAAAGTACTCAAGGATTATTGCCTCACAAGTGCCTACCGCAGAGTTTCACACAGTCAGAGATGCCGGACATGCTCTCTTCATCGAAAAGCCGGAGCACCTCAACACTCTGCTTCTCGGCTTTCTGAAGAAGATCTCAAAGAAACGCACCTAGACCTCTGCAACAGAATGACTGACATCCCCAAGGTCGCTCAGCAATTGACCAGAGTCTGGTACAGGAATATGCGAAACCTGATTGCTGTCCTCGTCCCTTGACATAAGAACTCGATATCCTGCATACTCTATGGCTTTCTTCAGGGCCGCGTTGATCGGATAGCGCATCGATGAAAGGTATGGGTCCAGGCAATACACTCGATTCGCGTAATCTGACATAATGGGTATCTTCATTATCGTCTGACTCATGACACTTGAGACCCTTCCCAGATGACTCTTCTTCAAGATGCTACAGAGAACGGGAGCAATGCTGCCGTCCTTGCGAACAACCGCCGAAAACCCAAACAACCGGCAAACAAGTGGACGCAATTCGTAGAAGCGACACCCGCCTTTCGGCTGGCTTGCTGGATTCTCGTCAAAGAGAACGCAAAACTCGCTTTCTGAAGCGTTGGAGAGCCTATCTATCCAGTATTCAGCAACTCCTTGTTCAAGGAGGTATTCTGCCAGCGGCAGAAGTTCCAGAATTGAGACCTCGATATTGTGCGAAGGTGTTCTGCAACAATTCCTGCATGCATTTTCACAGGCTAAGCCTGTTCGTTCACGCAAGATGGAGACCAGTTCATCAACTTCGTTGTATAGAGAAAAAAGCTCTTCGTTGAAAAGTTTGCACCTGTCCTTTTCAAGTAAGATGGCGAATCAACTATTAATACACCCAGGAGATCCATCTGTCA
>CAZSXB010000027.1:0-27823 GCA_964611155.1 uncultured Thermotogaceae bacterium
ATATATTTAGACAGATGGAAGAACCTCAGGTGATAATCGTCCCGTTACCAAATGATACTCACTATGGATTACAGTGGGGAATGGACATGATGAATCTTCCTCTGGCATGGGATCAGATCACCACAGGATCACAAACTGTTGTTGTGGCAGTTCTGGATACGGGGGTAAGATTTGATCATCCCGATCTTCTGAATGTCTTTTATGGAACGGGCTGGGACTTTGTATCTGGTGACAATAACCCAACAGATAATGGCAAGCCGTCCAATCCTGGTGACTTCAGTCACGGTACACACGTTTCAGGAACGATAGCTGCTCTTACAGATAACAATAAGGGTGTGGCAGGAGTTGCATGGGGCGGTAGCGATGGTGTGATGATCCTTCCTGTAAGGGTCCTAGATTCGGCAACAGGAACGGGAACTGCTGCTTGGATCGCTGCTGGAATAGTATATGCAGTCGATCATGGCGCCAGGATTATTAACCTGAGTCTGGGCGCAGCCTCTGATTCAACAGCTATAAGAAATGCCATCGATTATGCCTATGACAATGGTGTTGTAGTGGTAGCTGCCTCAGGGAATGATAACAACGCAGTCTTCTATCCCGCGAAATACGCGAAGACAATCGCTGTTGGTGCAGTAGGGCCCAGTCAAGTGAGGGCTTCTTACTCGAATTATGGCCCTGAACTCGATATAGTGGCTCCTGGTGGCGAGCACAATAAGCTCGGAAATGGATGGAATGATACGATTCTCAGCACAGGATGGTCAATAAGTGATGGAAATGTCTATGCTTTCATGCAGGGTACTTCAATGGCTACTCCTCATGTCTCAGGGCTTGTGGCTCTTCTTATGAGCAGAGGTGTAACAGGTGTCGAAAATATCCGGAGCATTATAAGATCTTCGGCCAGGGATCTGGGTAATCCGGGGTTTGACATTGAGTACGGATATGGCCTTGTAGATGCCTACCAGGCGTTGATGCTTGCGGGTGTCGGAAGTCCCATGATTGTCTTTACCTACGATACTCAGTACGGCGTCGTTGATGACATAACAACTGCTGATGAATACGGGTATTTCACCCTTAACCAGGTCCACGGAAGACAGGTTGAACTTTACATGTGGAAAGATAGCGATGGAGACGGAGACTACAGCGTTGGTGATTTGCTCGGTTACCACGGATACACCGGTGGAGATCCTCTATATGGATTTCCTCAGAGTTTCTCAACAATTGCGGGTGGTTCCTACACAAGGAACTTCAAGTTTGCCCCGATCGTGGATACCTTCTACAGACCAGAAGTACCGAAATTGAGCCAGGAGGACCAGTACAGAATCAGAGCATTTGTTGAAGCCCTTGCCGATAAACGTTAGGACGAATACCCTGCTTTTCAACAAGAGATAACCGATTTCTGGATTGCCTGACCACGGTCAAGCAATCCATTTTCTTCTGATGTTCCTCAGGCTTAGCATGTACAGAACCATGCAAAACACAGCAAGGACGATGAAGCTGATGTACCTTGGAATAACACTTGCCTCGCTGAATCCCGCCTTGAGTATATCTGCACCATAAGTGAGAGGTAGTGCGTAAGAGATAGGTCTCAGAAATGCAGGCAGTCTGTCAATCGGGAAGAACAGGCCTGATAAGAACAACATCGGGAACCTGAAAAAGTTGGAGAAAGTCTGTGCTTCAAAGACTTCACTCACCGATACGGCAATAAACAATCCCAGGAATGTTGATGATACGGCTATCAGGACGATGCTGGGGATTATCAGACTCCAGGTGGCGGCAGAAAGGTCAACCAGGAAAGACGCTATCAGAATTGGAACAAAGGCATTAGCTATTCCAAACAGAATCGCACCTGAAGTCTTTGCAAACATCAATAGCTCTAATGAGATCGGCGACAGTAAAAGCCTGTCAAATGAACGGTTCTTCTTCTCAAAGGTAATTGTGACCGCAAGCATTGAAGTGGTGCCAAATAGGACTGAAACAGATATTACCCCAGGGAGAAGTCCCTGGATACTTCCGAGTCCTTCTCCGGTTCTGATGAAGAACATTCCCGTCCAGGCGATAGGGAAGACCAGTCCCCAGCTGATGTTCGGTGGTTTCAGATAATAGGCTCGCATGTCTTTCGCGAGAATGCTCCAGAAAGCTATCCATCTGTTCATGACTTCTGATTCCTTCTCTCTTTTTCTCTCTTCATAAGGTCTGCTTCTATTCCGGTTATCTTGACAAACACGTCTTCGAGTGAGGGGCGCATTCTCCTGGCTTCTGTGATCTCTACTCCCGTTTCTTCAAAGAATCTTACCAGCGGACCTACTGCAATGCGCCGGTCTGACTCTGCACGGATTACGTTTCCCGGGGATTTCTGGAATGCTATTTCCGGGAAGGTTTGCTGCAGTTGATCAGAAAGCTCTCTTTCATCTCCCTCAAAGGAGAACTGCATCAAATGCTTGTCTTTGATGGGCTGGAGAAGATCTTCCACTTTGCTCACATGAACGATCTTACCCTGCACGATAAATGCTATTCGATCACAGAGCCTCTCTGCTTCTTCAATATAGTGCGTTGTTAAGAAAATCGATGTTCCGTCGTTATGAAGATCGGAAATCAGCCTGCGTATTTGCCGGGCACTTGCCACATCAATGCCTGTGGTCGGTTCATCAAGAAAGAGGATCTGTGGACGGTGTATGATTCCTGCAGCAATTGTGAGTTTTCGTTTCATGCCCTTTGAGTATGCTCCAAACTTACGATTTGCAGCTTCAGAAAGACCGAAGACATCAAGAAGCTCTTTTGCTCTCTGCTGCCGTTCTTTCTTTCTCATTCCATATAGAGCTGCACAAAAGCAGAGGTTCTCGTATCCAGTAAGCTCAGGGTAAAGGTTGCTTTCATCGGGGACTATACCGGTAAGGTGTTGAGCAGCCTTGGGGTTTTTCGAACAATCAATACCCGATATCTTTATTGCTCCATGTGTTGGCCTTGCAAGGCCAGTGAGCATATTGATCGTAGTGGTCTTTCCCGCACCATTTGGCCCGAGAAAGCCGAAAAGCTCACCCTGGTATACAACGAAGTCTACTCCATCTACTGCTCTTACATCTTCAAAGACCTTGGAAAGGTCACGAACCTCCACTATTGCCTTTTCAGTAGCACTCAAAGCTTACCTCCAGTTTTTCCGCTTCTAATAACGATCATAGCACGAAGTGCAGGTTCTCGAGATCTTGAGATTCTGTTGTTTCGACATAGACCATGTCTTTTCAAAACCACTTGCTACCCGTTTTCGAGGTCAACCAGTATAATAGCTGCAGCGTGAATCCTTTAAGGAAGTGGATGGATGATTATTGACAATGGGCACTTGAAATCCGATGCTTTGGATCAACAAGTGGCAATAGTGACTGGGGCCGCAAGAGGAATAGGATTTGAAGCGGTTCGTTCACTCATGAGGCTTGGAGCTCGTTGTATTATCGCTGATATTGAAACTTCTGCAGGGCAAGAAGCTGCCCTGAATCTTGCCAGGGAGTTTGGACAGGAGCAGGTGCTCTTTCTAAAAACGAATGTGGGTAGCAGATCAGACGTAAGAAAACTGAAAGCCAAAGCAGTAAAAGCTTTTGGCAGAGTCGATATTGTTGTAAACAATGCAACCATAGCGCCAATAGGATCTGTTGAGAAGTTAAGCATTGACTATTGGGACAGAAGCTATGGCGTCAACCTGAGAGGTCCTGTTCTTCTCGCACAAGCATTTCTGTCCGATATGATCAAGAGAGGTTACGGAGTTTTCGTCTGTGTTACTTCTTCCGGGCTGGAGTATATGGGTGCTTACGAAACGCTCAAGGCTGCTCAAAGCCATCTTGCCAGCACGCTTGACGCCGAGTTGGAAGGAACAGGAGTCTTTGCCTTTTCCATAGGTCCTGGACTGGTTCTTACTCCGGGTGCTAAACATGGAGTTAGTTCGCTTGCTCTTCTACATGGCATGAGCGAAGAGGACTTCTATGAAGCAAACAAAGAGCATATCGTCCCGGTTGAGGTGGCGGGAGCAGGTTTCGCCGCAGCGGTTGCCCAGGCCAAACGCTTTGCCGGGCAGGAGATAAGCTCTCTGCAGGCGCTTTCAGCAGCAGGAGTAAAGATTGGAGACATGAGCGATGACTGTTCTTTGGAGCATCTGAAAGAAGAAGAGATACTTGATGCTCATCGAATTTGTGGAAGAGTCTACAATACATTGCTAGAGCAATCGGAAGGATGGAAGAAACGTTCTCTTTTTGAAAGACAGTGGATGTTGAGAGACTTCAAGAAGAATGCCGGGATGACCGTTGAGCAATGGCTAGATTCGCTCAGAAAGCTTGAAGCAGCGCTTGTAACCGGTACCGGCAGGGTCACATCTTTGGAAATACCGCTACAACTTCTGGACCAATACTACGGGCACCTGAAGGAACTTGCGTCAAGCTTTGAAAAGAATCGCGAGAAGCTATCAGAGCATCTGATAATCATCTCAAATTGGCAAGAAGATGTGAGCGCTCTGAGGAAGCTGATCGGAAGATGAGAGGATATTCTGAAGTGCAGGAGGAGGAGTATGAGAGGTGGTTTTCGCATCGAAGAAACGGAAAGAATATTCACTGCTATTTGCAGTGAGCTTGATGCGCCGAGTGTACGAAATGTCCCCGATGCAAGAAGAATCAGAAAGAAGTATTCAAGAGCTCTCAAAAACGAAGAACCTGAGCTGATACTCGAACTGGCACGGAGATTTGTGCGGCAGAGGAAGTACCGCTGGATAGGTTATGAACTCCTGGCATCTAAAAAGGAAGCATTTGGAATGCTTGGAGAAACTGAAGTAGAAGAACTCGGAGAAGGCATAGACAGCTGGTCAACAGTGGATACCTTCGCAAGAATAATCTCAGGTCCAGCCTGGCTTGCAGGTCAGATAACTGATGAGCGAATAGTCCGATGGGCTCGCTCGGAAGATCTCTGGTGGAGGCGCGCAGCCCTGGTGAGCACTGTTGCCCTTAACATGCGTTCTCAAGGGGGAAAAGGTGATGTTGTTCGAACCCTGAAAATATGCGAAATGCTTGTTGATGATCACGAGGATATGGTTGTGAAAGCAATGTCCTGGGCATTGCGTGAACTTGTTGTACACTCTTCTGAAGCAGTTCGGGGTTTTCTGAAGACACACGAATCGTGTCTCGCATCACGAGTCAAACGTGAAGTTAACAACAAACTGGTAACCGGCTTGAAGAATCCCCGGCAAAATCACCAGTAGCTAACACGGTCTACCGAGGGAGGCTCGCCTTGAAGCCTTTACTTGCAGGTGGAATCGAACGTCTTGTAGACTAATGCTGTTCGACCCGGCGCAGGAAATCTCTCACTACACTGAGATACTCATCTGGTTTCTCAAGATGGTGTTCATGTGATGCATCTTCGATTACTCTTATCTCTGAAATGGGTGTTCTGGTATGGTAAAACTCTGTTGTTTCAGGAGTGGCTTCATCGTACCTTCCGCAGGTGTAGAGAACCGGTACTTTGATTTCACTTAGCCTGTTGGTGCAGTCAAAGTCTTTCAACGTACCGGTACAAGTGAATTCGCTTGGCCCCCACATGTGTTCATAAACTGAGCTGCTCATACCTTCTATGGTCATGTTCAGACAGTCTGGCCAGGGTTCAAGTCTGCATACGAAGCTCTTATAGAATGCCTCGATAGCTTCCTGGTAATCAGCTGAAGCATAATCACTGCTCGCTTCTGCTTTCTGTACAGCCTCCTGTACTTCGTAAGGGAGTTTAGTCAGTAATTTCCTGGCATCTTGGGAGAATCTCTGTGCGCTCAATGCTGGACCTGAAAGAATCAAACTTCTTATTCCTGTTGGATAAGTGAAGTGGTATTGTGTTGCGAGCATACTTCCCCAGGACTGTCCAAGAATATGGAATTCAACGATTCCCAGTCGGACTTTCAGCTGATGGAGTTCTTCAACAAAGCGTTCTACAGTCCACAAAGATTCATTGTCTGGTCTATCAGAGCGGCCGCATCCGAGTTGATCATAGAATACTACGGGGCGCTCATCTGAAAGGGCTACTAATGGCTCGAGATAATCATGTGGAGTACCAGGCCCCCCGTGAAGAGCTATCAGAGGAGCCTTCGTCTTGTCTACTCCTTCAATCCTGTACCAGATATTGCCACCACGGACCGAAATCATTCCTTCACTCCGTCCGTCAGTTAAGCTCGTCTCGTTAATTGAGACCACCTCCTGCAACAGCGCTTCAGATCATCAGTCCCAAGCTAGCAGTGTTCTGTTGTTTATCCCTCTTATGCCGACAACTGTTTCGTGCTCCAGGTCAAATCCTTCGAAGGAAGCCATAACACCTGTTACAAGTGACAGCCTGTAGATCTTCTGGGGGTTTTCGGGAAAGACAATGAACGCCACATTCTCCTGGGGGAAGAAGAGCACCGAGACAACCGTACCGCCAGGCTGCCAGGCCGAACGGAGTATTTCGAGGCCACCGTGAATATCAAGAACTGTATCATCGCTTGCTAACTTGTTGTTTATCGCCCTGTAACGCCAACCTCCGGGAAGAGATTCGAGATCAAGATCGCTTTTCAGGTAACGCATGTAGAAGTTGGTCATTACAAGACTATTCCCTTCAATCTCCATTAGCTCGTTGCCCCGTTCTCCCGCATCGATTATGTAGGCATTTTCATGAAGGTCAGCAGCCAGAATGTGAAGGTTGAAACCCGGAGGCGAAACGATTCTGTATTGCTCGGCAATCTCTGGAATTCTCTCGGTGTCATTCCATCTCGAAACCATACTCAGAAGCGAGTCCATACCAAGTGTTGGGAGAGTATGGTCACCCCTGTAAACAATTGGCGGTACAGCCTGGAGCGCTGCAAACACTCCAGCGGTATTCATCACGAGAAAGTCATGGTAGAAAAGACCAGAAGAAAACGAGACATTTAACGTACGGAGCTCTCCGATTCTCTGCAAACTGAATCTTACATCGGGGTTCATCGCATAATCAAAGTTCATGCCCATCATTACAGTATCTGAATAGATCACAAAACTACTGCAGGGAAATATGACTACTGATAAGAGAATCAGAACTACCAGAAGCGAACACTTCCTATTGCGCGTCATCAAAAAACCTCCCGATCAATCAGGTCGTAGTTTGCCGCGCAGCTCAAGGAATATCAATAGCAATACTCATTTTCGTGTCTTTCCTGCTGCTGGCAAGCTCGAACAATCGTTCCTCGCTTCCCTCCTTGAACACGTAGTCGAAAAAGGCAAGGAGCAGGTCTTTCGTAAAGGTATGTCCATTTCTTCTCATGAATCCACTGGTGAAATCAAGTATGGGAGCAAGGGGGGAAATGAAATCAAGCATGGCAAAATCCCTGTGTTTGGCTCCGTCAATATCCAGTATGAAAGGCTTTACAGATGAGTTTCTTATGACTGAATCATATCCGCCGAAATAATCATGGGTAAGCCATTCTTCGGTCTGGATCAACAAAGCGGGAATTGAGAAGCCATTCTCAAGATCTTCATCGCTGAAAGCAAAAAGGGCAGCATCAAACGCAAATACTGCTCGTACCCTTGGTTCAACTGTCGCATTGTGGACCACAACCCCGGCTCCACCAGAATGACCGATAAGTCCAATTCTTGATAGATCAAGCATTCCCTGGATTCTGGAATCAATAGTTCCTTTATTCAGGTGTTCAAGGAAATCAATGGTGCGAGATATGTCATCAGATAGATGAAGCATCGCTGTTCTGATCCCTTCATCGAAGTCCTCGTCTTCAGTAAGAAGGAACGCGAAATCTGGTTGATGGTATATAACTTCTCCGTCAGGAAAGACAACAGCTACAGCAGCTACCGGATGTTCCACACCCACGACAACATAGCCTCTACTTACCAAATACTCTGTATAAGCAAGATATAGGTCCACGTGGGATGGAAATCCAGGGGACAAAAGAATGACTGGATATGGCGCATCTTCGATCTGCGGAACAGCATCTCTATATGAGTTCGACCTGACGAATTTCGTGTGCTCAAGCAGTGCAGTGTGGACATCATAGAAACTGGCGAGTGCTTCAAAGAGTATCTCAGCATCTTTGAGCCATGGTTGACGGGTGTTCCTGACTACGCCAGAAGCAGGATACCATATGTCGGCCATATATCTGCTCGGAAAACTAGCTTTCTGGGCATGATCTTCATAGTCTGTGATGCCCATGATTTCGAAGTACTCAACGCCAACTCTGTAGTCACCTGCAGGATCAGGTAACGGACGAATTGGAAAGAGATGCAACATAACTCCAGCCAGGACTACCGGAAGAAGAAGAGCGACGAGCCCTATAGTTGAAGAACCTGTTGTTCTGAACATTCTCATAAAGATCACTCTCCGAATAAGAATTACGCAACATGAGAAGATTGCCCGCTAGCAAACCCTGAGCATCTTGATCCCAAACGCAGACGTTTCTACCCATCTTCACTATTATATGCTTTCAGCAACAGATCTTTGAGCATTTGACACTAAGTGGATAAAAAGACTCCCAATTGATTACCCTGGATATTGCCGAGCCTCAGAAAACAAGACTTGTATAGTCGATTTTGTGATGGAGAGGTCAAAGCATATACTAAGATTGTCCGGACTTCTGAAACTGGACAAGTCATCGAGCATCTCGAGCGTTGCCTGGTTAATGAGACTTCCAGGCCCTGCTTCGTGATGCCATAACAGGAGGGATGTTGAACCATGGCAGACAAACGCAGGCTAACTGCGATTATCACCGGGGCAATCGCGATTGCGGTTGTTGCTTTTGTTGTTGTGATGTTTCTTGTGAAGATCTTGTGGGCATGGACTGTGCCGGATTTATTCCCGGGCGCAGTTGAACAGGGATTAGTTGCAGAGTCGATCTCATGGTTAACAGCGGTCAAGATAGCGATTTTTGTTGCCGTCCTGTCCGGTTTTAGCAGGACAAAACATCATGTCTAGATTTCTCAGGCTTCATTGATATTGCTTGAAAAGAGGGGAAAAGCGTGAGTGAGTGGTTCGAGAACGAAGCGTTTTGGAAGGAACTATACCAGTTTCTATTTCCAGAAAGGGCGTTTCAAAGTGCTTTTGAGCAAGTAGATAACTTGCTGAAGCTGCTTAATCGCGAAGTGAAAGATGTTCTTGATCTAGCCTGTGGGCCAGGAAGACATTCATTAGTGCTTGCGTCCAGAGGAATGAACGTAACTGCTGTTGATCGATCGAGTTATTTGCTGGAGAACGCTCGCAGAAGGGCGGAAGAATCAGGTGTATCCGTAGAGTGGGTGCAGAAGGATATGCGCCACTTTCGTCGATCAGGATCCTTTGATCTTGCAATAAACATGTTCACGTCTTTTGGATATTTCGAGGACAAGAACGAAGATGTCGAGGTCTTGAAAAACATTCTGAGCAGTTTGAAAAAGGGTGGGTTCTGCGTGATCGACGTTTGTGGCAAAGAATGGCTTGCAAAGAATTTCCAGAGTACGCTTTCTCATGAAAACCACGATGGAAGCATCTTGATTGAGCGGCACGATATCTATGATGACTGGACGAGGATCAGCAACGAGTGGATTCTTCTCAAGGGAAACGAAGCTAAGAGATTCAGGTTCTGTCACACCATATATTCAGGACAAGAACTCAAAGACAGAATGCTAATAGCCGGTTTCTCCGATGTGAAGCTTTACGGAGGTCTTGACGGGTGTCCTTACGATCGCAATGCAAATCGACTGGTCGCTGTTGCAGTTAAGTGATCTCTCGAAGCGGAGTCTTCGTGAAATGAATACTCAGTGTTCCTGACAATCATGGAAGCGCTTCTGTGAGAAGGAGTGATTCAGTGGGGCAGGAATCACCAGGGCGCAGGGTGATTGTGGTAACCGGTGGCGCCAGAGGCATCGGTGAAGCCATTGTGTGCCGATACCTTGGATCGAATGAGACGGTAGTTGTTCTGGACATTCTCTCACTGCCAGATCACTTCATCTCGGCAGAAGAGGTTGACTATATTGGCTGTGATATATCCAGCCCTGAGCAGGTTGAAAGGGCATCCGAGGTAATTATCAAGAGACACAGACACGTCGATGTTCTCATAAACAATGCCGCAACTGGTTTCAAGCCTTTGAGTCTTGAGGAGACCGGCCTTGGATACTGGGATTCAGTGCATAATACCAATCTTCGGGGAGCAATGTATCTTTCCAAACTGCTTTTGCCTGCGATGTTTGATAGAAAACAGGGAGTGATTGTCAATATCGCTTCATGCTCGGCGCTCCAGCCCGAAGAAGGTCATACAGCGTACGGAGCTTCAAAGGCGGGGTTAATCGCGTTGACAAGGAGTCTCGCTCGTGAGGTTGGTAATAAGGGGATCCGGGTCGTCTGCATCGTTCCGGGTTGGATAGCAACTGAAAGCAACTTTCCTTCTGAAAAGGATAGGAACTGGCTTGCCGAGAATGTGTCATTGGGTCGGGCTGGCAGACCTGATGAAGTTGCTGAAGTCGTGTGGTTTTTGTCAAGTGAAGCCGCTTCCTATGTGACGGGGCAGGTGTTCGTTGTTGATGGGGGCTGCATTTGATTGTCGCACGAGCAGTTACCAGCACAGCCTCTCTATCGGCAACAGCAGCTGTTCAGTGCACGAAAAAACCTGTTTTGTGCTCCTCAAGTGATTTGGGGAGCTTTTCCACGAACGCCCTGATCTCATCTCTGACTCTCCTGTAATGCTGCATCGCTTCTTCCTCACTCTTAGCGCCTTCTGCAAGTCTTGGAGGATCATCAAAGCCAACATGAATCATCACTGCCCTTCCGGGAAAATGGGGGCAGTTTTCCTTTGCATGACCACAAACAGTTACGACGTAATCAAAATCCAGCGATGGTAAATCATCAATAGTCTTTGATTCGTGATGGCTGATATCTACCCCGACCTCTGCCATTGCCTTGACCGCGAGAGGATTGAGACCATGCTTCTCAATACCCGCTGAATGAGCTTCTATCGTGTCTTCTTTCAGAAATCGTGCCCATCCTTCTGCCATCTGGCTGCGACAGGAGTTCCCCGTGCAGAGGAACAGCACTTTCATTTTGCCCATATTCATTCACCTACTTATATCTAATTGTTTTGGTCATTCTCCCGTTGACACCACAGCTTCTCTATCTGGTCTTCCAAACCAGCGACGTGTCTTCAAGCAGATCTTCACCAGCATCAGCATTACTGGCACTTCGATGAGAACACCCACAACAGTAGCTAATGCAGCACCCGATCTAACTCCAAAGAGCATTACTGCGGTCGCCAAAGCAACTTCGAAGTGATTGGACGCTCCTATCATGGAAGCAGGAGCTGCGTCCTCGTAGTCCAGTTTGATCAGTTTAGAAGCACCGTAACCGATCCAGAAAATCAAGTTTGTCTGTATGAATAGTGGTACGGCAATCCAGAGAATCGTGAGCGGGTTCTCCAGTATTACATCTCCCTTGAAAGAGAAGATGAGTATCAGTGTAAGCAGAAGAGCGACTATTGTGATTCGAGTTAGAAAACTAAGAAATTTCTCTTTGAACCATGCTTCCCCAAGCTTTCGAACGATCAACACCCTCGTGACAAAACCTGCGACAAGAGGTAGTGCGACATATATTCCTATTGAAAGTAGTAACGCCTGCCAGGGCACGGGCAACCTGCCAACACCAAGAAGGAATCCTCCCAGAACACCGTACAGGAGTAGCATGGTAATCGAGTTGATCGCGACCATGACGAGAGTAAGCCCGTCATTTCCTCTTGCGAGAAAGCTCCAGACAAGTACCATGGCTGTACACGGAGCAATTCCCAACAATATCGCTCCAGCCAGGTAACTCCGCCATAAAGGAATCTCAAGCATCTTAACACCGTTTTCAAGCACGACAGTTCCTGCACCATACACGGCTCCAACGGACAAGTCCAGGCCAAATGGCATTTTGACAAGATCAACTGCTTCTGTACCGATCATCCCTTTGAAGATGAAACCAAGAAAGAGCATTGCGATAGCGTACATCGTAAAAGGCTTTATTGCCCAATTCAGTATGAGAGTAAGACTCACAGGTTTCACACTCTTTCCAGCTTTGAGGACCTCAGCGAAGTCTATCTTCACCATTATGGGATACATCATGAAGAAAAGACATACTGCAATAGGGATTGAAACAACAGGAGCTTCTCCCACGTAGATTGCAAGACCATCAAGGTAATCGGCTACGCCCGGGGCGGTCCTTCCAAGGGCGATTCCAGCGACTATGCACAGCCCCACCCAAACCGTCAGGTATTTTTCAAAGAAACCGAGTCCTCTGACTTCTCTATGAGCTTCAGCCATTTGATTCAACCTCCATTTGATCGGTTTCGGAGTCGGTGGTCTTTTTGATTCCTGGTTCTGTAGAACAAGAAGCAACTTCCAGCCTCTTCAGATCCTCTTTGACGGTTTCGTGGTCTTTCATGTGAATTCGGAGACATTTCTGCAAGCTCTCTTCTATTTCATTGTGTGGTTCCACTAGCTTGTAGTAAATCCAGGTTCCTTCACGACGGGACTCAACCATACCTGCTGAACGCATTATGCCAAGATGCCTGGATATCTTGAAGTCAGGTTCATCCAGTGCCTGAGCCAGCACGCAGACACACTGTTCTCCGGCTGTTGCTAATAGCGAGGCCAATCTAAGACGTATTGGGTCGGAAAGAGCCTTAAACAGAATCGTTTCACGCATATCGAACTCTCCTTCAGAATATATGCGTATATGCACAGATAAGCAAATATAGAATACTACAGCCTTGCTGTTTTGTCAAGTTATCGCTCTGCTTACGCGTTTTCCCGAACTTGAAGGAATCACTTTCTGTGTTGGCAAGAATGCTGGATGCCATACATAGAATGTCTGTGTTAGGCTTTGATGAAAACGAGTTGAAAGGAGTCCACTCATGAGCGAAGAGAAACCGGTAATTCTTGTTGAATACAATGATGAATGGCCCATGCTTTTTGAGGAAGAGAAGGCAAGACTGCTGAATCATGGTGGAGTGCTGGTCGTAGAGATAGAACACATTGGAAGCACATCTGTTCCTGGACTAACGGCAAAACCGATTGTAGATATCCTTCTTGGTGTCAGGAAGCTTGGCGATGCCGTCGAACTAATTGAGAGCTTTTCACTCATGGGCTATAAGTATGCTCCACAGCACGAAGACCGTCTGCCGGAGAGAAGGTTTATGAGTAGACCAGGGTTTCATCTTCACATGACAGAAAGCGGGAATCTTTTCTGGAGTAAGCATGTTTTCTTCAGGGATTATCTCAGAGCCCACACCAAAGCAAGAAATGAATACGCACAGTTGAAATTGAAGCTGGCTGAAAAATACAGGAATGATCGTTCTACTTACACAGATTCAAAAGCTGGCTTTATTAACAGCGTGCTGAAGAAGATGCCCTGAAGAAACCTCAGTACGCAGGCTTGTGTTTCTAAGTTATCCTTTGACAGATCCTGCAAGCAGACCGCGCAGAAAATACTTTCCGAGTACAATGTAGACGATCAAAGTGGGGAGCGCTGCAAGAATCGCACCAGCCATCTGGAGATTCCACTCAACGACCTGACTTCCTGCCAGATTAACCAGGGCAACAGTGATCGGTTGTTTAACTGGATCACTGGTTACGGTTACTGCGAAAAGGAATTCATTCCAGATATTTGTGAATTGCCAGATGATTACGACAACAAAACCTGGAATCGAAAGCGGGAAAAGCACCCGGGTGTAGGTTCGGAAAATACTCGCCCCATCTATACTAGAGGCTTCTATTAGTTCATCGGGGATTTCAGAGTAGTAATTCCGGAAAATCAGTGTCGTAATCGGAAGGCCATAGACAATGTGAACGACCACAAGCCCCCAGATAGATCCATAGAGGCCCAGTACATCCAAAGCATTTATGAGCGGGAAAAGCACGCTCTGATAGGGAATGAACATCCCAAACAGCAGAAGAGCGAATAACAGATCGGAGCCTCTGAACTTCAGCTTTGAAAGCATATAGCCGTTGATTGATCCCATAAATGCAGAAACAAATGTAGCTGGTATCACAAGCATTAGAGAGTTTTGCAGGTTTGGAGCCAGTCTTCCAAATGCCTTCACGAAAGCGTCGAAAGATGGCCTGCTAGGAAGATGCCACATTCTTGCTATTCCGACTTCCTGCATGGGTTTTAGACTGGTTGCAAGAAGCACATACATGGGAAGCAGGAAGAAAGCTGCGAAGACACACAGCAGGACCATAGAAAGAATCTTTTTCACGATGTCTTGACCTCCTTCTTGAAGGCGTTGACAAGGTAGGGGATGATGACAATAGCGACCATTATCAGCATCACAATTCCGATCGCCGATCCGGTGGCATATCTGTTTGCCCTGAACGTAGTCTCAAACATATAGACGGCAGGCATATCGGTGACGTTCCCAGGCCCGCTTCCAGTCATAGCGTAGACGAGATCGAATATCTTCAGTGAGATGTGACCCAGGATAATCATTGCACTGAGAGTAATAGGTCTAAGCAGGGGGAATTTGACTCGCCAGAATACTTGCCAGGGGCTGGCGCCGTCGACTTCAGCGGCCTCGGTAAGGGCAGATGGTATTCCTCTCAGCCCGGCCAGATACAACGCCATGGTGTATCCGGACATTTGCCAGACCGCAGCAATGATAACAGGAATCAAAGCTAAATTGAAATTCAGAAATGATTCTGTACTGGTGAACCATCTCCACTGAAGGAAATTCAGTCCGAGCATATCAAAGAGAAGATTCACTCCCCTTGGGTTGTTCGGCAGGTTCCCCGGCGCGAATACCCATCGCCAAACTGTTCCAGTAACAACAAATGACACCGCCATCGGGAACAGGAAGATGTTTCTGAAAACTCCAACCCCCTTTATGTTCCTGTCCACCAAAACTGCAAGAATGATTCCCATGGCAAGACAACCGAGAATGAAAAACAGAGTAAAATACAGAGTATTCCAAAGGTCAGACTGAAACCTGGGATCCTGAAAAAGTCTTACATAATTCTGCGCACCAACAAACACATATTCTCCTGAAAGAAGGCGTGCAAAGCTATTCCAGTTAGACATGGAAGTTCTTATGCTTGAACCAATGAAGACGTAGACAAACACTGTGATAGCAGCAAATGAAGGAGACAAGACCGCTAATGAGACGAGCATTCGCTTTTTACGTCTCTTGATATTATTCACCCCCAATAAACCGGGACTCGTCCAGATGACGAGTCCCGAGCAACAGGTACTAGTATATCAGTAGACGTACTCACTAGCCGCATTCCTCAAGGTTCTCAGGAACTGGGCTTTGTTCTGGTTAGCGATGAACAGATTCAAAGCATCATTAAGAGCTGTTATGAAACCTTCGGCTGCTGCAGATCCATGGGCAATGGACGGGCACAGAGCATTTGTTGCGAAGTCATTCATTGACCACACAAGGTAATCATCGTAGAGCTCCTTGTTTGCATCGACTCTTGCGGGAATAGACCCCTTGATTGGATTGAAAGCGTCCTGTCCTTCGACAGAGGCGATTACCTTTAGCCACTTGAGAGCATTCTCCCGGTTTGGAGCGTTCTTTGGGAGTCCGAAAGTATCCGTAACAACCATGAAAGAACCCTTTGTTCCAGGAACGGTCATCCAGCTAAACTCAACTCCAGGTGTCCACCCAAGAGTTTTTAGATATCCCATTGCCCAATCTCCCATAACGTTGAAAGCTGCCTCACCGTCAAAGACAAGTCGAGTAGCTTCCTGCCAGGTAAGAGCGGCATGGTCATCGTTTACGTAGTTCATCAGTTCATGGAAGATATCAACAGCTTCCTCAATTCCAGGATGATTAAAGCTGGTTCTCCCTTCCCAAAGGCCGTTATAGTTATACGCACCCAGGGTCGAGATGAGAACGCTCTCAAACAGGTGTGCCGCTTCCCATTTGTCTTTGTCTCCCAGGGCAAGAGGAATGTACCCGGCATCTTTGATCTTCTTCATGGCTTCAATGAAGCCAGGCCAGTCATCTGGAACTCTTTCGATGCCAACGTCTTCAAGAATAGCGTTATTGATGAAAACGACATTCCCCCTGTGAACATTCACAGGAATTGAGTAGACTATTCCGTTATAGCTGCAGATATCCATGATGGCGCTGGGGAATTTGTCGTAGATTCCCCATTCTTTCAGATGATCTGATAGAGGTTCCATGAGTCCAGTAACTACATATGTGTCAATTAGCTCCATGCCACCATGGACCTGGAAGGAATCAGGCGGATTTCCTCCGAGCATTCTTGTTTTTAGAACAGCTTTTGCAGCAAATCCTGCGCCACCTGCTACCGTGGCATTGATGATCTCAACATCTGGATACCATTCGTTGAAGACCTCGAAGATCGCAAAAAGGCCTTCCTCTTCACCGCCACCTGTCCACCAACTGAATACCTCGACTACTCCGCCTCCAAAGACAACGGCGAAGCTCAGAATAACTACCAGAAGCACCAGTAGACACTTCATGCAAACACCTCCTGTATGATATGGTCCCTGAAGTTTTACCTCCATAAGGCAGCTTGGAAGAAACTATGACCCGTAATAGTTGATCAACAGTATTGATCAACAATAACTGCTCGACAAAAGCTCCCAGCCAAGGGAATCGAAACCGCAAACTTGTACATCTATCATGAGAACAATATCACCTGGATCTGAGACACTTTGCGTAACAAATTGTTCACAAAAAACGCGCTGAATCAAACCACGAAAAAGCCTGCACGTAAAGCAATATAGCACTGATGGTTCCGGCATTACCCACGAATATTATACATCAGACCAGAATCCAAACCGAAACGTAAACAAAGCCCGATTATAAGCTTTTTGACCAATGGCAAGCCAATTCCGTTTGTGTGCAAGCATAAGCTCGTGCTATGATTTGATTGGTCTTCTCGTCGATAGCTAACGCGCAGCTGCAATATGTGCTGAGTGACCAACATAGTCTCTTTTGCGGAGGGTTACTTCATGAAACTGGAGTTTCTTGTACTGGCTGTCGCAGTGGTAGGCATGTTCCTACTGCTAGTGCTGTTTCCAAGGCCTCCAGCCAGGGTGACGGTTGAAGACATAATGAAGTGGGCAGGAGAGTGTAATGAACCTGTCTTGCTAGTGGCAATTGCAAAAGCTGAGTCATCGCTTCGTCCTTCGGTGGTGAACCCTGTTTCGGGAGCACAAGGTCTCTTCCAGTTCATGGATGGAACTGCAAAGGATATTGGAGATCGCTTCGGCTACGATTTTGACCCTCTGAAACCTCACGAAGCAACCCTTGCAGCATGCATATACCTGGATTGGTTATTGCTGCATTTCGATGAGCTTGATCATGTGCTGATGGCCTGGAACTGGGGTTTTGGGAACACCGTTGCATATCTGAATGGGAATGCACAGCTGCCAAGAGAAACCGAGGTCTTCATTCGTCGTGTCAGGGAGAACTTGAGAACGCTCGGGTATGTCTACTGAATGAGGACGAGTACTTCCGACTCACTCAGATGAAGAAAACCATGCCCGCTTCCCCCTGCCTGACCCTTTTTCCGAGACATCTCTTGAGATAGGCGTTGGCCTTCTTCCCGGTGCAGTGGCACGGAACAATCAGATCCATTTTCTGGAGATGTTTTACAGTGTTTTGCAGCCTCTCCTTGCTGGCGTTTACCAGGTGAAATCCGCCAATGACTGTTCGCGCGGTCAATCCTGGATTAATACTCTCAATGTATTCAATTGTGTTCACGAGTCCTGCATGGGCACATCCAGTAAGGACTGACAATTCGCTATCCCTGATCAACCAGATAGCAATATCATCTTCCACGAGATCAGCTTCAATACCTTGAGTATCGAAGAAGAACGAACCGCCTGTGTCTTCGTAAGCTTCTTTGCGGGGAATAGGTCCAGTAACACCGATTCTGTCATCTATCATCATGGGTTCCTTGATCCAGTGAAGCTGACCAGTAGAGAGATTGTCGAGTGCTTTAACAGTGCTTTTTGGCGGCTGGATCTCTTTCACTTTGTTGTTACGGACGCTGTAGCGCATCTTCTTAACGGCAGGATGACAATAAAGTTCGCAATTCGGGGCTCTTTCAAGAACGTGGGCCAGGCCGCCGGTATGGTCGTAATGACCGTGGCTGAGAACGACTGTATTCAGATCTCCTAGATCAATGTCAAGAACACGGGAATTATGCTTCAACGCATTTCCCTGCCCTGTATCAAAGAGAATGCTCTTCCCGTCAGACTCAATCAGAATGGATAGCCCGTGTTCTTTGATTAGATTGCCTTTTGCGATATTGTCCACCAGAATAGTTACTTTGAATCTCTCCAACACTCCACAATCCTTTCTATCAAGAGAACTCATGGTTGAGGCTTAATCATAAGCTTAGAGATATCTGCATTCTCATGAGTTCTAATGATCGCAGATGTTTTCTCCTTCCTGAAGGTTTCCGCTGAGGTAGTCATCGACTAATCTTTCAGGAGCTTCAAATGGTGCACCTACGACAACCTGGATTCCCTGGTTAGCAAAGAGTGCCTGTGCTCTGGGTCCCATGCCGGCAGCGATTATTACGACAGCTCCGCGTTCAGCTAGCCACTTCGGGAGTAAGCCAGGTGCATGCGGAGGGGCATCGAACTCTTCAATCTTGAGCAGATCTCTACGTTCTCTATCAACATCGACTATTGCAAAACGCTCACAACGACCGAAATGTGCTGAGAGCTTACCGTCTGCAAGAGGGATTGCGATTCTCATTGACTCTTCCTCCTTTGTGATATTCACAATGTTGAGAGTAACACAATACAAGCCCAAAGTTAGCGGATATGTTCTCTCAACTCTGCTCTGACTACAGGGAAAGTCTTCCCCAAATGATTCTAATATCTTCTGCGCTCCTGGCATCAGTTTCGACAACTGCTTTGTTCTGCATCTGGGCAAGTGTTACTGCTCTATCATATCGGATTCGCCCCAAAACGTCTGCTCCTGATTTTCTTGCTTCCTTCTCCATTGTCCTGGTCATGGGCAAATTCAGATCGTACTTGTTTACGCACACAGAGGCTGGAAGATTGAAGTGTTTTGCTAGCACAAGAATTCGTTTCAGTGCATGCTCTCCAGAAACTGTGGGCTCAGCAACCACGAGTACTCTTGTTGCTCCTGTGAGAGAGGCAATTACCGGGCAACCAATTCCAGGAGGTCCATCGACAATGACCACTGGCAGGTTCTGTTCATCAGAGATTCTATGCGCTTCGCGACGGACAGTTGAAACGAGTTTCCCAGAGTTCTCTGCCGCTGGATTGAGTCGGGCATGAACCATAGGACCGAAACGCATCTGCGAAACCATCCATTGTCCGCAATGTCTTTCCGGGAATTTTATGGCGTTTTCCGGGCAAAACCTCACACAGACGCCGCAGCCTTCGCAGGCAAGCGAATCAATCTCGAAATGGGGAAGATTGTTTCCCAGATTTGCTTCTGTGACAGCTTCAAAACGACAATGATCGAAACAAAGACCGCATCTGGTGCACTTCTCCTGGTCGATAATCGCTTCGTGCCCACTATAGAAGTCATAGCTTTCCATGATCGTTGGTGAGAGAATCAGGTGCAGATCAGGAGCGTCGACATCACAATCCGCAATCACTGCGCGCTTTGCAAGAGCGGCAAACGAAGCGGTTATGCTAGTCTTTCCTGTGCCACCCTTTCCGCTTATCACGACAAGCTCTCTCATTTATCCTGATCCTCGCGTCCAAACCTTCTCAAGTAGAATACGTGGTTCTCATACCTGGTTCTTACGAGTTCTCCTTCGGCCAGCATGTCATCCACGACTCTCCATGAAGAACCGGCCTGAAACAAAAGGTTGCGCAGCGCTTCCTCGCGCAAAGGATGCACAGCAGTTATGCCAAGCACATCTTTCCTTAAGTCTCCAGTTAGTGAGAAGTTGTTTCCTTCGTATCCGATCAAGCACTCAACATATTTTACAGAACCGGAAATAATCTGATAAGCGCGATTTACTGTATCTTCACCGGGTCTCTGAACACCCTTTACTGTGGGAGGACGAGTTGGGACACTCACAAACGCTTTCTCAGGCTGAAGCAGACCCAGAAACTCGGCCACAGCTTTCACGGATGCATCGCTGTCATTGAAACCGCTGACAAGCATTGTCTCTGTAAGTAGTTCTCCAGGAAACTCTCTTGAGAAGTCGATTATACCTTTCAGGACTTCGGGAAACTGGAGCGCATTATGGGGCCTGTTTAGACGTTTCCAGGTGTCCTCTTGAACACAGTCGATTTTCACTGAGACAAGGTCGACGTCAAGAAGCTCTTGACGCACTTGCTCAATACGCAGAAGAGTGCCGTTGGTGATAACTGCAACAGGTGTGTTGAGTGTCTTGATCATTGAAACAGTTCTGCCCAGGTTGAAGTCAAGAGTGGGTTCTCCATCGGGCACAAAAGTGAGGTAATCAATGTCCTCTGACTTTTTCTGTGCTACTGCCAATCTGGATTCAACATCTTCGTGGATAGCTTCCGGATCGTAAAACGCTTGTCGCTCATTGGTTATCTGGGAAGTGCTGCCAGCCTGGCAGTATACACAAGAGTACGTGCATACCTTGGCCGGAACATTGTTTATGCCAAGACTCCTTCCCAGGCGCCTGGATGGAACGGGGCCGTAAGAATAATGGATGGTATTATCAGTCATCAGTCACCTCAGTTGTTTTGGTTTTCAAGTCTTCTGTACAGGCTGATGAACAAAGCTCGATACTCAGGAATCTGTTCAACAATCAGTTTGCCTCTGGAATAGACTTCTGCAATTCTCTGATCATCAGGTATCTCGAGTAATATTGGAATACCGGAATCTCGGCAGAAATCATGTGTTCTGGTGTCCCCAATACCGATTCTGTTTATTACCACTCCAAAGGGAACTCCCAGCTCTTTTATCATACTGACTGACAGCTTCAAATCGCTTAATCCAAATGGTGTTGGTTCTGTCACAAGAATCACATAATCTGCACCAAGAACGGTGGTTACCACTGGACACGAAGTCCCCGGCGGAGCATCCAGAATAGCCGGCATATCATCACGCAGATGCGCCTTGGCCCTTCGAATTACTGGCGGGGACATTGCCATACCAACATCCAGGCGCCCCTGAATGAGCCTGATTCGTCCTGCTTGGGATGTCTCGATGATGCCAATGCGTTTTTCAATCTCGCGTATTGCCCCTGTGGGGCACACCTTTTTACATCCCCCACAGCCATGACACATGTCGTCGAACACGATGGCCGTACTGCCAAAAGATACAATTGCATTGTATTCACAGAATCTTCCGCATTCTCCACAGCCATTACATAGAGAGTCGTCGACCTCAGGGATCATGATTGATACAGTCTCTTCATAAGTTCTTTCAATCTCCAAGAACAGATTTGTGTTTGGATCCTCCACATCACAGTCTAAAAGCTGTACAGGGATGTCGATTGCTCTTGCGATGTTGACGGATACGGTTGTCTTTCCTGTTCCTCCTTTGCCCGATGCCACTGCAAGTATCATGTGGTTACTCTCCTGGAACGAGTAACCACGTGCGCTCCTAACGGTATTCCTATGTCTTCAGCGATCACGTGACACTTCACTCTTAGAAGGAAATAGATCTTCTCCGAGTGGTCACTGAGCGTTTCGTAGTTTCCCTGCCCTTTTGCGATTATCAAATCAGCGTTGTGAAAGCATTTCCTGAATGCTGCGGCCGAGTCTTCAACGATAATTCCTGGAAGATCGCTGCCTGTGTCAACAATTTGCACGATTTCGTTAAGCCCTGCAGCTCTGGCATCGTCAATAGTGGCATCGTTGATGACGGGTAGACCACGTACAGCGACAGTAACTCGTTCGGGACCGATTTTCTCTATCAGCAGCCTGTCGAAGACAATCTCTCCTGCATTGTCTGCGATGAACAAGATGCGCTGTGCCTCAGAAAGAGATCTTAGGAATGAGCCCAGCTCTCCTATTAGAGGTTCTGCGATGGCCTTGCTGATGATATTTCGAAGAGCTGATTCTTCCACTTCACCATTTGTTGCCACATCAATTACATTGCCTGCGATCGAAAGCTTCAGCGCCATCATCATGTGATCTGCCGCAGAGTCAATCTTCTCTCTCATTTCATCGAGTAACCTCTTTGCCATGTCGTTCTGGGTCTTTTTCATTTGCTCGTAAGGGTCTTCAGATTCGGAGATTGACCTGAGTCTTCTGTGTATGTACTGACCAGTAACAGGAGCTGGTTGGCTGAAATCCATCTTTGACGTATAATACAGGATATCTCTCAGCATCTGTTCATGTATACTGTTATCTGCAGAAACCAGCCTTGAGGCCCCAAGGGCTTGTCTTATGAAACAAGGAACGCAATCAAGATACGTCTTCATAGAGAGTAACTACCAATGCCTTTCCACGGTTGGTGCTGTTGTCTCTTTGAGAGTGCCACTGATGAAGTCTTCAAGAGCTTCTTCAACAGTCGAGGCTTCGCTACTAAATACTTTGATTCCAGCCGCACGAAGCACACTGAATGCTTTTGGCCCACAATTGCCAGTTACTATTGCATCGGCTCTGGTACGAGCAACTATCTCGGCAGCGCGAACACCGGCACCATGAGCAGCATTCATACCCTGATCGTTATTTATTACCTCGAAAGACTTGCTTTCGAGGTCGTACACAATAAACCCTGGAGCTCTACCAAAGCGATTGTCCAGATCTGATTTCAAGTTATCTCCTGATGTTGTGAAAACAACTTTCATGTTATTCCTCCCTTAGAATACGTGTGATGAATCCCGAAACCCCCGGGTATTTTCCAGACCAGTCTTGTTATTCGCTAACTACCATTGCCATGGCTTTGCCCTGGGTATCTCAGCTCCATAGTGTGAACCGTACCTCCAGAAACGCCTTCGTCTACCAAATCTTCTTCCACGTCCACGCCAACCTCTTCCAAAACCCATGCCAGGGCCTCTCCCTTGAACAGGGTTCATGAAACCAGGTACATCGTATCCCGCACATAGACCGGCGGCTCGCCCGGACATTGGTCCGCCTCCGAGTGGACCTGTCCCGTCACCTCTTGGCATCTGTTATCCCTCCCTTCACCAGGTATTGATTTATTGCCTGATCAATGCTGAACCACATTGAGGGCACTTCATTTGCGTGCAGGGTAAGCCTCGCTTGTGAGGTTCTGTATAGCCACATCCCGGACAGATGCAGTAAGCGTCACCGGTAAGCACGCCGGGTTCAACACGGCGTCGCAGACCCTGGCCTGCTCCCTGACGATTTCTTTTCCTCCCTCTGCCGTTCAAACCAAAATACCCCCTTCCAGGTTTCGCTGGTTGAAGTGTGCCGCTATGGCAGCCAGGCATCTTGAAGTGGTCTTTCTCCAGACCAGTCAAATATGCTTGAACGATCTCACTCAGATTGCCCGCCATGAAAGGAATTACCTCAATACCGTAAGCGGCAATCAGATCAGACATCGATCTTGAGATCGCTCCGCAGACAAGAACATCGATGCCGAGCTCAAGGAGCTTGAGAATTCTTTGAAGTGATGGATCTTCAGGAAGCCTTTCCTCGCCTTCCGTGATAATTGCGCCATCTTGTATCTCCACAATGTGGATCTTCGATGAAGTATCAAAAACCGGTGCGATTCTCTTCTCCCAGCACGACAGACCTATTCGCATATCCCAACTCCTTGCGAATATGCTGGTAGCAAGAACATGCCACTATGAAGCAGAAGGACAGTGAAGTCATCAAGATCTTTGCTGTGGCAAGGTACATTTATTCCTGTGCACAAGTTTTCGATTGTGGAGTTGCACCGATGCAACGTCAATGTTGAAGTCTGAGTGCAGTTGAGCTACCCTGTTGCTTGCTACTTCTCCCTTAGATTCTGTGGTGCAGAGATACCCAGTCTCTTCATTCTTCTGTACAGGGTAGTCTTGTGAATCCCCAGTTCCCTTGCAGCTGCCTGCCTGTTGAAAGCATTTCTTTCCAAAGCAGACCTGATAACCTGCGCATCGAGAACATCATGAGCTGTGTGCATATCAACACCCGGGTACTCGACGAAAACTCCCCTGGTAAGCAGAGTGGGGAGATGCCCTGTGTCTATGTACCCGTTGTCACAGAGGATGAAAGCATGCTCGATAGCGTTTTCCAGTTCTCGGATGTTTCCTGGCCAGTCATGAGCCATCAACAGCGCAAGAGCTTTTGATGTAATGCCTTTGACGGATCTCTTTTGCAATCTGTTAAACCGTTCTATGAACTGGTCTATCAACAGAGGTATATCTTCCTTTCGGCTACGTAATGGTGGAAGTTCTACTCGAACAACGTTGACACGATAATACAGGTCCTCTCGAAAGAGTCCTTTCTTAACCTGTTCAGTGAGATCTTTATTAGTAGCAGCAATTACACGAACATCAGCTGTTTCAGAACTCGTTGCACCCAGTGGTTCATAAGCCCTGTCCTGAAGTACCCGAAGGAGCTTCACCTGTAATGCAGGACTGATCTCCACGATCTCGTCAAGAAAGATCGTGCCTTTTTTAGCAAGAGCAAAGCGTCCAGGTTTGTCTTTTTGTGCGCCGGTGAAAGCCCCTGCCTTATAACCAAACAACTCAGACTCCAAAAGGGTATCCGGAAGAGCGCCACAATTAACGGCAATGAAGGGTCCATTCTTCCGAGGGCTTAGAGAATGTATTGTACGAGCCACTACTTCTTTTCCTGTTCCGGTCTCTCCGAGTATCATAACAGTACTGGGACTGGAAGCAATCGCTGGCAGAACCTCAAAGATCCTTTGCATCAGTGAACTTCTGCTGACAAGATCTCCCACACGAAATCGCTCCTCCAGCTCCTGGCGTAAGGCCTCGACTTCCGAGAGATCTCTGAAGGTTTCAGCACCTCCAGCAATCTTACCACTGCCATCTCGCAACACCGCCGTAGAGATACTGATCGGGATTCTGTTTCCTCTTGAGTTGATTATGTATCCAGATTCTCCAATAATTGGTCTTCCCGTTCTTATGGTCTTCTTAAGCGGACAGCTTTCACCACACATACTCGATCGAAAGACATCGGAGCAACGTCGTCCGATCGCCTCTTCGCGGGGAATCCCGGTAATCTCCTCTGCAGCGCGGTTAAAGGAAGTAATACACCAATTTCCATCGACTGTGAAGACACCATCAGAAATGCTTTCAAGAATTGCTTCCGTCTGAGCTACGGGATTTCCTTTTGTTCTTTTACTACTGCGCATAATCTTTTCACTCAGTCCTTTATGATTCATTGTTTGCTAAGGCGTTCTCACTTCCAGTTTAGCACTGAATATACCAGTGCGAGACCTTCCAACGGGCTGCTCAACAACCTGAATTGCGGGAGATCCAGATCAGACGTACTTCAACTGATACTGACCGGGCTGATGCTATCCACGGCAAAATCAATGCAATCACATCACGGAATCTCTGGCCAGACGATGTATAATGCAGTGATCCTTGGTTGAAACATAGAGCTTTGGAGGAAGGTGGACCAATGAGAAAAGCCGTCTGTTTTGTCTCAGGAATAGTGTTTCTGGTAACGGCTGTGCTGAGTGCATCTATGGAGGATCCTGTTCGTCTAATTAGAACACTTTCCGGACATGATTCCATAGTGAACACAATATCGATAAGTCCTGATGGAAGATTCCTGGCGTCTGGCTCAACTGATAACACCTTGAGACTCTGGGACTTGCAACGAGGAAGGTCGGTAACACTGAGCGGGCACTCAAACTGGGTCCTTGCGGTAACCTTCACGCCTGATGGAAGCAAGATTATCTCCGGATCTGCAGACAACACAATCAAGATATGGGAGCTTCAGACTGGGAAGTGCGTGAATACACTTGAAGGCCACAGAAACTGGGTTCAGGCCGTCGCAGTCACTCCAGATGGTAAATGGCTTGTCTCCGGATCTTCGGACTACTCAATCAGGGTTTGGGACCTTTCAACAGGAGAACAAGTCAGGAGTATAGGGATGGGTGATTCCACAATCGTCTCACTGGTAATAAGCCCTGACGCTGAGCTCGTATATACAAGCTCCATGGTTGTAAGAGCCTGGGACTTTGAGACAGGGGAATTGGTGCAGGTACTCGATGGTCACAATGGCAGGATTGAATCCATTGCTGTGAGTCCCGATGGCTATTACCTGGTTTCTGGTGCAGGAGACAACATAGTGATATTGTGGGATGCTCGATCTGGCGATGTGGTCCATGAGCTACAAGGACACGCTGGAGCAGTCAACTCCGTTGCAATAAGCCCTGACAGCCAATACATCGTTTCGGGCTCATCAGATAAGACTTTCAAGATATGGAATATGCAAGAAGGGACACTCATTCGAACAATATCTGCTCACTCATACCCGGTGAGTTCTGTGCTCTTCAGTCCAGGTGGAGACTACATAGCTTCAGGCTCAAATGATAGGACAATCAAGATCTGGGCTGTAGGCGAATAACGAGACAACCCCTCGTACGATTCTGGATGAGTGCCTTGTCCGAGAATGCCATTGCAGATTACCGAAAACCTCAGAAGTGCTTCTCTAGCGTTATGAGTGTCTTTCGAATCTGCACCGAAGAAGGATATGAGTGTTTCGATGAACATGACTTCTCACAATCAGCCGAGCATTCTTTGCACGGGAAGTTCTGAGAGTCTTTCAACGATTCCGTGAGTCTTTTCTTTGCGCCTAAGGTGTTCCCACACTCAAGGCGACGCATTATCGACCGGATATCGATTGAAGCAGGACAGGCCGTTGTGCATCTCGCAGGATCGCACCAGTGGCAAGCCGAAGCCAGATCATGAAGCTCTGTCTCTATCTCTCCATCAATCATGTTCAGAGAAGGGAGAACTCTTCCTGAAGAATCGAAACGCGGCTTCGGTGCCTTGCCCTCGAGCGTTTGAACCACATCGTTTGTGGCTGGTTTCCAGCGATACTCTCTTATTCGCCGCTTTCGAAGGACGAGATTGGCTGCACTGATTCCTGAAATGGTAACAGCAGGACTACCCGTTCCCATCACAGTTGCTTCGCCGCAGAAGAACAGCGATGACCACTCACTGGCGGCATGCTGCCTTCTGAGAAGGTCCTGCCCCATGGACTGCTTGGGGCCTGCCACACAACCGCGTTCTTTCATCGTGTATCTCTCAATTGTCGATGGAGTCGCTACCACGGATAGACGAACAGCATTCTTGAAACCCGGAAAGTGCGATTCCAGGACGTCAAGCAAGCGCTGTTTCTCTAATTCTTTCTGCTCAGTGTAATCGTATCCTCTGTATGTAGGTTCATCTGGAGAAGGCCACGGCTTAAAAGAAGGGCCTATAGCCATTACAACATGCTCGCCCGTGTCACAGATTGATGGATCAGCAATCGAGAATGCGTACATGGTAACTTCTTTCTCGTCAAGTGCTTTCGGATTATCTGCCATCATTTCGATCGGCAAAACGCTTTTCGGAATAGCTTCTGAATCAACAACACAGTAAAGCACAACACTGGGATAAGTCATCGACAGGTTCTTCACCCAATCGACTTTCTTCAGACTACGGTGTTCTTGAGGGACCAGTCTATCATAGAAACTCAGAAGAGTTCCGCTGTATATGATATCTTCTGCATCTACCTGAAGCATTCCCTCATTAGTGCTCACAATTGCACCTGCTGGTCTCCCTTCAGCGAAGATGATTTTCTCTGCTCTAGACTCATACAGAACACTTCCTCCGTTCTCTTCGAAGGATTTCTCGAGTTTTCCCGGAAGTTGCTGCGAGCTGCCCAAAGGATAATAACTGCCGCCATAGTGATTATCCATGAACATCGTCACTGCAAGAATCGCAGGAGTCTCATCGAGTAATGTATAGCAATAGGTTGA
>CAZSXB010000028.1:0-27342 GCA_964611155.1 uncultured Thermotogaceae bacterium
TCCCGGTGCCGGACTACGCCTCGAAAACACTGGCCATCCCGCCCCTCCTCGAACTCCTGAGGTTCCTGGAAGAGAACGAGTTCGGGATGATCTACATCTCAACCCCGGGCCCCATGGGCTTCGCCGTCCTGGGCGCCGCGAAGATTCTCGGCATCCCCACCGTGGGGATCTATCACACCGACTTCCCAAGGCACATAAGGGAGATAGTTGAGGACGCCTGGATGGGCGAGTTCGCCGCAGGCGGCATGACATGGTTCTACAGCATGGTGGATCGTGTAATGGTCCCCAGCAGATACTACACGGACGACCTGGCCAACCTGGGCGTTGACCGGAAGAAGATGGAACCCTTCCCCAGGGGCACCGACCCCGACACCTTCTCCCCGATATGGAAAGACCCTGCATTCCTCACGAAATTCGGCGGAACCAAGGAAGCCACAAAACTCCTCTACACCGGCAGGGTAAGCCGGGAAAAGGACCTCGACGTCCTCGCCGATGCATTCAACATCGTAAGACAGACCAGGCAGGACATTGAACTCTTCGTAGTCGGCGACGGCCCATACATGGGAGAACTGGGAAGCAGGATCCTCGGCAACGGCGGTTACCTCGCCGGCCGCATGTCGGGCGAAGACCTCTCAAAGGCATACGCCTCCGCAGACATCTTCGTCTTCCCATCCACCACCGACACCTACGGCAACAGCGTTCTCGAGGCCCAGGCATCGGGATTACCAGCCATAGTAACCGACATGGGCGGCCCCCAGGAAATAATCATACCCAACGAAACAGGCCTCACCTACCACGGCAGGGACGCAACTGACCTGGCAAAGAAGATCATTGAACTTGCCGACAACGAACAAGCAAGAAAAGCAATGGCCCAGAAGGCCAGGCAACTCGGCGAATCAAAGAGCTGGCAATCCGCCTTCGACCAGATCTGGAGAAGTGTGCCGGACTCATGGCGGTAGTTACCAAAGGCAAGCGAACCGAATCCCAGCCACATACCGAAACAAGGCGAGCAACTGGTCGCAAAATGCGGCAACAACAATAGCAACATGTAAAATCATCAGACAAAGGTAGATAGACTTACCCTGAAAACGAAGCAAACACCGATCTCTCGGAGCCAAGGCGTTTAGCAGTCTTCAAAGCCATCAGGGCTCCATCCAGATCACATCATCCGTCTTATGCAGCCGTTGCTTAAAAATCCCGTCCATGACGGTCTGAATTCCTCAGACTGCACTCCATGGCCCGTGCCTATGAGGAACAGCAGACACAGCTTTCTCCGGCATCTGGGACGTCCCGCACCAAGTACAACTTCAGGAGCTGAGCCTCCCGGCTCAACTCCATCCAATCCCAGCGGTAGTGTGAGGTTCCTTGTCCATGCGGCATCTGCAAGGCGCATTCTCTTCTTCCGGAGTCCCCAGGAATCCAGATCCTCCCTGATCATGTCAAGGATGACCGGTTCCCAGTCCAGGACTTCAAACGCATTGCTCAGAACATCACGGAGGGTGACATCCACTTCGACGGGGAAGAGAAGGGGGTTATTTTCAGGGGAAAAGTGGGTACTTTCCATCAGCGCTTCCTTGTGGCGTGTATTAGTTGTTGGGCTTAACACCTTGATACATAACATATTGAAACGCTTTAGTCAATGCCTCGCGATCTGTTTATTGATTCATGATATGCAGTAGTGAGTTTTCGGACGGGGTCTGGCTATTGACACAGCAAAATGGGGAGGGCATCATTAAAGGAAATTTGCAGTATAAGGTTTTAGTTCAACTATTGATTGACTTGGATTTCAGCTGAAGGTTGAATTGTTACCCTTATGTATCATTCAAGAGTGGAGATATCCATGGAGGATTAATGTCACTCTGTTGATGGATTGCAGTAGCTCGCGGAGTTGTTAATGATACTGTGTATTGATGGGCATGTAAGAAAAGCATACTCGGTTACAACATTGGTCGTCTTCGGAACTTGAAAGCAAAGATTGATGAACACATTCGTAGTGCTGACACGGAAGGTTAAGAAAGCTCCATAGAGTGACGGAGGACAGGCTGCACATGATATCATTGAAGAATACATTCTCGGGAATATGGGACAATCATGAACGAGGTTCGATTGGTGATTTTCTAAAGGAAAGGATACAACCAGATTCCGATCTTTCTTTCGTTTCGGCCTATTTCACGATTTACGCATATTCAGCACTGAAGAATCAACTTGATAATATCAGCCATCTTCGATTCATGTTTGGAGAACCGAAGTTCATCCAGTCACTGGATCCTGAAAAAACCGAGAAGAAATCTTTTCGAATTGAAAATGATGCTCTTGAGCTTAACAACAAACTTCAGCAGAAACGCATTGCCAGAGAATGTGCTGACTGGTTGAAGGAAAAAGCAGAGATCAGGTCGATCATCAAGCCCGGCTTCCTTCATGGCAAGATGTATCACATGGATAACAATGGAGTTCAGGAAGCAATCATTGGAAGCTCTAACTTCACATTGAGGGGTTTGGGCCTTGGCTCATCAGTGAACAATATCGAACTCAATCTGGAGGTGGATAGCACCAGAGACCGCAAAGACCTAAGGAGTTGGTTCGATGAAGTGTGGAATGACTCATCTCTTGTTGAGGATGTGAAGGACGAAGTTCTTAACTACCTATCTCTGCTTTACCAGAATCACTCACCTGAGCTTATTTACTACAAAACACTTTTCCATGTTTTTGAAGATTACCTGTCGGAAGCGGAACGCGGCAATCTTCTTGATGAGAAAACAGGATTCTTTGAATCAGTGGTCTGGGAAATGCTTTACGAGTTTCAGAAAGATGGAGTTAAAGGTGCGATCAATAAGATATTGAAACATCATGGATGCATCATTGCTGACAGTGTTGGTCTCGGAAAAACCTTTGAGGCTCTGGCAATCATTAAGTACTTCGAGAAGTTGAATCACCGAGTTCTGGTGCTCTGTCCCAAGAAACTTGAGGACAACTGGCTTGTGTTTCGCAACAACGATGTTCGTAATCCGCTTCTAAATGACCGGTTCGAGTTTGATGTTCGCGCACACACCGATCTTGGGCTGGAGAAATACTCAACTGTCAATTGGGGAAATTATGGGTTAATCGTGATTGACGAATCTCACAACTTCAGAAATAATGCACGGGGTAAGGAAAAGGATGGGACTAGAAGAGCAACTCGTTATGAATTTCTGATGGATCAGATACTGAAAAGCGGTATCGAAACAAAAGTGCTGCTTCTGTCTGCAACTCCTGTTAATACAACCCTGAAGGATCTGCGGAATCAGTTATTGCTTATCACTCACGATGAGGATATGGCTTTTCAGGAATCACTGGGAATCATCAGTATAGCGCAGGCGATGAAGAATGCACAGACTCACTTCACGCAGTGGGCAGATCCAAAGAAGAATCCTCAGCGGAAAGTGCTAAGTCTACTAGATGCACTGGACGCCTCATTTTTCAAGCTTCTCGATGAACTCACTATAGCACGGTCCCGTAAACATATTATCAGTTATTACAAGTCTGGAGAAATGGGTAAATTCCCTGAAAGGCTTAAACCCGTAGCATTACACCCGACAACAGATATCAAAGGATACTTCCCATCTTATGATGAACTTCACAGTGAGATATCTAAGTATAAGCTGACAATCTTTAATCCCACAGCTTATCTGAGTGATGATTACCTGAAAAATCAGGCTGATGATAACTCGGAAAAAGACAGATTCGACCAGAAGACCAGGGAGTTTTCCCTGATAGGAATGATGCGAATTGGCTATCTGAAAAGACTTGAAAGCTCCGTTCACAGTTTCGAAGTATCGATAGAACGGACAATACACAAAATACAAAATCTTCTCGACAAGATCGACCACTTCGAGGACAACTTGGATGAATACACAACACCTGACTTGTTTCTCGATCCTGGCGAAGAAGAGGAAGCTGAACTTCTCGAAAGACTCACCGTCAGTAAGAAGCTTCAAATCAAGCTGGAGGACATCAACAGAAAGGAATGGAAAAAGGACTTACGCAAAGATGTTAAGCAACTCATCTCCATCCACGAGAAGGCTGCCGCTGTAACACCCGACAGAGATGCAAAACTGCAGGAACTCAAGAGAGTAATCCGAGAGAAGGTTAATAACCCGATCAACGATGACAACAAGAAAGTCCTTGTATTCACTGCATTCGCTGATACGGCACAATACCTGTACAAAAACCTGAACGCCTGGGTTTCTGAGGAACTGAACCTGTACTGTGCCCTGGTTACGGGTACTGGTGACAACCGGACTACTTTCAAGCCGGTCGGGTACAAGCATCAGACAGATTTCATATCTATTCTGGCCAATTTCTCTCCCCGGTCCAAGTCACGGAGCAAGATGGAGAGCATGCCTCATGATGGTGAGATAGATATACTCATTGCAACTGACTGCATATCAGAAGGACAGAATCTGCAGGACTGTGATTACCTCATAAACTATGACATCCACTGGAATCCTGTGCGTATCATTCAGCGCTTTGGCCGAATTGATCGGCTTGGCAGCATCAACAAGCGGATACAGCTTGTCAATTTCTGGCCCACTGATGATCTGAACAAGTACCTCAATCTAAAGGATCGAGTGGAAGCCCGAATGGCAATGGTTGATCTGGCTGCTAGTGCCGGGGATAATCTTCTCGATCCCGAGCAGCTGGAAGAACTCATTGCGGAGGATCTCACCTATCGCGAAAAGCAGCTGCTCAGGCTCAAGGATGAAGTAATCGATCTTGAAGATATGGACGACAATGTTTCACTCAGCGAGTTCACCCTTGATGATTTCCGGATTGAGCTGATGAATTTTCTGGACAGCGGCAGAAAACTGCTTGAGGAAGCTCCCCTGGGTCTCTACTCTGTAGTTCCTGCGCCAGGCAGGCTAATGGCGGCCGACAACCCCGATAACAGCTGGAACGAGATAGTCAGACCTGGAGTCATCTTCTGCCTGCGGCATAAACACGCTCTTAAGGATCGGGAATCATCCAAGGTGAATCCTCTGGGCCGGTATTACCTGCTCTATATCCGCGATGATGGTACTGTACGTTTCACATTCACTCAATCGAAAAAGATACTGGCCATGTTCCAGAAACTATGTGTCGGGAAGGATGCCCCATATCAGGAGCTTTGCGACCTTTTCGATGAAGAGACGAATAATGGCGTTTTTATGGATAAATACAGTGAACTGCTCACAGAAGCGGTCAGATCAATTGCCGGAACATTCCGGAAGCGAACCGCAGCCGGGCTTCAGACAAGAAGAGATTTCGTTATTCCGGACAGGCAGCTGCAGGCAAATGATGGTTCGGCTTTCGACCTTGTCACCTGGCTGGTTATAAAGGAAGACCGAAGGACCAGAGTATGACTAAAAAACAGGCAGCTGCCAGGCGGGACAGATCACTGAAAAGCTCTGAGACTCGTCGGTCACCTGTCGATTTTCCAGAGGGATACACGCAGGTACTGGAAGAAATCAAGGCTCGAATAAGGACCGCAAGGGTCAAGGTTGCACTTTCAGCCAACAGAGAACTCATCAGCCTCTATTGGGATATAGGGAAGATGATTGTTAAACGGCAGGAGAGTGAGGGCTGGGGTCGCGCGGTTGTAGAGCGATTGTCTGCAGATATTCTGAAGGAATTCCCGAATGTTCGAGGATACTCACCACAAAATCTGTGGCACATGCGTTCCCTCTATCTTGCCTGGACAAATGATGTGGTAAAACTCCCACAGACTGTTGGAGAAATAGACGGCAAGAATCTCCCGCAACCTGTTGGAGAAATACCCTGGGGTCATAACCTGCAGCTTATAGCAAAACTCACCAATCCCGTGAAGCGTCTCTGGTACGCCAGGCAAACTATAGAATATGGATGGACCAGGGCAGTATTAGTGCATCAGATCGAATATGACGCCTACGCTCGTCAAGGCAGCGCAATTACCAACTTTAAGCGTACTCTGCCCTCGCCGCAGTCGGATCTGGCTCAGCAACTGACCAAGGAACCATATTACTTCGATTTCCTCAATTTGAGTTCTTCAGTCAGTGAGCGTGAACTCGAGAACTCGCTCATTGAACAACTGAAGAGGTTTCTACTGGAACTGGGGAAAGGCTTTGCCTTCGTAGGGCAGCAGTATCATCTGGAGGTTGATGGCAAGGATTATTATCTCGACCTTCTTTTCTACCACTTACATCTTGGTTGTTATGTAATTGTTGAATTGAAGGTTGAAGAATTCAAACCGGAGTTTGCCGGCAAGATGAGCTTCTACCTTTCAGCGGTTGAGGAACTGCTGCCAAACCGTGCCGGTCAGCCGGCTATAGGCCTGATTCTCTGTAAGGACCGCAGCAGAACCATAGTTGAATACACTCTTCGCGACGCCAGCAAGCCTATAGGTGTTGCAACATACACAACTGTACCTCCGAAGTATCGAGGGAAATTACCGACAAAGAAGGAACTTGTGGGTTTTATCGATTCAGATAGGAAAGAGTGAAATGGGAACAGATGTAAGGGAAGAGATCAGAGTGGTTCTGAGTGATTTCACCAGAATGGATCTTCGCACAGCTTCAGTCAATCTGCTGAATACTCTTGGATACAAGAGCGAGAAGACTCTTGATATTGGAAACTCTCCCGAAGCTTTCCTTGAGGAATTTGATAATCGTGACAGGCCTTTCAGAAAAGACAAAGCCAGCTTCAGCAACTGGAAGACTATCGATTTTCTGTTTCAGATTACGGATGATGAATTGTCAGAACAAATCAGCTTGTTCAAAAACGATGACGTTGTTACCGGACTTCTCAAATCATATCTATTCTTCGCTGTAGAGCTTACAGGCAAAGACTATGCCAGAGGAAAACTCTCTGAAATTGCCAGGCAGATCAATAGGCTTTTCCCTACACCAGTATTTGTGATAATCAGACATGCCGAAGCAGGGGTAGCTGTCCTCTCAATCGCAGTCATCAATCGCCGCAGGAATAAGCAGGATGTTGATAAAGATGTGCTGGGCAGGGTTACTATCATTCGTAACATATCGCTTAGCCAACCTCATAGAGGACATCTTGATATTCTGTCCAGTTTTTCTCTTCCAGTGCTTGCTCAGAAAAATGATGTTGGCAGTTTTGACAAGCTTCATGCTGCCTGGGAACATGTATTCAATGTAGAACTCCTGAACAAGAACTTCTACCGTGAGCTTTCCAACTGGTATTTCTGGGCTCGGCAGCATGTTCACTTCCCCCTTGACCAACTCAGGTATGATCAGGAGTGGATGGAAATAGATGCCCAGTCTATTGATAGGGACGCTATAAGGAAGCATGACTCAAAAAGCCTTATAAGGCTGCTTACCCGACTCCTATTTGTCTGGTTCATAAAGGAAAAGGGTCTGATACCGGAACCTCTTTTTCAGAAGGAAGTACTGGAACAGGATTGGCTGAATGAATTTGATTCGGAGTCCGAAAACACTCTCTACTACAAAGCCATCCTCCAGAACCTCTTCTTCGCAACACTCAATCAGCAGTGTGAAAAACGTGAGTTCCGCAATGATGATCAGAATCACAATATCACCAATCTCTATCGCTACAAATCCTCTTTCAGGGATCCGGAAGCATTCATCGCCCTTATGAAGTCCATTGTACCTTTCATGAACGGCGGTTTGTTTGAATGCCTCGATAGACCCCATCCCACCCTCAAAGGAAAACAAGGTGGCGCAATAATACTCTACGAAGATGGTTTTTCTGACAGAGAGGATAGCACTCTCAGAGTACCCGATTTCCTGTTCTTCGGTGAACAGAGGATAGTGGATCTGAGCGGTGAAGAGGCTTACGGAGACAAGAAAAGGAAGAAAGAGAAAGTACGTGGAATAATCCCCCTCCTCAACAGTTACAAGTTCACCATAGTTGAGAACACGCCGATAGAGCAGGAAATAGCACTTGATCCCGAGCTGCTGGGGAAGGTGTTTGAAAACCTTCTTGCATCATACAACCCTGAAACAAAAACCACTGCTCGGAAACAGACAGGTTCTTTCTATACACCACGAACAATAGTGAACTACATGGTTGACGAGTCCCTAAAAGCCTATCTGAAGAAAGCACTGACACCTTTCATGTCAGAAGCCGATGCAGAAGAGGGACTTGAAATCCTATTCGCCTACACAGACAAAGAACACGCCTTCACCGAGAAGGAAACACAAGCACTGATTTGTGCAATTGATAACTGCAAAATACTCGATCCAGCTTGCGGTTCAGGCGCGTATCCAATGGGTATACTGCATAAACTGGAATTTGCGCTCAGCAAGCTTGACAGGAACAATAAGCTCTGGCGTGACCGTCAGATAGAAAAGGTGTGCGCTACGATTACCGCAGCGGAAGAAATAGATGATGCTTCGTTCCGTGACAATGTAATTCTTGAACTGGAAGCCCAGAAAAGGGATATTGAGGAAGCCTTCACAAGCAACGAACTGGGCTATGGGCGCAAGCTGTATCTGATTGAAAACTGTATCTATGGCATTGACATTCAGGCCATCGCTACTCAGGTCAGCCGTCTGCGTTTCTTCATTTCACTCATCGTTGACCAGAAAGCTGATCCTGAAAGAGATAACTTCGGAATCCGCCCGTTACCAAACCTGGAGGCCAAGTTCGTTACTGCTGATACTCTGACTCGTATTGAAAAGCCGGATAACCAATTTCACCTTTTTCACTCCCAAGAAGTTCAGGAACTTGAGAAGGAACTCAAACAGGTTCGCCATAAAATGTTCGGAGCAAAAACACCCAGGACAAAAACGAAATACCGCAAGCGCGATGAAGAACTAAGAGAACAGATTGCTGAAGAACTTGAAACTAATGGAGGTTGGAGCAATGCTTCGGCCCGGCAGCTTGCCGCATGGGATCCTTACGATCAGAACGCTTCCAGCGCTTTCTTCGACCCGGAGTGGATGTTTGACCTGAAAGGTTTCGACATCCTCTTGGGTAATCCACCGTATGTGTCAGTAGAAAAGTATAGTGGAAAGGTAGAGCAGGAGTACTGGAAGAAGACTTATCAAACATATGCCTCCCGTGGTGACATTTATTCTTTCTTTTATGAACGAGGTGCAGAGCTTCTATCTGCTGATGGATACCTCTGCTATATCACGTCGAATAAATGGATGCGCGCAGGATATGGCAAAGAGCTTCGGAAATTTCTGTCAGCTGATGTAGACACGAAGAAGGTGCTAGATTTTGGAATGGCGCAAAACTTCGGAGCTGCCACCACATATACGAGTATTCTAAGTTTCAGGAACTCCTCCCCTCGGAAACAAACTCGTTGTTGCTATGTCTCCGATGACCAGGCGGCAATGAATGATCCAGACACTTATTTCAAAGAGAAAGCCATACTGATGCCTGAGCTAGATGAGAAACCTTGGGTTGTTATCTCTCCAAAACGCTACCGAATAAAGCGTATAGTGGAAACACTGGGCATCCCTCTAGAAGAGTGGGACCTGAATATTAATCGAGGTGTGATTACAGGTCTCAATGAAGCCTTCTATCTAACACAGGAACAACGCAATGATCTTATAAAGAAAGAGCCAAAAGCAGAGGAGATCATCGTTCCACTCCTTCGCGGTCGACATATTGGGCGGTACGAAGTGAATTTCGATAATCAGTATATGCTGGTTATCAAGTTTGGAGCATACAAAACACTGAGAAGTGAATATCCAGCAGTCTACGAACATCTGAAGCAATATGAGGGAAAACTCAAAAAGCGGGGCCAATGCAAGTACGCGCGCTCAAAGAAGAACGGGAGCAATCCAGATTATCCAGGTCAGCATCACTGGTTAGAGCTGGATAATAACCCTAGTGATGAATACATAGATGCTTTCTACAAACCGAAGATAATCTATCACGAGATGTCTAAGTACATGACCTTTTTCTATGATGATGTTAATCACTATTTTGCGAATGATACATGCTATATAGCATCATCGAAAACAGAATCATTGCATTATTTAACCGCTGTATTCAACTCATATTTATTCAGATGTTGCTACAAAGATAACTTTCCTCAAATACTGGGGAATACACGTCGGATAAAGAAAATCTTCTTTGAGAAGATTCCTATCAGAAAACCAACGGAACAAGAGGTGGCTCTGTTCGAGCAACTTGTATCGATGGTACAGATGGCTAATCGCGAAGGTATCGATTTCCCAGCTCTTTTCCTGGAGGAGCTGATCGATGCCTGTGTTCTTGAATGTTACTTCCCTGATGAAGCTGCTGCCAAGGATCTTCTCTTCATGGACAAGGTCTCCTCTTTGCTCAATGTGGACACAATGTCATATGCGGATATTCCATCTACACTTTCCCTTACCGCTATAGAATCCTTTGTCGCTATAGCCAATGCACCTGATCATCCCATACGCAACCAGCTCATGCGCCTCACTGCTGATAGTCCTGACCTGTTTGCTGTAATCAGGCAAGAGGGGAAAGTATGAAATCTCGAATACGCAAAATCAATATCCAGAATTTCAAGGCTTTCCGTGAATTCTCTCTTAACCTTGAAGAACGTAATCTTCTTGTTTATGGTGCGAATGGATCAGGCAAGTCATCTCTCTATTGGGCGTTATACACATTTCTGCAAAGTGCTGGCAAATCAGAGCATTCAATTTCCAAGTATTTTACCCCAGGAGCTGAGAGTCTTCTGAACATACACGAGGATGCTACAGCAAAGCCCGGTCTGATCGCCGTCACACTTAGAGATACAATCACCAATAATGACACGACTTACCATATCAGCGAAACCGATCATGGCACATTTAATCAACCTCTTATTCTCACAGGGGATCTGGCAAGCGATTTTATCAATTATCGATTCTTTTTTGGGTTTTCGCATTTCCGAAATTCCCAGAAATTCGATCTCTGGCCCCTATTTGAAAAAGAGATTCTTCCCTTCTGCAAAGAAAGAGTTGGTATTGTTCCTCAGAAACTATGGAATGAAATCAAGACAGGAGATCCCAATCCTCTGGGATGTCGCGGTCTAGCTGGTGCGAGTTCATACGAGGAGTTTCATAGAAAGACAGGCGAATTCTCGACTATTATAACCAGTATCGTTGATGACATCAGCGCTGCAGCACAGAAATTCTACCACGACCACTTCTCTGAAGATGATCCTGCTCCAGTCATACTCAGACTTGGCGTAACTACAAAGCCAACATCCACTGGTAACAATCAGACCGATTTCAGCTTCACAGTTCCTGTTATCGAGTTCGGGGTTCAGATTGATGGGACAACCATTCCGCGTCCTCAATCCTATCTTAACGAAGCCAAAATGACTCAACTGGCACTTTCCTTTCGATTTGCTGCATCACTTGTTAACTTGCACGAAGCCGCCCTAAAGTTGTTGGTTCTCGACGATCTACTCGTAAGTCTAGACATGAGTAACCGCATGAAAGTAGTTGAAATTCTTCTATCCGACACCTTTGCTAAATTCCAGAAAATAATACTCACCCACGATCTCGGTATGTTTGACGAGTTTCGAAGGAAGCTCTTCAGGAACCATACTGACTGGTGTTTTATCCATCTCGAGGGAACACCGACAATCAATATTGCGTCAGTACAAGTGAAAACTGAGTTTGAGAAGGTTGAAGAATACATTGCTGGTTTCAATCTGGATGAAGCAGCTCTCTGTCTTCGCAAGGTTGCTGAAGATACAGCAACCCGATTTCTTGGTAGAGATAATAATGTTCAACCTACCAATAAATTCAGTGGGCTGAGAAATCGTCTCAAACAGGCAAGAGATAAAGTTCTAAGTGAATTGCCAGTTGAGTTGTATGAGGAAGTTCTTAGAAACACACCTGATGGAAGACATAGTCTCCTTATTCCAACCGATGATAGTGATTTGGATGCGATCGGGGGACTGGAATCACAAACTAGAGACCTACTAAAGGACCAGCGGGTCAGTCTTCGTCGACTCATTACCCAGGATCATCTCGAGCAGTTGAGAAGAGTGAAGCTCATTGATGATGTTCTTGCTTGCACTGCTAGAGTTCTGAATCCCTCCGCCCATTCCGGAAATTCCCCGCTTTACAAGAAGGAGGTCACTGACGCTCTGGATCTAATAAGACAGCTCGAAGTTATCCTTCCTGGAGGGAGGTCAACCTAGGAAATGTATTTATCGGAAGTTAAGCTGTGGAACTTCAGGAAGTATGGAACACTCGGGGATGACCCAGAGAATCCAGAGCCTGGGCTTATCCTGCAAATGCAGCCGGGGCTGAATGTACTAATTGGTGAGAATGATTCAGGGAAAACAGCGATCATTGACGCCTTACGGTATACACTAGGAACTCAGAGCGGTGAGTGGATACGGTATGAAGACACTGATTTCCATTGTTTCAAAGACCCTCGCACTACAGAATTTCAAATTGAATGCATTCTCAGAGGATTCACTCCTACCGAGGCGGGGCCATTTCTTGAATGGTTGGGATTCGAAGAATATAATGGTAAGAAGGAGTATGTACTTCATCTACGACTTCGGGCACAACGCAAGAGAAACCGTATCACTGCTCAACTTCGAGCAGGTCCTGATTTTCTTGGTACTCCGATTGATGGTGAGGCGCGTGAAAGGCTTCGTGTCACTTATCTAAAGCCACTCCGCGATGCGGAGATCGAATTGACCGCTGGTCGTCGTTCACGTTTCGCTCAAATACTCAGAGCACACCCGCTTTTCCAGAGGACTATTATCGATGGTGAACCACAACAGCATGATTTGGAAAAGTACATTGCTGAAGCTAACGAGAAAATCAGAAGCCATTTCAAGCCGGAAGATGGTGATGCAGGAGCTCTTCTACGTACTCTGAACCGATACCTCGAAGCCTTCTTCACTGAGGATGACAATCGCTCAGCTTCGGTAACCATCGCTGGCAGCGAATTGCACGATATCCTTAAAAGACTTGAGTTATCGTTAGAGGATAATCGAGCAGGTCTCGGAACCCTGAATCTTCTGTATATCGCAGCGGAGCTTCTTCTGCTTCATAGTGATTCTTTCCCTGGGCTTCGCTTAGTCATGATAGAAGAACTGGAAGCTCATCTGCATCCCCAGGCACAACTTCGACTAGTGGATTTCCTGTCTCGCAGGGAGACTACAGGGCAATACATTCTTACGACACACAGCACCACCCTTGGTGCAAGTGTTGATCTGAAGAAACTAATAATCTGCCAGGGCAACGAAGTATTCCCTATGGGTCCAGATTTCACAGAGCTTGCAGCAAAGAATTACGAATTTCTCTCCCGCTTTCTCGACGCGACCAAGGCTAACCTCTTCTTCGCGAAAGGTGTGATTCTTGTAGAGGGCGACTCAGAGAATCTGCTAATTCCCACAATAGCTGAGATCATCAATCGTCCTTTGCACCGGTATGGCGTCTCCATTGTTAATGTTGGAAGTACGGCTTTCTCTCACTATGAGAAAGTATTCATTCGCAATGATGGACAGAGTCTGGGCATAAAAGTCGCTGTTGTAACGGATCTTGATATCAAACCGCTGGAATGGAGACAGGAAGAAGACGAGAACCCTCCTGACGAAGAATCCATAGAAAAGGAAAAGAAAGCTAAGCACGCATCGTTATCGACAGTATATACCTCCACTGATGTTCAACGATTCGTTGCACCGAACTGGACTCTTGAATATGAAATTGCGCTATCTAAACTGCGTAAAAGTTTCTATCACACAGCTCTTTGGGCAAAGAAGAAACAGAATGCTGTGGATGGCCAGCCAAAGGAGTCAAAACTAGAGGAAGTAATCAAGCAAGTAAGTGAAGATTTTGATAGCTGGGAATCAAAGTGGGATGATGATAGACTTGCAGAGAAGATAGCGTTCGAAATATACCAAGTGGCGATTCTTGATAAGAATGTCTCGAAGGCAATTCTTGCACAGGAGTTCGCTAAGCTGTTACTTGAAATAGAAAGTGAAGAAGAAGGAAAGTCGAGAGAAGCACTTCTCAAGTCACCATCTCTTTCCTACCTCATTAACGCCATTTGCCATGTTACGGAACCTCTCCCGAAAAACAGAGCCTGATGAAGATAACGGATCATGAAATAAGAAGGGCTGAGAAGCTTCTTCTTCCAGTTGATTGTAGTTTCAACGAAGAACGCAGGGATTTCCTGCGCTGCATGGAATCACGGGATGTAGTAGCTTGTCCTGGCAGCGGAAAAACAACCGCACTTCTTGCCAAACTTCTAATATTATCGTCTCGCATGCCTTTTCCTGATGGACGTGGTGTTTGTGTCCTTACACATACAAATGTTGCCATTGATCAGATCAAGCAAAAGGCTGGAACTGCATCCCAGATACTTTTCAGACATCCGAACTTCTTCGGAACGATACAAGAATTCGCAAACAAGTTTCTTGCGTTACCAGCTTATGTGGAGCGTTTCGGTCAACGTAGCATTCGGATGGATGAGGATCTTTATGAGGCCGTTTCATGGAAAGCCTTTCTTGATGAAGGTCTTCAGAACAACGGTTTCATTTCTAATCAATTGGACAAGAAGTCAAAGAAACTTCCTTGGCGAGACCGGATTCCAATAAAAGTAGCATATTTCAAGGATTTACGATTCGACTTCGATGGAGATCATATCCACTACTGTCGAGGAGATACTGGCAGGAGGATTCTCCGGGGTGACAGAAACAGTCCGAGTTACCAAGATATCCATAGGGCTAAGTATGGACTTCTTGAGAAGGGATACATGCGATACCAAGATGCATTCCCTTTGGCCCTTTGGTATCTTCAGAATAATCCCTGTCTTAGTTTTGCATTCGATGAGCGGTTCGCCTTTGTGTTCATTGACGAAGCCCAAGACACTAATGAAGTACAAATTTCGATGCTCGATAAAGCCTTTTCCTATAGGGACCGATCGATCGTTCAATTCCTTGGTGATCCAAATCAGGCAATCTTTAGATTCGAAGTAACAAAGGATGTGGATTGGGTTCCAAAGGATAACCCGATTCACTTCTCAGATACCTTACGTTTCGGGGATTCACTTACCAATCTACTTGAGACAGTACGCATAGATGATCAAATATCTCTCTTGCCCAATAAAGCTCGAAAGACATTGCCCCCACATCTAATCACTTTCCAAGTCGGAGAAGAAGGAAAAGTGCTTACAGCATTTGGGAGACTCCTGAAAGAAAAGGTTCTTGATGATTATGCTGAAGTGGATGTGCCTGTGTTCAAAGCAGTTGGATGGGTAGGGAAAGATAAGCAAGCAGAAGGAAAACTATGCATTCCATCTTACTTCCCAGATTATATCAATAACACTTCTCGTTCAAGAAGATACTACTCCAACCTGCTCTCCTATCTCCAGACTAATGCCGAGGAGGGGATAGGCAATTTTCGCAGTTCTATTCTCCGTGGTGCTTGTCGAAGTCTGAACATCGCAGGTATTCATCATCCGAAGACAGAACGAGCTTTTACTGCAAACACATTTCCTATATGGCTAAAGGACAACAACGAGCCTGCCTATCGCGAATTGCTTTTACTACTATCAGAATGGGTGTTAGACTCTGCTAACAAGGATTATGACTCTCTATCTGCTCGAGATGTGCTGATTGAGTTCCTGCATAAGTACTGGGAAAGCACAAAGACTTGCGACAGATTCGACAGCTTCGTAAAGAGTGACGAGATCAAAACTGCTGAGCCTACTGAAATCATCGATAATGAGTTCCATGAATATGGTGTCAGAATCACCGTAGACACGGTACATTCTGTGAAGGGAGAAACACATACTGCAACTCTATATCTCGATACTGTTTACCACAATCTCAGCTCGCACTTCTTGCTCTCCTTCTTAAAAGGAGAGTATCCCACAACAAAATTGAGCAAGCCTCATCATATTGAGCACTTGAAAGTGGCACATGTAGCGATGAGTAGGCCAACTCATTTGCTGTGCTTTGCCTGTATGAAATCTCAAGTAGTTGCACACAAGGATGATTTAGAGAAAAATGGCTGGATCATCTGTGAAGTTAAGGATTTAGTGGGATAGATGTGTTATTATCGTTCCGCGTTAACTCAGGAGGAATTACATGAGTAGCTCACCCAGAGTACACATCATCTATCGAGGAGATGGATGGGCTGTTAAGAAAGAAGGTGCTGCAAGGGCATACAAGATCCTTGGAACCCAGTCTGAAGCTATTAGATTTGCCAAGAGAAACTACGCTAAAGGTACAGAGATAATAGTCCATCGGAAAGATGGTTCTATTCTTAAGTGGTTGTAGGTTTATGCATGCCTGGATCTGATTTTGAGAAGAACGTCTTCATCAATTGTCCTTTTGACGAGGAGTACGTACCTCTCTTGCGCCCTATGCTGTTCACAATACTGATGCTTGGCTTCGAACCAAGAATAGCATCGGAACGAAAATCATCGAATGAACAGCGGATCAGCAAAATACGCGAGTTGATTAGGAAGTCAAAATACAGTATTCACGATATTTCCAGAATGCAGGCAAAGGGTAAGGGTGAATTCGCACGGATGAACATGCCCTTTGAGTTAGGGCTTGATTTCGGGTGCAAAGAATTCGGACAGGAAAAGCTCGCTCAAAAGAAATGCCTGGTGCTTGATAAAGAACCATATCGTTATCAAAAAGCTCTCTCGGACCTCTCAGGCTCTGATATATGTAGCCATGGGAATGAATCGAGTAAACTGGTACAGGTTGTCAGAAATTGGTTCATTGAGAATGAAAGCTGTACATCTTTACCGAGTTCGACAAAGATCTGGGACAAATTCAACACATTCATGACTGATTTTTATCAGAAGCGTTCCCAGGAAGGTTTCAGTGAGGATGAATTGCAGATGATGCCAGTTAAGGAGTTGATTGGCTTCATGCGTGACTGGTTGAAGGGTAGCTCATCTGAAAGTGGTGATCTGTAAATGAGTAGCAAATCACTAAGAAGAACCCGCTCATGATCCGTTTCCTCCACACCGGTGACTGGCAACTGGGAATGACAAGGCACTTCTTCTCCGAAGGAATTCAGGAGAGGTTTTCCCAATCCCGGTTCGATGCTATCCGTGAGCTTGGACGCATGGCCGGGGAAGAGGACTGTGCATTCATGATAGTCTGTGGTGATGTGTTCGAGTCGAATCTTGTTGACAGGAAAACCGTTTCCCGTGCCCTTGAGGCTTTGAGGGAAGTGCCTGTTCCTGTGTATCTTCTTCCCGGTAATCATGACCCCCTCAATGCTGCCTCGATTTACCGCAGTACTTCATTCCTCGAAAAAAAGCCTCCGGGAATTCATGTGATTGAGGATTCAAACCCAATCCATGTTGCCAATGGGATTGAGATTGTAGGACTACCATGGATGTCGAAGCATCCGATGAAGGATCTTGTTGTTCCAGTATTGCAGGATCTTGAGCCGGTTGCTGATATAGTACGAATCTGTGTTGCTCACGGTATTGTTGACAGCCTCTCACCCGATCCTGATGATCCAGAGCTGATTTCTCTTCAGACAGTAGAGGAAGCAATATCCCAGGGCAGGATTCAATACATGGCCCTCGGGGATCGGCACTCCCTTACGAGTATTGGTGACAGCGGACGAGTCTGGTATGCAGGTACGCCTGAACCGACGGACTACAGAGAGGTTAAATCCGGATTTGCGCTGATTGCTGAGATCAACGAAGAGAATGTGGTCATGAAAGAGGTAGAAGTAGGGAGATGGAAGTTCATAGAGCGGAAGGATATTAACCTTAATACCGAAGAAGACATCGAAGCCTTGCGCAGTTGGCTCGATGGCCTTGAGAGCAAAGAACGAACGATTCTCAAACTGAGATTCATAGGATCTGTTTCATTGCTTCTTCATCGAGAACTCATTGATTTGCTGGATCATGCAGGAGAGATTTTCGGTGCAGTTGAAACTCGACATCAAGATCTCGTTGTTGTTCCTGAGGATACTGATTTCTCCGATCTCGGGTTCTCGGGCTTTGCCGGTTCGACCGTTGAACGCTTGCGGGAAATGGCTGATCAATCGGATTCTTCCTCTGTTACCTCCCGCGATGCACTTGCTCTCCTGATCAGGCTTGCCGGGAGAGAATCATGAGATTTATACGCCTCCGTCTTGCGGATTATCGGGGTATAGAAAAGTTGGAGGTGGAATTCGGTGCCAGAGGTCTGACAGTTGTGGAAGGACCGAATGAAGCGGGGAAAACAAGCCTGGGAGAATCCATAGGTATGCTTTTCGACTTCCCTGCCAGCAGTAAAAGCAGTGCGGTTAAGGCGATCAAGCCAGTAACCAGAGATGCTGGTTCTGAAATAGAGCTTGAGATGGAAAGCGGTCAATACAGATTCACTTACTTCAAGAGATTTCACAAGAATACAGAAACCGTACTTACTGTTACCAAACCCCATGTTGAAAACCATACTGGACGCGATGCACATAATCGCGCAATGGAAATCCTTAGTGAAACTATTGATGTGGATCTATGGAAGGCTCTCAACATTCATCAGGGAAAGGCTGTAGAACAGGCAGACCTGTCCAGACAAACCTCTCTGTCCGCAGCTCTTGATAGTGCAGCTGGCGGAAATGCAGCTGATCCCAAGGAAGATAGCCTGTTTGAAAGAGTCAATGAGGAATATGAACGCTACTACACAAAAGCGGGTAAGGAAAAGAAGGAACTGCAAGAATCAGCGAGTGCTCTTCAAAAATTAGAGTCAGAGGTTGAATCACTGAGATCCAGAATCCGGGATCTTGATGGAGATGTAACCCGATCTGCTGAAATCGAAAACGACCTGATTCGTTTAAACCTGCATGAGATAAGTCTAAGAAATGAACTCTCAGAATATGATGAATCGCTGGAAGCGATCATGCGCCTGGAAAACGATCTTTCTACTGCAAGGCTCAAGCTTGAATCAGCCCAGAAATCACAACAGGCGGCGAAGAGGAATCTGGATGAACGCAGTGAATTTGTTGATGAGATAACCACCACCCGCGTGGCACTCTCTGAACTCAAGAAATCCAGTTCTACTTCGATTGAATCCATGCAGGATGCAGAGGATTCCCTGGAAAAAGCACAAGCCGATGCAGCCAAGGCTGAAAGCACCCGCAAGGAAGCCGAGTCACTTCGCGATCTCTGCCGAGCGGATTTTGATTATTTCCGCAGCATATTGGATTTGGAACAGATGACGGAACGCAAGGAAAGAGTAGATCGTGCCAGGGAAGATTCGGCCATGGCTTCCGAACTGCTTAAGGAAAGTCGTGTTGATGATGAAGCATTGAAAATTATCCAGGAGGCTGAACGTGATGTCATAAGGGCAAAGGCAAAGCTTGAGACGGGAGCCCCCGGTGTGCAGTTGAGAGGACTGGGTGATGTCGAGTATCAGATTGATGGAGAATTGGTACACATTTCACTGGATGAAGAAACAAGCTACACAGTCTCCGAACGACTCAGAGTAACAATTCCCGGAGCCCTGCAGATCGAGGTGACGGCCGGGTCAAGCGCTTCGGAACTCATGGAAGGAGTCGAACAGGCAGCTAAAAGGCTTGCTGAGTTATGCAGTGAAGCTGGAGTGAGTAATGCGGATGAAGCTGTGCAGTCAAATGATGCACGGAAGGCAGCGCAGAAGACAGTAGATAGAAAGAGCGAAATCGAGAAAGATGACCTTCGTGATCTTGATTATGAAGAACTTGCGAGAAGGGTCTTAGTGCTTGAGAAGACTGTTCCGGCTTACATCGGCAGCAGATCATCCGAACCAAAGCTCCCCGATGGCCTGGAATACGCTGAAGAAGCACTGCATGATGCTGAGAAAGCTCTGGAGCAGACCGATAGAGATTGGGCAGATGAAAGGATGAAGCTGGAGCTGGCACGCAAAGTACGAGATGAACTCATTGCACAGCATCAGGAATCGAAAGTTCAGTTTGAACTCAAGAGTGATGAACTGAAACGAGCTGAAGATAAGCTTGCCGGATTTCGGGAAAAGGTCTCCGATGAACGACTTGAAGCGGAATACGAGGAATCGATAAAGCAGGTTAAAGAAGAAGAAAGCAAATTCAATTCTGCCGAAGAGGCTTTACAGAAATTGAATCCTGATCAGATAAAAGCCCTCGCAGAAACTGCAAAAGGCTCTTTGACGACAGTGACAGAGGAACTGGACAATCTGAAAGCGGAGCATATTGCCGTGCGAACACGCCTGAAAGTGCATGGTGAAGAGGGGTTGCACGAAAAACTCAATTCCGTTCAGAGCAGATTTGAGCATGTGAAACATCAGTATGAAGCGACGGTCCGAAGGGCTAACGCTGCAAGATTACTCTTTACGATAATGAATGAGGAGCGAGATAAAGCTCGTCTTGCTTATGTGGCTCCTCTGAAGGAGAAGATCGAGAGACTCGGTCGTCTTGTGTTCAATAACACATTCGAGGTTGAAGTTGATGAGAAGAACCTGACTGTTGTCAGTAGGGCTCTTGATGGTACTCAAGTACCCTTCAGTTCTCTTAGCGGTGGTACACAGGAACAGATCTCACTTGTATCTCGTCTTGCTTGTGCGATGACCGTTTCCGAGAATGGTGGAGCTCCTCTGTTGCTCGATGATGCTTTGGGGAACACAGACCCGAAGCGGCTCAAACTGATGGGAGCAGTTCTCGCGAAGGCGGGAAGAGAGTGCCAGATTATCATACTTACATGTGTACCAGAGCGATACTCCAATGTCGGAGAAGCGACCGTAGTTCGCTTGTGACATTTACATACAATGGATATTCATGATGCAACATGCACGAATGATCATTGATCCGATCGTTAAAGATTAAGGAGAATTTCTGAGAGCAAGACACATTCACTGGAAGTTCATTATTGATGAGCAGAGGACTCTAGCATACTCCCTGAATCCTGTGGATTACCGGTTTTCGTTCTGGAACTGCCCTGCGGTCTGGTTCGGGAAGGGTGATCACATGGAACTGCTGCCAGCCTGATTCAGGGTTTTCGGACCACGCAAGAATGGAATCCCTCATCAGGCAAAGGAAAGGAACGGCAGGCATCTCCCTAAACATCAGTACCACCACGGGAAAATGATGACAACCAAAGGGTTTGAAGGAAAAGGCCTTACCTGCGTGTATTTCTTCCAGGGAACCGAAAAAGCACCCGCCCTGAACAGCAACCTTGAAAGGAATCCATTGCCCATAACCGTCACCGCAGCCTGCACCCTTAAGGACGACTCTGTTCTTATCTGCCGGAGAGCCATGAACCAGAAGCTTGCAGGGTTCTGGGAGCTTCCCGGGGGGAAGGTTGAGGAGGGGGAGAGTTACGCTGAATGCCTTGCTCGGGAGTTGTTTGAGGAGCTGGGGGTGGAAACTGTTGTTGGTTCAGTTGTTGCTGAGAGCACTCATGCTTATGACTCTTTTACCATTAGGTTGGTTTTGCTGGAGACCACGATTGTTGGTGGTGAGATAACACTGTCTGTTCATGACAGGTATGAGTGGGTGCCGGTGGGGGAGTTGCTTCACTGGAAACTAGCTCCTGCGGATATACCTCTAGCTCGGAGGATAGTGGAGATACACTCTGAGGGCTCTTGTGGGTAAGCATCATCCCTTCGAGGTGGTGGACCATCTCGTTGCAGGGGGAGATTCTGATCCATTCCTGCCGAAGCTGCTTTCTGCGATCAACAATGCAACAGAGATCGATATTGCCGTTGCCTTTGTTCAGTCCACTGGGCTTCGGTTGCTGTATGATGCTTTGGTGGATGCTCTTGGGGCAGGGGCGAGGGTAAGGTTCCTTACTGGGGACTATCTCTATGTGACTGATCCTGAGGCCCTTCGAACTCTCTTGCTGCTTCATGAAATGGGTGCCGATACTCGGATTTTTGAGAGTGCCGGCAAGAGCTTTCACATGAAGGCTTATCTGTTTGTGAAGAGCGTTTGTGGCTCTCCCGTTGCCGGCCGTGCATTTGTGGGTTCCAGCAACATAAGCCGCTCAGCGCTTACATATGGGCTTGAGTGGAATCTACGGGTGGATATGCATGAGAACCCTTCAAGGTTTGCTGAACTGCAGGAGAAGTTTGAGCGGCTGTATTGCGACCCACGAACACAAGAGATAACGAACTCCTGGATAGACGCTTATGTGAAGCGAAGACCCACCTCAGAAGGCTTTGACATTCAGCCGGGTACTGATCAGAAGGCTTTGCCTCCTGTGCCGAATCACATTCAGAATGAGGCTCTTAGGTTGCTTGCGGAGACGCGGGATTACGGCAACTCACGAGGTCTTGTGGTAATGGCAACGGGTACAGGAAAAACCTGGCTGGCGGCCTTCGATTCATACGCTTTACGGGCTGAGAAAGTTCTGTTCGTAGCCCATAGGGAAGAGATACTCAAGCAGGCTGAGGAAACCTTCATCAGAATACGACCTGAAGCCAGCATAGGGCATTACTCCGGTAGCGAGAAGACAATGGATACCGACTTGCTCTTCGCATCGGTGCAGACACTGGGGAAACTCGGCCACCTGCGCAGGTTCAGTGAAGACCACTTCGATTACATCGTTGTTGATGAGTTCCATCATGCGGCTGCCAGAACCTACCAGAAGCTCCTTGCTCACTTCTCACCGAAGTTCCTTCTGGGGCTTACGGCTACTCCGGACAGAACCGACCAGGCGGATATTCTGGCTCTGTGCGATGACAATCTCGTTGTTCAGAAAGACCTGTTCGACTCGATTCGAATGAGCCTGCTTTGCCCCTTTGACTACTACGGAATTGCTGACCGTAATGTGGATTACAAGGAGATACCATGGCGCAACGGTAAGTTCGACCCGGTGAAGCTGGAGAACAAACTGGCAACAGCGGCAAGGGCAAATCATGTTCTGGGTGAATGGCAATCCCGGAAGCAGTCGAAGACCCTCGCTTTCTGTGTTTCCATCAAGCACGCGGACTTCATGGCAGAGCACTTCAACCGCGCTGGTATTCCCGCTGTTGCTGTGCATAATCGTTCGGAGGTGCGAAGAAACACCGCCTTGAGAATGCTCCGAGATGGCGAGATCCAGGTGCTTTTCTCCGTGGATCTCTTCAACGAAGGTATAGATGTTCCCAGCATCGATACCGTTTTGATGTTAAGGCCAACGGAATCGAAGATCCTCTTCCTGCAGCAGCTTGGCAGGGGTTTGAGGATTCATCAGGGGAAGAACCACCTTACTGTGCTGGACTTCATTGGAAACCACATAAGCTTCTTCAATAAGTTTGAGGCTCTTTTCAAGATAGACAAGACTAACAGGGCGAGAAGGGAGTTCCTGGAAAAGGTTGAAGTGGGGTCTCTTGAAATGCCCTCAGGGTGCTACATGAACTACGACCTTGAATCCATCGAGTTCATGAAGAACCTCATGAAGACCAATACCGACACCCAGAAGGACTTCTACTTCTCGCTGAAGGATTCACTGGGCAGAAGGCCAACGCTTTCAGAGCATTTCCTGGCTGGAGGAGGTGTTTCAGCACTTCGGAGCGAATACGGAGGCTGGTTCAACTTCCTTGAGGCGCAGGGTGAGATCGAGCCCGGTTTCATTGATGTACTGGGATCTCATTCCGGTTTCCTCAGCGAACTGGAATCCTCAGCGATGTCGAAATCCTACAAGATGATACTCATGGAGGCCTTCATCGATCTTGACGGGTTCTCCAGGTCACCATCTGTTGAGGATCTGTGCAGACGGTCATACAAGGTAATGTCCCGCCGCATCAAGTGCCAGGCGGATCTGCCGGAAAGGTTCAAAGGCGGCTTTGAACGTTATAACGTTATTGAGAAGCGCTGGATAACCTACTGGAACAGCAACCCCATTAGTGCCTGGACAGGGGATAAGCGGAGGTCCGGGGAAACCTCATTCAGTCTGGCCGGAAACCGGTTCATTTACAGGGGAGAAGTGGCGACTGAACAGGTCGCCGACCTGGAATCAATGGCACTGGAGATAGTCAATTTCAAATACGAACAGTACCTGTCAAGAAGAACCCAGGTTACCGGCCCCGCTCACATCGATGCAGAATCATCCAACCTGATTAAGGTGCCGTTTTTCAGCGACCTGCAGATTGCCTGCGGTCATTTCAAATCGAGCTCGCACGACCTTGATACCCTGTACTACAAAACCCTCCCCATGTCGTATGGAAACCTGAACCCGGCAAGGCATTTCATCGCCAGGGCAAGTGGAAATTCAATGAATGGAGGGAAGTCCCCCATCAGGGATGGGGATTACCTGCTGTTGGACCTTGTGACTCCGGAGAGCGCAGGGAGTATCAGCAATCAGCTAGTTGTGGTTGAGAAGCAGGATGAAACCGGGGACGACCAGTACCTGCTTCGCTATGTGAAGAAGCTGGGAACGGGTCATTACATTCTTCAGGCCTGGAATGATGATTATCCCGATATGCCGGCAACAGAGGACATGGTAACCCGTGCCCGGGTGAAACAGGTGATTGATCCCCTTGACCTTATCCTCCACACAAGATCGAAGACCAGAGAAATTCCCGGGCTGTTCGGCCTGGGATACAATCAGGGCAACTGGCAGGCGGGGCATGTTTGCCCGAAGGAGCATCCTGATCAGTTCCTGCTTGTAACACTGAACAAGCAGGGTCAGCAGGAGTCCCACAAGTACCATGATTACTTCATTGATGACCGGACATTCCACTGGCAGAGCCAGAGGTCCACAAAGCCAGGCTCCAAACGAGGAATGGGTGTCATCAATCACAGAAGAAACGGCTCGAGAATCCATCTCTTTTTGAGAAAGAATAAGATGATGGGGGGCAAGGCAGCCCCTTACATTTACCTCGGTACTGCGGATTACCAATCACATTCAGGCTCTGAGCCCATGGATGTGGTTTTCAGCCTGGCAAACCCCATTTCCAAGGAAGTAGCTGCTGAGCTTGAAATCCAGGGTGCTGAAGTCTGAGTATGTGAGTTTGCTGGAAAAGGAGAATCAGTTGATCAGAGGAGAGAGAGTGCTGCTCAGGCCTGTGGTGTCAAGAGACACCCATATTCCCGCAGTTTGGGAGAGATTGTTTCTGATCGCGTCATTGCTTCAGATGTATCGGAAAGGCTGCTTACATCGGTAACCAACTAAAGACATCGCTGGGGACAGATTCGAGATTCTGCATCACTGGCAGCATCGAACGTTCTCCGGCAACACTGAAAGGGAGGAATGCGGCATCCGCAATAGGCATTGACACGACAAGTATTTAGAATATTCGATTAGTTCAATAAATAAGCATAATCCATTTGTAACCTCATCATGTTTTGCCCTCTGCATAACATGGGCAGAAACCTGACTGCACAGCTCATGTATCCTATTCCATGTCAAGCTATCGCCCTTGACACTTAAAGGACTGAACAACATTCTCAAACCATTGAACAGAGAAGCCTGCTTATACAGCTGGCAGTAGAAGAATTGTTGGCCGAGGACGAGAAGATATGAATGACCAGATCGAATTCGACGCGATCGCATGGATCAATGACTATTTCCGCGGTAGCGTGCAGCTCGATTTCGACCACTTGCGCCCCATTCTCTGTTTCTCGTTGATTTGGAATCTCTTTGAGACCCATGCATGCCGCCGGCACGCGACGGCTGAGTCGATTCGGCATAGCGTTGATCACGCGGATGAGTCTGGGCGACTTCGCCGAGAGCGTTACGAGAGATATCTGGGTTTCTTCCGGTCTCGATACCTTACACCAGACCGCACAACTGACTTTTTCTTTGACCACCTGCTTCTGACGGAACGGCGGGCGCAGGAAGTTGTCAGGAGAGCCTTGCATGGAGAAAGCCAAGATCTGAACAACCATGTATATGCACTACTCCTGATTGCTCATCGCGTCCGCAACAACCTCTTTCACGGCAACAAAAAAGTCGAATCCCTTCCTCGGCAAATCGACTTGTTTCACACGGTCAATGCGTTGCTGGCAACCTATCTGGAGGACATTGAGAACCTACCAGCAAGACGGCAAACAAGCGCCTCCAGCCTACCTCGAGCCCGAGGCGGGAACTCGGCGGCTGAGACGTGACATTCTCTCTCCCCCCGGAGCACTCCCATGCACCCCTTCTCCCCTGAAGAACTGATCGAAAAGTTTGCTGTCGGCTCTTTCTGCCTTTCTCCATCCAGGCTCAATGTTGATGGTAGTCATATGCTTCTGAAGAGTGTGATGGAGGAGAGCGGGAAGACTTTTGTTCTTTCCGTTTACGAAGATAAGATCACGGTTTTCAGAAGAAGGCGAATCAGATCAATGCAGACAGGGAAATGCTTGGCTTCTTCCTGAAGCACTGCGGGAAAGCCGGGTGCGTTGATGCCCAGGATTGAAGGCGGTCACATCGGTGTAGCCTTTGACATGCAGGGGTGTCCCAACCGTTGCAGGCACTGCTGGCTTGGCCCTGCCGGGAGTGTTTTTCTGTCTTGCGGTGATGTTCGGTGGGCAGTCTCTGCGTTTCGTGAGTATCTGGGTGCGAGTATCAAGCTCTCCGTTGCCACATGGTTCCGGGAACCGGATTACTCCGATGACTACCGGAGGCTGTACGATCTGGAAGCCGAACTGGGTGACGGGAAGCCTGCCCGATACGAACTGCTCAGTGTGTGGCGAATTGCGCGGGACAGGACATATGTCGACTGGGCAAGGTCGGTTGGGCCCGATACATGTCAGATCTCATTCTTCGGGATGAGGGAGACGAATGACTGGTTTCACAGGCGCAGGGGTGCGTTTGACGATGCGCTGACTGCAACGGAACGCCTGCTTGCCGGCGGAATGAAACCACGTTGGCAGGTGTTCCTGACTACGAAACTGCTGCCTGAACTTGGTGATCTGCTGGGACTGGTTGAACAACACAGATTGTTTGATCGGGTTCGTGAACTGGGCGGGGAGTTTCAAATGTTCCTGCATCTTCCGGGGCCAGATCATGAAGCAAGGCGCATCGAGGAACTAAGACCCACAGCCGATCTTCTCACCAACCTTCCTGAAACCATTCTGGAATCAACCCGCAGGTATCTGGGGAGAAAGATTCTCTGGAAAACCGAAGAGACTCTCCATGCCGAAATACTTGCCGGGGGAGAAGAGAGTATCATCATGCCCGAGGTTCTCTGGTTCTTTGTTTGCGGCAACTGGGATGTGTTTGCCAACCTGGGGACACTTGAAGAGTGGTGGTGCCTTGGGAATCTTCGTCGGGACGGGATCGATTCGATATTCCGCCGATTCGAGCGTGATGATACCGTTGGATTGAAGACACTTCTGCACAGATCGCCACGGGAGCTTGCCGAACAGCACGGCAATCCCCGGGGCCGCAGGGTCTACTCCGGCAGGGATGATCTGCTCTCCCTTTATCGTGGTGAGTCCTGTGAAAGAGAATGGAAGTGTTAGCCCGGAAGAATCACCAGAAGGTTGCAGAGGCCGTTCTAAAGTGGTATAATTG
>CAZSXB010000029.1:0-27175 GCA_964611155.1 uncultured Thermotogaceae bacterium
TTGTTTGTTTTGACGATGCCGTGTGGGCTCAGTTCATTCAGCCACCACTTACAACTGTCAGGCAGCCAATGTATCAGCTGGGAAGGCTTGCAGGACACACGATTACGGAAAGCCTATCAGAGAAGGTGCGCGAGCATGTGAGACTAACGCTAAACACGAAGCTTGTTGTTAGAAGATCATGTGGTTGTTGATCATAGATGCATAGCAATGCAAGTGTTACATCATGAAACCGGTTTCCTATCTTGTACACGAAAGGAGTATGGGGTTGGTGAAGAAATTCAGTAGTAGATACGGGTATTTCAACGATTCTGGTGACTTCGTGATATCAGATGTCCAAACACCTGTTCCCTGGACTCAAATACTTACTAACGGAAACTTTGGTTCTGTGGTCTCGCAGGCTGGAAGCGGGTATTCCTTCTTCAAGGATGCCCAGCAAAGTCTTATTACAAGGTGGATTCAGGACCTGGTGACCGATTCTTACGGTAAGTATTACTACATAAAGAATCGCGCTACAGGAGACATCAGTTCATTTACGTTTATGCCAACAAAGAGCAATGCAAAATATAGTTGCGTGTACTCTCCAGGAAGTGCAGCCTTTATGAGCAAACACGAGCTCTTTGACACGAGTCTTCATCTGTTTGTGCCCTTTGAGTATGAATGTGAAATAGCGCTTCTCACAATAACCAATACCACAGAAGCTCCCTTACCTTTGTCGATTTTTACCTACCTGGAGCTGAACATGGGCACCTCATTGGACGTTCACAGAGAGTTTCACAAACTCTTCTTTGATTCCAAGTTCAGCGAACGACTAGGAGCGATTATCACAGAAAAGCATCTTTGGACCGGTGGTCCGAATCACTGGAACGATTCCTATCCATGGTCAGTGTTTCATGCTTCCACAGAGCAACCATCTGGTTATGATACCGACAAGCGTACATTTCTGGGGATGTATGGTGATGTCGAGCTTCCCTCAGCGCTGAAGAAAGGGAGGTCTGGAAATCGAGTTGCACGCTCTGTCGATGCCATCAACTCTCTTCAAATTGATGTCAATATACCGCCTTCCGAGAGTTGCAAGTTGGCTGTCTTCACTGGCGTATCAGAGAATAACGGTGAGACCATAGCTACAATTGAGAGGATCAAGCAAGAAGACCTGGAAGACCTTCTGGAGCGGACGAAGAACAACTGGAGAAGTCTTCTTGGGAAGTTTACGGCTTCTGTTCCATCTGAAGATGCGGATATGGAGGCTCTGCTGAACTCTTGGCTGCCTTACCAGGCTATCGCGGGAAGGCTGTTTGCAAGAACTGCATATTACCAAATGGGGGGCGCATTCGGATACAGAGATCAATTGCAGGACAGCATGGCCACCCTATGGCTTGATCCTGAAATCACGAAGAAACAGATACTGAAACATGCCGAACACCAGAGAGAAGATGGAACTGTCCATCACTGGTGGTTTCCGCTCAACCCGGGTGTCCCTGAAGAGAGATGGTCGGATGATCTGCTATGGTTGCCTTTTGCTGTGTCTGAGTATCTAAGCTTCACAGGAGATAAGTCTATCCTGGATGTCTCTGTTCCTTTTGCTGATGAAGGCCAGGCAACGATCAAAGAACACTGTTTGAGAAGTATTAGGAGTGTACTTAATGCGCTATCACCAAGAGGTATTCCTCTAATCCTTGATGGAGACTGGAACGACGGCCTGAACGCTCTTGGAAAGAGACGAGCTGGCGAGAGTTTCTGGATGAGCGAGTTCTTGTATCACATTATGCAACGTGTCCTCAGCACTTTCTTTCTCTCAGATGATGACCAGTCGTCTATCGAGAAGTATTCTCGTGATATTCAGAAAGCGTTCAGCGATTATGCATGGAACGGAGAGTGGTTTGAGCGTGCAACAGATGACCTGGGAAGAGTTCTCGGTGGCAAGAGGGATGGAAGAGTCTTTCTCAATACTCAAAACTGGGCAGTGATTTCCGGAATATCTGACCTCGAGAAGACGACGAAGGCTTTCTCCAGGATGAAGGAAAAGCTAATTACAGATTATGGTCCGTTGTTGTTCAGTCCACCTCTTGAAGAACCTGATTCCAATATAGGATACCTCAGCAGATATGCTCCAGGATCTCGCGAAAACGGAGGTGTTTATACTCACGCAGCAGTATGGACAATCATTGCAGCAGCGAAAATGAACGACTCTGAGCTCGTAGATACTGTATTCAATACACTGTCACCAGCTCGCAGGTCTTCGAAGGATCCTGATCTATATCGAGCAGAACCATACGTCTTGCCTGGAAACAGTGATGGTCCTCTCTCAGAACAGCCCGGGAGAGCCGGATGGACGTGGTACACAGGATCTGCAGGGTGGTTATACAGATCCGTTATAGAGCATTTGATAGGAGTAAAACCTGCAGAAGACGGGATTGATATTCGCCCCTGCACACGAAGACGATGGAGATCTGCTTCCTTCTCTTTCGAGATTCGAGGAGGAGAGTATGAGATGCGAATTGAAAACCCAAACGAGAAGACTCTCGATTCTGATTTCTCATTAAGATTCGATGGTAAGGAAGTCAAGAACAAAACAGTACCTTATCACGAAGGGAAACACATTATAGAGCTTGTGTACGGCTAGAGACAACGAGGAGGTGTTTGTATGAAAGGACTGAAGCTACTGCTCGCCGTGATTCTCTTGATAGGAGTGTCGCTATTCTCAGAACAGGTTATACATCCTATGGAGAGCATCGAGGGTCTTGACGACGATCATACAGGAGCGTTATTCGGTCTTACCAACGAGTTTGTTAGCCATGGTCGCAGTACTGTACTTGTGACTCCCTCGGGTGAAGCAGAGGAGACAAAAGTTGCTTTTGAGCTATCCGGAGATTCTCTGGATAAGTGGATCGGAAACGACCTGGTTCTTCTTTCGCTCTACATCCATCCCGAAACCAAAATCCTTCCTAACAGCTTCTTTCTGGGCATGGCAGATGTTCAAGATGGCTGGGAATGGGTGGATGGAACCTTTACAAGAATGACTGTTTCAGAAGGCTGGAACGAGGTCGAGTACCACCTGCTTCCTGCTATGCAGGAACTGAACGAAGACGGCAATTACATGCTCTACTTCTCGTTCTTCAAAGAAGAGACTGGTGCAAAACAACCTCTTGAGACTCCTTTTGGTATAGGTAGTGTTGTCGCAGTAGTGTCCGATCTCCTTCCTTCAAGAGCATACATCTGGGACATGGAATGCGAGGAAGAGATTGCCACGTTTGATGATGACAACACAGGCGCTCTCTTTGAGCAGGATCATTGTTACGTCTCAAAGGGGAAGTCTTCACTCAAAGTTATACCTTCGGGAGATGCTGCAGAAACAAAAGTTGCACTCGATCTGGCAGGGGAAAAAATCAACACATGGTCAGAAGCTGAATACATCGCGATGGAGGTCTTTGTCCCTCAAGAGACAGAGCTCATTCCAACGATGCTGTTCATGGGAATGGCAGACCTTACCGAAGGCTGGGATTGGATCGACGGTCTGTTCCCTGTCCACAGTCTAGATTACGGTTGGAATACTGTGAAATACTACCTTTCCGACAACATGAGAGCGTTGGATGAAAATGGACACTACAAGATCTATCTTGCTTTTGCTCATGAAGACGCTGAAGGCCAGAAGATTCCTCTAGAGACCCCTTTCTACATTGATGGCCTCTACGCAGAGATTACGCCTGTCATCGAAGAGGAAGAGCCTGAAACCGAAATCGCATATGAACCACCTGTAGAGGAAGTGGTAACATACATCTGGTCTATGGACTCTGAAGAAGAGATCGACACTTTCGATGACGATAATACTGGGGCAATCTTTGAGCTCTCGCGAGACGTGGTTCTGACCGGAAACTACTCCATGAAAGTTATACCCTCTGGTGACGCTGAAGAGACCAAGGCCGCAATGCCTGTTCCCCAGGACAGAATCCTCTATTGGTCAAAAAGCAATCAGATCACCCTCAACGTTTTTGTTCCAGAAGACAACGAACTGGTGCCGTCAATGTTCTTCCTTGGTATGGCAGACCTGACAAGCGACTGGGAATGGGTTGGTGGAGTTTTCTCTGAAGACACTGTTGAGCCGGGTATGTGGAGTACAGTGAGTTACGACCTTGCAGGAAGCATGAAAGATATCCGAGAGGGAAGAGATTACGTCATCTATCTGGCTTTTGCCGGTATTGACGAAGAGAACAGAAAGATACCACTCTTCGAACCATTCTATCTTGATGGAATGTTTGTTGAGACCACTGAGGTCATGACCATTGAAGAGAGACTGGCTCGCGCCGATCCTGAAAGAGTTGATGAAATCGAAGCAATGCTCGATATGGATGACGATGAGCTTCTTGATCTTATTCAGTACAGGACATTTCTTTACTTCTGGGAACTTGCCAACCCGGATAATGGCCTTGTAATCGATCGAAGTAGAGAAGGTGCGCCAGCAAGCATTGCCGCAGTAGGCTTCGGTCTGGCAGCTATCCCCGTGGCAATAGAGCGAGGTTGGATCACCCATGACGAAGGGTATGAAAGAACACTCACCACTCTCCGCAGCTTTGCTGAAGGTAAAGTGGAAGGCCATAGAGGATTCTTTTACCATTTCGTCGACATGCGCACGGGAGAGAGAGTCTGGGAATGTGAGCTTTCTTCCATAGACACTGCACTCCTCATGGCCGGCGTGATTGTGGTGTCAGAGTTCTTCAAGGGAACAGATGTGGAGGCTCTTGGCAAAGAATTGTATGAAGCTGTCGACTGGAACTGGATGCTCGCGGGAGGAGACACTCTATCTATGGGTTGGAAACCTGAAGGTCCAGCATTCCTGAGAGCCCGCTGGGATTCCTTCAATGAGGGTATTCTGGCCTATATACTCGCAATCGGATCTCCAACCTATTCCATAAGTCCTTCAACGTGGGACAATATATACAGACCCGTGAGGGATACCTTTGTCTCATTACCTCAGGAAACACTCTTTGTCTATCAATACCCCAATGTCTTTGTTGATTTCCGAGACAAGGAAGACAAGTATGCGAATTACTTCAATAATGCCACTGTTGCGACAAGGTATAACTGGCTCTATTCGTTCATGCAGCGCTTTGAGTACGAGACCTACGACACGGACATCTGGGGACTTAGCGCTTCGGACGGTCCAACTGGTTATAAAGCATATGGAGCTGCTGATGGGAACCATGACGGCACAGTCGCTCCATACGCACCGATTGCATCAATTGTGTTCACCCCTGACCTTTCACTGAGAGCGATCAGAGCTATGCTCGAGAGATACGGCCCTCTTGTCTGGTCGGATTATGGTTTTGTGAGTGCCTTCAACGCTGATGCCGTCTGGTTCTCTCAAGAACACATTGGAATTGATCAGGGTAGCATCATCCTCATGATTGAAAACTATCGCTCAGAGTTGATATGGGAGCTCTTCATGAGTAGTGATTACATTCAGTCGGCAATAGAGAAGATTGGTTTTGAACACAGGGTATCAGATTATGCGGTGAAGCCAGAATATGCAGAAGAGTTTGAAAGATTGCTGACTGACCCTGAACTCAAAACAGCAGTTGCCCCAAAAGCGACGGAACCAATCTCAATCGACGGTGATCTTACAGAATGGGCAGATGTTTCTGGAACCCTGGTCAGCGAAGATATGAACGTACCTGCTGGTGGCATAATGCGAGTGGACAAGACGAGACAGATTCTTCACAGCTATTTCTATGCAATGTGGGATGAAGAGAATCTCTACCTTGCAGCACGTGTACATGATGAATATGTTGTGGTCAACATTGAACCTACAGACCGAGGCGCCTACTACAGGACGGACTCAATCGAGTTCTATATTGATCCTGGAAGGGCGGGCTCAGAGAAAGGTCTTTTCAAGCTCGCGATGATTGCATTTGACACAGAAGGTAATCCCCAGGCTGTAAGACATGAAGATGCCAGTCCCGGACCGATATCTGAAGTTGCTCCTGATGTGGAAATCGCATCCGCGAGGACGGAATATGGCTACGATGTCGAAATTAAGATTCCTCTCAAATACCTGAGTATCGAACCACAGCCGGGCATAGAAATCGGTTTCAGTCATACAATCCATAACTCAAACGTAAGAGATGCAGATGTCGGAGCCTATGTGCGAGAGAATATCCTTTCCTGGAACCCCGTGGCAGATGTGTGGGCAAATCCCGAAGCCTGGGGAACACTGAGATTCGAAGAATAGGAGGTGTGAATAATGAAAAGCAGACTGGTCGTATTGATTGTCTTTGTTTCACTTGTCCTTGCTTCAACTGTGGGCGCCACGACACTCCGTATCTGGGCAATGGGAGAGGAAGCAAAGAGCTTGCATATAATTGCAGAGAAGTTCACAGAAGAGAATCCAGGAGTCACTATAGACGTACAAGCAATACCCTGGTCAGGTGCTTACGACAAACTCCTTACGGGTATAGCGGCCGGACAGCTTCCAGACATTGCTCAGATGGGAACTACGTGGATGGCGCCTTTTGGTGCCATGGGGGCCTTCCAGGAACTGAGCGGTTTCATTGCAGATTCAGATATTGTCGACCCGGAGAAGTTCTTTGAAGGGTCATGGCAGACCGTGATAACCGAAGAAGGAATAGTCGGGATCCCCTGGTATGTTGATGTTCGCGTGATGTACTACAGAACAGACCTTCTTGCAGAGGTTGGTTATGATCATCCTCCTCGAACCTGGGAAGATCTGTATGACGCTGGCAAGAAGCTCACTGCAAGGGGACCCCAGCAGGCAGGGGTATCGTTGCTTTTCACTGGGACCTTTGCAAACGAGTTCATGCCTTTTGCATGGCAAAACAACGCAAGAATCATCGACGATGAGGGAAATATCACCGTAAGAAACCCTGAGTTTATTGAAGCGGTAGAATACTACTCACGCTTCTTCTGGGACGAAATTGCGCTTAAGGCCGGAGGGGAACTTATCCATGACTTCGGTAGTGGTGCAGTGCCGATATTCTTCTCTGGTCCATGGATGGTTAGCATGATTCGAAACCGGGTTCCCCAGATTGATGGAAAATGGGATGTTGCTGTTCTCCCCGGCAAAGTAAGTCAGACTTCTTTTGTTGGTGGATCTAATTGGGTGTTATTCAGACAATCTCGCAACAAGGAAACTGCATGGAAGTTCATTGAGTTCATGTCAAGACCAGACATTCAGGTTGAGTGGTACAATATCGTGGCTTCCCTTCCCGCCGTAATAGAAACATGGGACTATCCTGAACTTTCTGATGATCCAATGCTCCGTGTCTTTGGCGAACAGCTGCTTGATGCAAGGGCTACCCCAAATATCCCGCAGTGGGGACAGATCGAACAAGCAGTTTCAAGACGTGTTGAGGAAGCCCTGTTCCAACGCAAAACACCAGAACAGGCGGCGGAAGATCTTCACAATGACATCTTCAGAATACTCAGAAGACGCTGATTATCTGACTAAAACCCCTCCCTGAAATGGGAGGGGTTATTGGTTCTGCTTTGGGAGTGATCGGATGAAAACGCGATTGGTATGGATCCTGTTGTTCTTGGGGCCAGCTTTAATGGCACTACTGGTCTTTCTGGTTATTCCGATCTTTGCGTCGTTTGCTCTTAGCGTGACTGATTTTGACGTATATGCTCTCACTGACTGGAGCAGGGCAAGATTTGTGGGCCTTTCAAATTTCCAGGAACTTCTCTCAGACCCCCTGTTCTGGCGTTCTCTACTAAACACTCTGTACTGTCTCGTTGTTGCAATGCCTTTGACAGTAGCAATTTCGTTGGGAGTGGCTATGCTCATCAACCGTGAGAAGACACGTTTTAAAGGATTGTTTCGCGTTGTGTACTTTCTTCCGTTTGTGACAAACACCGTGGCAATAGCAGTAGTCTGGAGCTGGATTTTGAACATGCATTATGGTGTTCTGAATTGGTTTCTCGGTCTTTTTGGGATCGCAGGACCCAACTGGCTGGGAGATCCAACTTTTGCAATGTCATCGATAATAATGCTTGTTGTCTGGAAAGCGATTGGTTACAATATGATCCTTTTCATCGCAGGGCTTCAGAACATCCCCGATTTTCTTTATGAGGCGGCTGAACTCGATGGCGCATCGGGCTGGCAGAAATTTGTACACATCACCATTCCGATGCTCAGGCCCACGATGCTGTTCGTCACGATAATGATGTTGATTGGTTACTTACAGCTGTTTGAAGAGCCGTACATGCTTACAGAAGGAGGCCCATTGAATTCAACACTATCAGTTGTGCTCTATTTGTATAGACAGGGTTTCAGGTTCTTCGAACTCGGCTATGCATCAGCTCTCGCAGTAGCGCTGTTCTTGATAATTATCACTATTACTCTCATAAGAATGCGATTGTCAAAAGAGGTTTCCTAGGTGGTGATGTAATGATTACAAAGAAGTCTGTGTTCAAAGAGATTTCAGTGTATGCTGTGCTGATATTTGGAGCAATGATTATGGTGATTCCATTTGTCTGGATGGTATCAACTTCCTTCAAGCTTCCAAAAGAGATCTTTGTCTTTCCACCAACATGGATCCCCTCAGAAGCCACACTGAAGAACTACATCGACCTTTTCAGGAACCTTGATTTTGCTAGGCCTTTCATAAATACCGTTTTAGTTGCTGGTTCTATCACTCTTCTCTCTGTGCTCTTCTCTTCTATGGCGGGTTTTGCTTTTGCGAAGTTTCGCTTCAAGGGAAGAGACGCTCTCTTCTTGCTTGTTCTTGCTACGATAATGGTTCCTGGCCAGATGACAATAATCCCTGTGTTCTTGATGCTGCGTCACCTTGGACTGATTAACACATATGCTGGGCTCATTCTTCCGGCAATGGTCAGCGCGTTCAACGTATTCTTCATGCGTCAGTTCATAATTACCATTCCTGACGATCTCCTGGAAGCGGCGAAGATGGACGGGGCAAAAGAGGGATTCCTTTATTTCAAGATCATCTTACCTCTGTGTCGACCAGCTCTATCGACAATTGCTATCTTCACATTCACAGGATCGTGGAACTCTTTCCTATGGCCTTTGATTATCGCCCAGGACGAACGAATGTACACGCTTCCTGTTGCGATATCCGTGCTGGCGGGACAGTATGGGGAAAACATTGCCATACAGATGGCTGGCTCTTGTATAGTCATAGCGCCCATTCTGGTGTTCTTCATTTTCGCTCAGCGCTATTTCATAAAAGGAATCGCTCTGACGGGAATGAAGTTCTGATCATGAAAGGCACTTTCTATACAGGTCATTCTATTCTCGCTCACCAATTACCCGGACTGCTGTCACCCAGGAGGCGCGCTCTCTACCGATTGGTTCAGTATTCCTGTAATCGTGTTTCTTTATGAGTATTTCCATATCGTCAAGAAGAGCTCCAAGCATATTCTGCTGAGTTGAAAGAAACCATCGTCTGGAGTCCGTTTCGATCGTGCTCATCTGTCGAGTGTGTTCTACACAGATTATACAGTTTGAGTTCTCATATGCCTTTCTTACATCCAGTTCGTTAAAGAAGATCGCGAAGGCTTTGACAAATCTCTGTTCCGTGTCTGATGAAACCTTGCACAGGTAGCAGCTGTCTCCAGCTTTTGAGAGGATACGTCTCTTGCGCTTCTTCGCAGATTCAAGTTCTTTTATATCCTGGATTTGACAGCGAAGGATATCACGCAGCATAATTGCCGCACTGAGAGCCCCAATGTTTGAATCACTCTTTACTACCTGAATGAATGTATCAGAATGAATCCTGCAAAGACCGCAAGTATTCAGTTTTGCTCTCGCGCTCTCGTTGTGGAGGAGATCTGAAAGAGCTCCTTTCAGCCATCCTCGGACAGCTTTCTCAGATGTTCTGCAAATAGGACAGTCTTCTATATTCTCTTTGAGAAGATCGATAATCTCGCTTTCTACAACGTCTGTTGCCTTCAAGATATTGTCAACTCCTTCTGATGGGTAATCGACTAGAGATAATGCCAGCCTGTAGGAATTCTTGGAAAGAATGTATCCAGTTTTTTCACTGCAGATGGTATCGCTGTTTGAATACACGATGTGCTTCTATCTGAGTGTACTCGGAGCCTTTTCTCCCTGAACAGCTCGATGGCGCTCATTGAACCAGTTGCCAGAAGGCAAAGGTCGCTCTGCTTCATTGAAATGTCCGGTCTCAGTCTTGTTCTTGCTGTACCGTCCGAAGATAGCAGATAAGTCCCAGAGTTTTCTTTGATCATACTGTCCGCAACAGCAACACAAAGCCCTTCATCAACAGCAACAGGTTTAATCGTGTTGAGAAGTCGATCGGTATCGATTATTCGTCCCATTATCGGTTTTGATTGTCTTGCAACTATAGCTTCTCCGGGTACTGTTGATCTCTTCATAATATGCTCAAAAGGAAAATCCTCCTCAGCTCCTGGTATTCTAACGGTGTCAACCTGAGTGGAGAACCTTTGCAGGCAATTACTCAGTGCTTCAAGAGCTTCGAGCGAGTCAAACATTATAAGCTCAACGATTATGGTCCTACCTTCTTGTCTGAAGATAATAATCCCGATTGGCTCACCTTCACTGTTCCTGGCAATCGCCACCTGCTTATTGCTGCTCGCATGCCTTCTATTAGAGAAGACTTCGGGAACACGGGATTCGTTGAATCGTGAATGCTTCATCTTTCTGTCAAAGTACTCAAATGTCAGTGCCTTCAATTGGGCATTGTGGAGGATAGAACCTTCAGTGATCTTGATACTGCCTGAGGAAGCCTCCCGCAACACTTTGACAGGAATCTCGAGTTCAAGTGAGTTGAATACATTTTCAAAACCAAATTGCCTGAAAAAACTGGCATCAAATGGTTCGAGAAGAATGAGAGGAACACCCTTATCTCGACACCTTCTCATTGAATATGTAAGAAGCTCACTCGCCAGTCCTCTCTTTCTGAATGATGGAATTGTCGCCAACTGAAGGATGAATAACGAGCGCACGGCCCGGCATCTTACATTAGTGCTGCAGAAATGGCTGACAATCGCAGCAACAAGACGGTTATCCAACACAACCCCCCAGACCTCTCTCCAGTAATCGTCAGATTGAAAGTGAACACCGGCATCTCGAGGATCAACAGACTTTCCAAAGCAGATATTCATAAGTTCTATGAGTTGTTCAAGATCGTCTCTTTCGAGTTTTCGAATGAGCAAGTACTATTCATCCTCCTGCACCTGTTTGATCATCTCTTTGAGTGCATTAGAGAGACCGTGTGTCTCCCATACTATACAAGTTCCCATCTTTTCCATTATATACTTGAAGGAAACACAGGTAAGCGTGGCGGTCACCAGCAACATATTGTGCTATTGAGTAAGACTATGAGATGATTACCGGGAGGCATTAGATGCTTGCTGAGAGCCTAGAACTTCTATTGACTTTGGTCTTGATTCTGGTAATGGTTACATGCTCTGCGCTTGGAGTGACAGGCTACGACAAGTATCTGCATTTCTCCGTGAGCTTTACTCTGTACGGATTCTTTCAAGGTGTTCTTGATGAAGAGCTCCCAGCTCTTGCACTAACCCTTGCTGTAGGTGCTGTGAAGGAGTTAACTGATCTTTACCTTAACACAGGCGTATTTGAGCACGGTGATCTTCTTGCAAATCTGACGGGTTCGCTCGCAGCATACCACTATTGCAGGTCGTTATCGTTTCGTCCGCTCATTATCTTTTGGGTGGTTTTCTGAAGGCATGAAAAAAGGGCACCATCTTCTGCCCTTCAATAACCACAATATTAACAACCCCCTATCCCCCCAGTAACGTCTTAGTCATTTGGCCGTATCTCATTTACATATTATCATACTAGACTGCGTGGTTTCAAGGAAACACGCATGGATAAAGCCGCACGTATGTAACAATTCCAGCAGCTGATAGAGTCCTTTCCAGTCATCTCCCAGATTGATATGATGAGTATCACTCTTGAGGGTCCCACAGATAAGTGCATAGATCTACTGAATCTCCTTCAAACACTATTCCTTCGTTTTCCAGCATCTGCCGTTGAATCTCTGCCATGAATTGATCTCTGAGGCTGATCTTTCCTCTTGAGTTGATTACTCGATGCCACGGAACGCCATCATCTCTTTCGAGGGAATTCATTGCATAACCAACCTTCCGTGCATCAGAAATACCTGCAAGAGTAGCAATCTGTCCATATGTTGAGACTCTGCCCGAAGGGACACGCCTGACAATCTCATAGATCGTATCAAACAGCTTTCCGCAAGTCTTCTCATGATTATCATGACCAATACTCTTCTTATTCACGCTCCAATTCACCAGCCTTGTCCCTGAGTGATAATTCAACGAAACTCTACCAAACGTCAGTTACTTCAGTTACATCTATGCATCATGTTCGGTATTCTCCGATTCCTTCTGTTTCTTCTGCAGTCTTCTCTGTCGTTCAATCTCTATCAGGCTTGCCGCATATTCGTAAGGTCTGCTGGCAAGCCGTCTTCCAAATACAGATGCGGAATTCATAACATGTCTCGTAACAGTCTGTTTCTTGGGTGTTTTGACACGCCTCAGGAAGAACCATGAAGTGGCCCTCATAACTGCGGCACCTAGGAACAGAAACTGAACTCCGAATATCGTATGACCGGCTACGACTATCTCAACATTCTTTACCAGACCAGCAATCAATCCACCAGAAATAGACCCGACTAGAGCTGCAACACCACTTATGAAGGACAGCACCGCGAAATACGGTTCAGCCCTTAATCCGGAGATCAAACTCATGATCGTTGTGAACATGCACAGGTTAATTGCGCTCCATACAACACCTGTCAGGATCGAATCGAGGGGAAGAAGAACTGCATAATTGGAAGGGCTGATCGTAAACCACAAAAACATCACTCCAGCAGCACCAAGAACTCCAAACTCGAGAACGCTTTGATGACCAATCTCATCAGCTATTCTGCCCCACAAAGGGAATAAGACCATTGAGGTAATTCCCGCGATGATTGACATAACACTCAGGTAAGAGTAATCAAGCTGAAGATTCACCAGCTGATGGTATGAGACAAATGGAGCAGAGAGTGTTATACCCATGTTCCAGATGAAGGCAAAGAAGAGAAAATCTCTGAACTTCAAATTGCTCATGACTTCCTTGAAGAATCGCCCTGTACCGTAGACCTTAACAGGAAGATCCTTATGACCTTTGAGAAGATAAACAGAAAGCGCGGCAAATCCTGCGCCGATTATTGTCACGATAAGGAAACCCATTCTGCCAGGCAACTTGTCGAGGATCAGAGAGTAGACAACCGTCATTACGAGAGTAATCATGGAAGCGAATAAATTCCTGATTCCAAAGAACCTCCCGGTTTTTTCGGGCGGGACTGCATCTCTTATCAGGGAAAGCCAGAAATTACCAGTCAAGCTGTTGAAGAGTGCTGTAATTGCAAGTACTGTTAGAAGAAGCGATGAGTTTGTTATTCCAAAAGCAAGGGTGACTGGAATCAGGGCAAATCCGAAGCGCGCAATCGCGCTTGTCACAAGCATTGCTTTTCTTCTGCTCTTCGCATACTGTAGAACAACGGGAGCAAGAAGCTGCATTACCTGTGCCAGTGTAGGGAGAACACCGATAATGGCTATGAATAACTCACTCGCTCCATACTGCAGTGCCAGGCCAGTCACAAGAAAACCCTGAGTGATCACAAAAAAGCCGTTGTATACTGCACCTTCAACGAGCGAGTATTTTCTTGTCTTTGCCGCATCTTCAGAAGAATGACTCATTGGACCACCTGTTAGTAGCAAACGATGACTTCGCGACTAGAATATCAGATGCTGCTGTTACTGGCAAGGCCAGGCAGCGACTCGGATATGCAGAAAATAAAAATTGCTGCCCTTTTCAGGGCAGCGAAGCGGTCTGAGGGTTACTTCAGCAATATGATTATATACCAGCGAAACAGCTATCATGCGTTAACACTGATCCCGAGGGAGTTTTACACCCTTGACAACTACGTGCTCTCAAGCATGGACTCTGCCCGGCGGGTCATCTTTTTCATCAATCTGCGTCTGTCTTGAGGGAGACTCTTAACTGCAACAAGCAAGATAGCTGAACATGGTAGCCAGAAGAGTGCGGATATATTTAGCGCTGCTCCGACAGATCCAATACCCGCTGCTACTACCCCTGCAAAAAACTGTCCGAAGCCAACCCCGAGGGAGTCAGTAAGATTGAAAACAGAGAAGATCCTCCCACGGTTCTCAGGTTCATTGCTGTTCATAACCATGGTCTTGATGTTAGGACCAGTCATTGAAGCAGTTGCTGCCGCCAGGGCTCCCAGGCCTGATAGTATCGCAAATGAACCCGGGCCAGTGACTGGTGGGAAATTCAAGGCTGCCAGAGCTGTAAACGTACCCGCAGCAGTGGTGATACTTGAGAAAAGTGGCATGTATGCCGGTTTCTTCTTGTAAAGCCAACCTCCAACGAGCCCTCCGAAGAATATCCCGAGAACGTTCCCAACTCCGAAGAAGATGAAGACGAGAGTTGCCGATTCCTTTGTCAATCCCTTCGCTGTTTCAAGGAAGCTCACAAGGAAGTAGGGAATTGCCCCCCAGGGTATGGTACCAAGTATTCCCTGTATGAAGAGGACAAGATTGGTCCTTATCCTGAATATATTCTTGTAGTCTGATAGTCTCACCTTGGCTGTGTAGGTATACCCCTGTTCTACCAGATCACCGACGGCAACTTCTGATGCCCCTCGTTTGGGTTCTTCTGATACAGCATAGAACAAGAGAACGAGAAAAACATTGGGAACAGACACGATTATAAACGGCAGTCTCCACCCCAGTGTACCGCCTGTGAAACCTGCCACAACCATGCCGACAATGGCACCGAGAGAGATCGCTGTTGAGAGGAAGGCATTGACCTTTGCACGCTCCTTCTCCTGAAACGAATCTCCTGCATATGAGAAGACAAGAGGAAATAGTGCGCCGACCCCAATACCTGTGAGTGCACGAGTAAGAAACAGCTGGGGATAAGTCTGGACGAAGGCTGAAAGAAAGCATGGGATCTCGCCTACAAGCACACTGAAAAGCATCAGCCTCCTTCTTGAGAAGCGGTCCGACATATAACCCCAGAATAAGCTTATCAGTGCACCTACAACAGTGAATGTTCCCTGAATCAGACCGATTTCACGCGTTGTGATTCCAAATTCTTCCTGTACCTCGGTGATATTAGGAGCTATTACCATCTGATCAGCATTCAGCAGAACCATCATTAAGAGAAGTAGCCAGAGTGTTAGCACTTTTCTGTCCACAACATCACCTCGTCAATCCACTTCATCTCTGAGTCCTGTGTACTCCTGAATCATGGAGTCCTTTTCCCTCCAGTTCTTCCTGACTTTCACAAAGAGCTCTAGAAAGACTTTTCGATCAGAAAGGTACTCTATATCCCTGCGTGCTTGGACTCCGATTTCCTTGATCTGTCTGCCGCCTCTTCCGATTATTATGGGCTTCTGACTATCCCTTTCGACAACAATATCAGCAAGAACGTAGAGCGTTCCGTCGCCTCTATATTCAAGCTCCTGCAGGTAGATTCCACATGAGTGCGGGACTTCTTCTCTCGTGGTCTGTAGTATCTTCTCCCTTACGATTTCTGCAATCATGAATTTCAGAGGCTTATCTGAAACAATATCTTCAGGGAATAATGGAGGACCTTCCGGTAGGAAACCCGCAATTGCCAACAGCAAATCATCTACACCTTTACCTGTAATAGCAGAGATTTGATAGATCCCGCGGGCAGAAGGAAACTGCAACCTGCAATCCGCCATCAACTCTTCAAGTCTCTCTTCATTCCTGCAAAGATCTATTTTGTTCAGAACTAGCATGAATGGAGAGCTGCTTCTCTCGATCAAGCTGGCTACACGTTTGTCCTGGAGAGTTAGGCGTTCTGAAGCGTCAACAACTGCGACCACCAGGTCTACCCCCGATAATGCACCATAAGCAACTCGTACCAGGTATTCACCAAGTCTGTGAAGGGGTTTGTGAATACCCGGGGTATCATAGATAACAGCCTGAAACCGCTCATTTGTAAGTATTCCAGCAATTCGATTTCTTGTTGTTTGAGGTTTGTCAGAGACGATCGCGACCTTCTCCCCAATCGCCCTGTTCAGTAACGATGACTTGCCAACGTTTGTCCTGCCAACGAGTGTGACGGTCCCGGCCCTATAATGTTTTTCCATCTGCAATAGAGTTGCCCAGAAGAGGTGAAAAATCTGCGATCTGCAGGAAGAGCTCATCGATGGCTTTCAGAAAACCCAGACGGTTCAGGCGTATGTCAATTTGATTATCCATTACGAAGACATTGTCGAAGTAGTCATCTACAGGTTTCCTGAGTTTGGAAGCATCTTTTAGCGCCTTATCGAAGAGGCGTCTGTTCAACGCATCTGTCACTCTGTCTTTGATCGTCATGAAGCAGTTCAGGAGCTTCTTTTCAGCATCCTCTCGGATCAGCCGACCATCGTACTCGACACTTTCATGGTCTTTCGAGATGTTATGCACTCGCTCGAAAGCGACCATGATGTCTTCGAGGACTCTCTCCTCCATTGCGTCAACAATTGCAGCGGCGATTTCCGATCCCCGATAAGGGTTCCACCACCAGGAAGAAACTGCCTTACTCACTTTATAGGAGTAACCTCGACTTTCCAGGAAAAACCTGAATCTGTTCTCACAGAACTCATTAAGATCAGACATTGAAGTAGATGAGACGTTGTCGAGAAAACCGGTTGTGATCTCAAAAAGGTCTCTAAGGTCAATATCCCAACCTGAATCTGACAGTATTCGCAAGATAATGTCGACCTTTCTCTTGAGGGCGTATGGGTCTTTTGAAGAAGAAGGCCTGTTGCCTACTGCGAAATTGCCTGCAACAGTATCGATTTTGTCGGCAGCAGATACAACGAGCGCAGAAAGACAGACACTATGTGAATCACTATCTGTGTAATGATCGCGGATGCCTAATGCAACTTCTCGAGCCTCCCCACAGTCCTCCGCATAGATCTTACCCATGGTCCCCTGAAGCTCAGGAAACTCTTGCACCATTCTTGTTGCAAGATCTGCCTTACACAAGAGAGCTGTCCTGTCAACCTTTCTGGTCTCTTCAGTGCTTGCTTCGAGAAGCTCAAGGATTCTTCCTGCTATCTCTCTTGTTCTTTGTGTCTTGTCATACAGGGTTCCTAATCCTGCCTGGAAGAGAATCCCTTTGAGCTTCTCTACGTAGTTCTCCAAAGGCTCTGAAAGGTCTCTGAAATAGTAGAAGTGGGCATCTTCAAGCCTTGCATTGATAACTTCTTCGTATCCCAGACGTATGTTTCCCTTCCTATCTTCTCTGCCATCCTGGAAAGCCACAAAGGAGTTACTTATTCCTTCGGAAGAATAGACAGGGAATGTTCTCTGATGTGTTTTAAGTGACACGGTTATTACTTCAGAGGGAAGATCCAGATACTTCTTGTCAAAACTACCAGGTACAGCAGTAGGGTACTCCGTCAGTTTCACGACATCTTCAAGAAGATCTTGTTCAACTGGGATTCTCGCCTTTAGAGAAGACTCAAGCTCCTTAAGCGAGTGTTCGACTTTGTCTCTGCGTTCATCCTGGTCAGCTATTACATAAGCGCTTCTTAGATCGTCAAAGTACGAGAAAGGGTTTACCTCAAGTTCCCCCGACAGGAAACGATGACCGCTACTATGCTTACCAGCTCTCTTCCCAAACAGCTCAAGATCAAGAACTTCATCATTGAGCATTGCAACGATCCACCTGACGGGCCTTACAAACCTCTCGTTGGTAGCAGGTAGACGCATCGGTCTCCTGAATTCCAGAGATTCGATCAGTTCTCTATAAAGCTTATTAAGAATAATGGACGCCGGTAATCCTTCAACGTTTCTGGTCAAGAACACGTATTCCCTGTCTCCTTCTCTGCGGACTTCTATGTCTTCAACAGAAGCTTCATTTGATCTCAAAAAGCCTTCCAGTGCCTTCGTGGGTTTTTCGTTCTTGAAAGCTATCGAACAACTCGGACCACGCTTTTCCTGAATGTAGCTTTCTTGGCGGTCCACAAGGCCATATATGAGAACACCAAACCTTCTTGCTGAATAGAACACTTTGAAACGTTCGGCACTGATCCGTTCTCTCTCTAGCAATTCAGGTAGTCTTCTAATAAGCTGTTGAATCAGAAAATCTATCTCCGTTGAAGGAAGCTCTTCGACTCCTATTTCGAGCAGAGAATTACTCTGTTTCATTTTCTGCATCCTCCGAGGTAACATAAGCCCTGGCAACTTTTCTGGCCATATCTCTAATAGACTTAATAAATGTCTGTCGTTGTGCAACACTTATTGCATTTCTGGCGTCGAGCAAATTAAACGTGTGAGAACACTTCATCATGTAATCATACGCAGGAAGGAAAAGCCCTGCATCCATACACCTTTCAAATTCCTGCTTGTATGACTCATAAAGCGAGAAAAGAAAATCAATGCCGGCAATCTCGAAATTATACGTAGAGAACTGCCTTTCGTTTTCTTTGAAGACTTCTGCGTACTTGAAGTTTTCATTCCAGTCTATGTCAAAGACGTCTTTCTTTCCCTGAAGATACATGGCGAGTCTCTCAATGCCATAGGTAATCTCAAGTGAAACAAGGTCGACATCAAGTCCTCCAAGTTGCTGGAAATAAGTGAACTGAGTAATCTCTGAACCATTTAGCCAGACTTCCCAGCCAACGCCCCAGGCACCCAAGGTTGGTGATTCCCAGTTGTCTTCGACAAACCTTACATCATGATCAAGAGGATCTATTCCAAGCGCTTTGAGAGAGTCGATGTAGATTTCCTGCGAATCTTCGGGAGCTGGCTTTATTATTACCTGGTACTGGAAATAGCGCTGCATTCTCATCGGGTTTTCCCCATATCTTCCGTCAGTTGGTCTTCTACAAGGCTGAACAAAAGCTACTCTCCACGGTTTCTTACCTAGAGAACGCAGAAAAGTAGATGGATGAAAGGTTCCTGCACCGATCTCCATATCATAAGGTTGATCGACGAGACAACCATGTTGCGACCAGAAGTCATTCAGCCTGCTTATGAGTTCCTGTAGATACATTTGGCCTCCGTCACTCGATAGAAATGAGATAGTAGTAATATGGCTGACCGCCGTAGTGCATCTCAAATTCAAGTTCCTCGAACTCTTCTGAAAGGCCCTCAAGTAGCTTGACGGCGTGCTCCTCTTTTACTTCCTGGCCATAGAAGATCGTTGCAACTTCTTTGCCCTCCTGATCAGTGAGAGCTTTCTTGATCGCTTCGAGAACAGTTTTTTCCAATCTTCTTCCTGAGGAAAGCACGTGATCGCGTCGGTCGAGAGCCACATAATCACCTTTTCTTACCTTTACTCCCTTGATCTTCGAGTCTCTTATGATGTGAGTAACGGAAATCGATATAAGATTATCCATTGCTTCTTCCATCTCAGCTATCAGCTCGTCACTTTCCAGGAGGTCGTTGTAAGCAGTCAACGCAGCAATACCTTCTTGAATGTTCTTTGTTGGCAAAATAGAAACCTTCTTGTGTGGAAACTGATCCATGACATTATTCGCAGCTTCCCTTGCAGTAAGAAGAATGTTGGGATTGTTGGTAAGAACTATAACGGTCTCCGAACGCACCTTATGTATCGCCTCAATAAGATCCTTGAGGCTGGGATTCATTGTCTGACCACCCTTGACAAGATAATCTGCCCCAAGGCTTCGCATTATTTCACTGAGTCCTTCGCCCGGAGATACAGATACGATACCGTTCTTCTTGCCACTTCCAGGTAACCCGGCTTCCTTCTCATGCTGTATGTCAACGACGTGCTCATGCTGCAGTTTCATGTTGTCGATTTTCACTTTCTGCAGCGAGCCATGACTGATAAATCTCTCAATAACATCACCCGGATGATCTGTATGAACATGTATCTTGATAAGGTCGTCCTGATTTACAACAACTATCGAGTCTCCCATCTCTTGTAGGAAACTCTTTAGTGTTTTTGTTGTTGTAGATTCCTCAACGTCACTGTTTAATCTGATGACGAGTTCGGTACAATACGTGAATCTGAGCTCTTCTCGCGCAATCTCTACTATACGCTCAGCAGAAGAGCCCGCGGTTATTGCGCGTTCCTCCATCAGCATCCCACTGTCTGTGTCACCTTCGATAGCCATCCTGAACCCTTCAATAATATAGGCGAGACCTTTCCCCCCAGCATCAACGACACCAGCCTCTCTCAGTCTTGGAAGCATTGAAGGGGTCTTCTCTACGACATCAAAAGCGATTTGAGTGAGGCGCCTGAAATAGTCGCCAAACTCCTCGATTTCGCCAAACTCCTCATTTGACTTCTCGGCAAGAACTCGGATTACTGTGAGCATAGTCCCTTCAACAGGTTTCATCACTGATTTGTAAGCGACATCCTTAGCTCGCATCAGGGCCTCAGAAAACGCCCTGGTTCCAATGACCTTCTTTCCGTTCACGCCTTCAGCGAAACCCCGGAATATCTGCGATAAAATTACGCCGGAGTTTCCACGAGCACCCATAAGCATGCCGTTCTTGACAGCTTCAAGAACTGACGGAAGATCTTCGTTGTTTAGTTTATCCAGGTATTCACACGCCTCCATCATTGCCGCAGACATATTGGACCCGGTATCACCGTCAGGGACTGGAAAGACATTTAAGACATTGATTTCATCCTTATTCACCAATAAACGTTCTGCAGCCTTTCGAAAGGCCGTGACAAAGAACTTCCCACTCAGTCTTTTCATGATAGACCCTCGCTAGTCTTGCAAGCCAATCACGTGGATATTCACCCTTACATTGTTGGCTTCAGTCAATTCTTTCAATCTGTGAAAAACATTCTCCTGAATGTTCTCAACAACTGTGGGAATACGCATGCCGTACTCTAATACGAGATCTATGTCGATTTCCAGACTACCGTCAATCTCTTCGATAACGCGTATCCCTTTGCGACTATCTTCTCCACCAAAGAGCTTCCCGAAGAAACTGTGGCTTCCTGATCCTACATTTACGGGTCCATATGACTCAGATACGACCTTTTTGATTATTGAGCTTATAGCCTGGAGCGAGATCTCAATCTTTCCGAATTCTGTGGTTATGAGCACACAGTTCACCCCTTATCTTACGTATTTGCCTCCTCAGCCCTGTATAATCAAGCGAGAGCAACGAGAGTATTTCATTTCTGGATCCGTGATCACTGAAACAATCGTCTATGCCAATATTCCTTACAATGCCCTCGTATGCGATTTCGTTCAGAGCCATTGTAACCGACGAACCAAATCCTCCATGAAGTATTCCTTCTTCGATTGTAACGATTGCATCAAAGTTCCGGGCAAGAGACAGCAGGGTTTGTTCATCGAGTGGCTTGACGCTTCTGCAATCGAATACAGCGGCCTCCTCATCAGTTCCGGCTTTGACTGCTGGAGCAACCATGCTTCCTGTTGCAAGGACTGCAATCCCTCTGCCACCAACCAACTTCTGCCACCTGTGAAGGTTAATCCTTTTCATCATGGAGACGATTGAACCTGCATCACCACTCTCCTGGCACCTTGGGTAACGAACTGCAGTCGGACCTTTCAGCTCTTCACACAACAACAAGGTATAGAGCGTATCTGCAAGGTCCTGAAGGCTACTCGGACATAGGACGGTCATGTTCGGAGTCATTGACAAAAAAGCGATATCGAACACACCGTTATGTGTTGGCCCGTCATTTCCAACAATCCCGGCACGGTCGACACAGAACAGAACAGGCAGTCTCTGAATGCAGATATCGTGAATTACCTGGTCAAAAGCTCTCTGCAAGAACGTTGAATAAACTGCGAAAACGGGCTTCATGCCCTGTGTCGCCATCCCTGCAGCATAAGTAGCACAAAGCTGCTCTGTGATTCCCAGATCGTGCACCCTTTGAGGGAACTTCCTTGACATGACACTGAGTCCTGTACCATCTGGCATGGCTGCGGTTATACCGCATACCCTGGAGTCTTTCTCTGCAATGGCCTTCATTGTCTCCCCGAATACTTCGCTATAAGAGATCTGATTTGACGCATGAATATCTCCAGTTTCGGGATCAAAGCTGCCGATGCTATGAAATGTGATTGAATCTCTCTCTGCATAATCAACTCCTCGCCCCTTATTTGTTACAACGTGAACCAGGAAAGGTTCCGCGAAATCTTTGACAGCAGCGAAGACTGCTTCCAACTCCTTAATGTCATGTCCGTCTACTGGCCCTATGTAATTCAGTCCCATATCTTCAAAGAGATTTGCGCCAAGTATCGTTTGCTTAAGCCCTGTTTTTATTCTAGAAATCACAGATTCCACTCCATCAAGGCGCATCAGTTCAAGGGTATCCTTCACGTCGCCCTTTATCGATCGGTAGAGTCTCTTCAGTCTCATTTCATTTAGCACACTGGAGAGCCTCCCAACATTCTTGCTTATGCTCATGCCATTGTCATTCAAGACAACTTTGATGGATGACTTAAGATGATCAATCTGATTAAGAGCCTCCAAACTGTTTCCCGAAGTCATTGCACCATCACCAACGACAGCCACTATAGAGCGCTCTGAACCCTTCTGCAAAGCAGCTTCTATCCCCAGCCCAGCAGCAATAGCCGTACCTACGTGACCTGCCCCAAAAACATCAAATGGGCTCTCTGAACGCCTCAAGAATCCGCTAATTCCATTCATTCTCCGCAATGAATGAAAGCTATCATATCTCCCTGTCAGAAGCTTGTGTGCATATGCTTGATGACCTGTGTCCCATATGATGTAGTCATTCTCAGGATCAAACACCCTGTAAAGAGCAATTGTCAGTTCTACAGTTCCGAGATTTGACGAAAGATGGCCTCCATTGGCTGCGACCGTTTCGGTGATTATTCTTCTGAGCTCAGATGCAAGAAGCGTGAGCTCCCTCGAACTCATCGAACCGAGCCTCTTCCAAAGAAGGTTTTGCTCCATCAGTGTCCTTCCTCCATCAGCCTCAACGAAGTTCCATAATGTCTGAACAGAACAGCTGTAGTAACGCTTCCTATGCCTCCAGGCACCGGGGTGATCTCCTTGACTACATCTTTCACTTCGTCAAAAGCAACATCTCCAACCAGCTTACCGTGCTCGAAATTAATCCCGACATCTATTACTGTTGAGCCTTTCCTAACCATGTTGCGCGTGACAAAGCCTGCTCTTCCAACAGCACAGACCAAAATCTCAGCAGCTTTGGTTTTCTCTTCCAGTTTGGTGGTTCGGGAGTGACAGACAGTTACTGTGGCATCGATCCCTTTCTTGAGCAACATCATTGCCAGAGGTTTCCCGACGGTAGTTGATCTGCCAACAATCGCGACGTCTTTCCCCGAGACTTCGATATTGTAGTAGTCAAGAATTTCCATTACAGCCTCGGCGGTTGGAGGAGCAAATAGCCAGTCACCTTCTACAACGGCACCAAGGTTCTTTGCCGTTCTCCCTTCCAGGTCCTTCTCCTGCTTGAGTAGTCTGAGGGCTGTCATCTCGTTTGCATCCTTGAAGGGATGCATAATCATCACACCCGCAACATCATCGGATTCGTTCAGGGAGATCATATCTTTCTCTACTGATTCTGTTGCTTGAAGGACCTCCACCTTGATTCCGAGCTTCTCTCCCTGTGTGACTATGGACTTCATATAAGACCTCGTTGCGGCATCGGGTTGATCACTATACAGGACCATCCTTGGAAGCACACTTGCTCTGGACAAGGTGTGTCTAAGCTCGTCATATATCTTGCTGGATACATCTTTCCCACTAAGTATATTCGTCATAATACCACCTAGAATAGGCCTGTTATCTTTCCCGCTTTGTCGATATCTATGACTTCAGCATTTGGAGTTGCGGGAAGACCAGGCATTCTCATTATAGAACCACTTATTGCAACGACAAAGCCAGCACCTGCTGATAGAGAAAAGTCTCTTACCGTGAAGGGATATCCGCTCGGTGCACCTGTGAGTTTCTCGTCGTCGGAAATCGAATACTGCGTCTTCGCTACTATTAGTGGGTAATCAGAGAAGCCGTTCTTCTTTATACGTTTGAGACTTGACTTCGCTGCAGCAGTGAGCTCAACGGAACCTGCTCTGTAAATCTCTTTGGCCAGCGTTTCAAGCTTTTCTTCAACCGGCATGTCCCGCTTTATAAGAGGTGAGAAGTCTGCCTCTTCTTCGGTTGCTCTCATAACCATTCTGGCCAATTTCTCTCCTCCTTCACCACCTTTAGCCCATACGTTTGAGCCCTCATACTGTATTTCCCCTTCCTTGCACAATGAATCAAAGAGCTCTTTCTCAGCTGAAGAATCACCTGAGAACTCGTTCAGTGCTACAACCACTGGAACTCTATATTTTCTCATGTTCTCATAGTGAACCCTTAGGTTCTCGAAGCCTAGCGCCAGGGCATCTGTGTCTTCTTTGTCAAGCTCTTGTTTTGTGACCCCGCCATTTGCCTTCAATGCCCTTATTGATGCAACAATAACTACTGCCGAAGGAGTGAACCCCCCCTCAGGGCATACAAAATCCAGGAATTTCTCGCCACCGAGATCAGCACCGAACCCTGCTTCAGTTATCACAACATCACAAAGCTTCAGAGCCGTTTTTGTGGCCATTATTGTATTCGTCCCATGAGCAATGTTTGCAAATGGTCCACCGTGAACGAAAGCCGGGGTTCCTTCAATTGTCTGAACAAGGTTTGGATCAAGGGCATCCTTCAGAAGGGCCGCCATAGCTCCATGCACGTTGAGATCCCGCGCGGTCACAAACTCTCTCTTCTTGTTACTTGCGAAAACTACGTTTCCAAGGCGCTTTTTAAGGTCTTCAAGATCTTTTGCAAGACAAAGAATAGCCATGATCTCAGAAGCAGCAGTAATAACGAACTCGTCTTCTCGGGGATAACCGTTCGCTTTTCCGCCCAGAGCAACTATGATATCTCTCAAGGCACGATCATTCATGTCCATCGCTCTTGGCCAGTAAATCTGGGTTGGTTCGATGTCAAGTTTGTTTCCGAACTTCAGATGAGCATCGATTACTGCAGAAAGCAAGTTATGCGCCGTTGTGACGGCATGGATATCACCTGTGAAGTGAAGGTTGATCTCCTCCATCGGCAGGACCTGTGAATACCCTCCGCCGGCGGCACCACCCTTAATACCCATAATCGGCCCAAGTGAAGGTTCTCTCAGGGTGACAATACTCCTGTGCCCGAGTCTGTTCAAGGCCATTGACAGACCAATTGAGGTCGTTGTTTTCCCTTCTCCGGCACTGGTGGGTGACATAGCAGTCACCAGCACAAGCTTTCCATCCGGCTTCTCCTTGAGGTCTTCTCCAAGGTGATGAGAGGCTTTTGCTATGTGCTTTCCGTATGGTCTCAGATACTCCTCGGGTATTCCTGCTCGCGTCGCAATCTCATTGATATTTGCTAGTGTGGCTTTCTGCGCTATCTCCAGATCCGTTAGCAAAAGAACACCTCCTAAAGGTTGCGTTTTACAGCAGGTACATTTTCAGCGGCAATACGGTTTAGCACACCGTTCACAAATCTTCCGCCGCGCCCTGTTCCGAATTTCTTCGCGATTTCCACAGACTCATCAAGTGTAACCTCCACAGGAACATCGCCCACATAAATAAGTTCGTATGCTCCGAGCCGCATCACATTTCTGTCGATACTTGATAATCTGTCAAAGTCCCAGTTATCCAGATGGATTTTTACGACCTCATCTATCCTGCCTCTCAGCATTGCAATATCATCGAAGTACTTCACTGCGCGATCTCTGTTCTCGTTATCCAGCCCCGCTCTTACTGATTCGCGGCGTAAGAAAGCCTTCAGGTCCGCCATGTCTATTCCGTAATCGAGCTGGTATATTGTTATGAACACCACTTCACGCATCAGCGTTCTCTGGCGAAGCTTATTCATCCTTGAATTGCTCGCTCTCTCTATTCTTCTTTCTTATTATCTTCGGTGTCTGCTGAACCATCTTCCTTTTCTTCTGAAGGGGTATCCTCTGTATTTGGCGCCTCTTCGGGTTCTTCAGAGATTTCCTCTACGTAGTCATACACGTCTTCCACAGTTACAGAAACCTCGTCAACCTTCAGACCACTGTAAGTTTCAACATCATGTTTGAGTTTCTCCTGCATCTTTCTTGCAAAATCAGGAATAGGTTCACCGTATTTGACCTTGGTGTTGATATCGATGCGAATGACCTTATCTTCAGGGTCGCGATCGATCACTTCGATTTCGACTGCTGACTTTGCTTCCCGTTTTGCTCTTTGATCCTTAAAAGTTGCCTTTATGAACTCCATGTAAGAATGAACAGCCAGATCACGAATGACAGCATCTGAGATCTCGATGTTTCCGAGATCGCCGGCTTCGTAATTCACATGAATCCCTCCTTGTCACGCCTTTTCCAGGTACTCTCCAGTTCTTGTATCAACTCTAATCTTCTGACCAACTTCAATGAAAAACGGTACACTCAGTTTCAACCCGGTATCACATACAGCAGGCTTTCCACCGCCAGTAACGGTGTCTCCTTTGTGGCTTGGTGCTGTATCAACCACTTCAAGAATAACCGCATTTGGAAGAACAATGCCTATGGGTGTCATATCATGAAACTGCAAATCGGTCTCCATTCCTTCTTTGATGTAGTAGAGCGAATCACCGATCTCTTCCTCTGATAGAACATATTGCTCAAAAGTCTCAAGATCCATGAAATGAAAGTGTGGCCCATCTCTGTAGAGAAACTGCGTCTTTCTCAGTGAAAGAGCTGCTTCTTCCACCTTTTCTCCGCTGTTGAACTTGAACTCTCGAACGTATCCGGTTTTAATATTCTTCAACTTCGTTCTGATTATTCCGCTTCCTCTTCCTGTAAAATGCTTGTTGACATCAAGAACGAAGTAGATTTCGTTTTCGACGATCAATGCCATACCCTTTCGAATGCTACCTACTTCAACCACGCAGTACCTCCTGAATCACAAGACCATCAATCCTCTTTCAAATGACGTTAGCAATTCAATCCCATTCTCCTGGATCACCACATCATCTTCAATTCTCACTCCGAATTCACCCGGGATATAGATGCCAGGCTCGATAGTGATAACATTCCCCTGCTTCAAAGCCTTGTCGTTGTTTGGTGATGCACCTGGAGCTTCATGAACATCCA